>CAZXCW010000056.1:0-14507 GCA_964639385.1 uncultured Nitrospiraceae bacterium
GGCAGGGCATAGTATTTGAGCGGTTTCTTTTGCCGATAGTCCAGCAAAAATATTCTAATATAAAGAGGCAAAAGCCTCGGAGGGCGATAGCCCGAGAATGAGCGAAAATACTATGCTCTGTTAAATACCATGGGGTTTATAGTAATTTTATGTTAAATAAATTTTTGAGCAATGTCTGCATTATTTGGTTAATCCGCCCGAGACGGATGCCCTTTTAATTTTAAATTTTTGATCCTCTCCATCACCTCCCTGCTTATCCTCTCTTGGAGACACCTCTCAGTCTCTTTTTCCTCAATCTTCAACTGGGTACCGAATATTACCCTTATCTTTGCTGGCCGTAGAAACTTTGCTCCCACAGGTAGGGCATTGTCCGTTCCCTCGATAAGTGTTGGAACAACAGTGGCCTTGCTTACGACTGCAATCATACCTACACCTCTTTTAGCACCCTGCAAACTCCCATCTGGACTCCGACCTCCCTCAGGAAAAACGACTACAATTTCACCATCCCTAAGTCTGGTAACGGCCTCTTTTATTGTTGAAGATTGTGGTCTATCGCGGCTTACAGGAAACGAAAAATTCCTGATAAGTTTGCCGAATAAGGGAGTTCTAAAAAGCCCTTCCTTCGCGATATATGTAGCCTGTCGCTTTAAGGCTGCACTGATAACAGGAGGATCAAGGTAACTTAAATGGTTTGCTGCCACAATAACACCACCTCTCTCCGGGACATTTTCATGCCCGATCACTTCAAGTCTGTTAAAAATTTTAAATAAAATAGCAAAAAATGTTTTAAGAAATCGGTATAAGAGATGATTTAATGTCCAGATTTTATAAACTCCACTATCTTTTCTTGTACCTGTCTTATAGACAGGTTTGATGAATCTATTATAAAAGCATCATCTGACCTTTTAAGAGGAGCAATGTCTCTTTTAGAATCCCTCTCGTCCCTTCGCATCACATCCCTTTTGGATTCTTCTAAACTATTATAAATTCCTTTTTCTTTAAACTGGAGATATCGCCTTTTAGCCCTCTCCTCAAGAGAGGCATCAAGGTAGATTTTTTTCCAAGCATCTGGAAATAAGACTGTTGTTGTATCTCTACCTTCAACGACAATATCACTGGTAAAAGCAGCTTTTCTCTGGATATTAAAAAGGAAATCCCTCACGACCTTTCGTGCAGAAAAAACAGAGGAATAATGGTCAATCTCTTTTGACCTTATTTCATCTGAAATATCTCTTCCATTAAGAAAAATCCTCCCGTTGGAAAAGGTAACGTCAGCCCTGAGAAGCACATCTTTGAGCCTATTATCGCTTTCTTCTGACTCTATGCCGTTATTTCTTAGTGCAAGAGCAACAGCTCTATATAATGCGCCTGTATCGAGATAATCGAAGCCGAGTTCTTTCGCAACAAGCTTTGCTATGGTACTCTTGCCTGCTCCTGAAGGACCATCTATAGCAATAACTTTTTTCATAATTCATGTTGTTAGTTTTTTTAAAATGTTTAAAAAACCAGGGAATGATATATTAACAGAGGAAAAATCACTGATCGTCGTTGTTCCATCTGCAATCAATGCTGCGATGCTAAGGGCCATTGCAATTCTGTGATCGTTGTAGCTTTCTACAACTGTGCCTCTTAATCTCCCCTTACCAGTGATGCTAAGGCCATCTTCAAACTCCTCGATCTCTGCACCCATCTTTCTGAGTTCCGTTGCCATGGCCTTTATCCTATCAGACTCTTTTACTCGTAGCTCCTCTGCCCCCTTTATGGTTGTGGTTCCCGTAGCGTAAGTTGCAGCAACGCAAAGGACTGGAAACTCATCAATCAGGGCTGGCATCTTGTCACTTGTTATATGTATAGCCTTCAGTTCTTTACCACCTCTGCAATATAAATCTGCTACAGGTTCACCTGATACATATTTCATATTAGAGATTTCGATATAACCCCCCATCTCTTTAAGTACAGCCAAGAGTCCTGTCCTTGTAGGATTAACTCCTACCTCTCTTATAATAATCTCAGAGTCTTTGACCAGCAGTGCACCAACTATAAAGAATGCGGCTGATGAAAAATCCCCTGGTACTTGAATCTCCAACCCCTCTAATTCTGTTCCGCCCTTAATTTTGATATGAAGACCTTCAATCGTTATTCTGGCACCAAAGGAAGGTAGCATACGCTCTGTGTGATCCCTTGACTTAAAAGGTTCTATAACTTCTGTTTCTCCTTCTGCATAAAGGCCTGCAAGGAGTATAGCTGATTTAACCTGTGCACTTGCTACAGGCAGAGTATATTTAATCGCTTTAAGCCTTCTTCCTCTTATTGCAATAGGCGGGTATTTATCTTCAAGCCTTGCCATTATCTCTGCACCCATCTGCCTTAAAGGAACAATGACTCGTGACATCGGTCTTTGTATCAAGGACTCATCTCCCGTCAAAACAGAGAAGAATGGGTTCCCTGAAAGCACCCCTGATAAAAGCCTCATTGTCGTTCCGGAGTTTCTACAATCAATAACATCGAAAGGTTCTTTAAGGCCATATAATCCCAGCCCATTAATTATAAGTTCACCTGAAAATCCCCCCCAGCCTCCCTTTACTGAAGGGGGGGACGTGGGGATTAAATTATTCTGAATTTCCACGCCAAGTTTCCTAAATGCATTAAGGGTGCTAATTGTATCTTCAGCCGTGAGGAAATTTCTTATTCTGTTTTTCCCTTTTGACAGGGAAGAGAATATTATAGCCCTGTGCGATAAAGACTTATCAGGTGGAGGGTAAAGTTCGCCTTTAAAACTTTTTGCCTTGCAGAGGTCAATTCTGTCCAATACCTTCCCTCAGTGCCCGGGCCCTTTCGAATTCTCCTTCGAGGGATTTTAAATCAGAGGCCCTGAGATACTGGCTTAACCTTCCGAGATTTTTTTTGAATATCTCGATAAATTTAAGGAGATTATCCTGATTAAGAATACATATATCACGCCAGAGTTCGGGAGAACTTAGAGCAATCCTCGTTGTACCCATAAATCCTTGGCCTGCAAATTTTAGATATGAACTATCTACATCTGCTACAGTATTTACAATTGCATACGCGAGGAGATGGGGTAAATGGCTCACCATTGCATATATCCTATCATGTTCATCAGGATCAATCTGCTCTACAGTACAGCCGAAAGTTTTCCATACATGGGAAAGCCTTTCGAGGGCATTTACATTGGTCTTCTCAGTAGGAGTAAGAATACACTTTGCGCCCCTAAAGATTTCGGCTGTTGCCGCATCAATCCCTGAATAGTTGCTGCCTGCTATCGGGTGCCCACCGATAAAATAAGCACCCTCAGGCATAAGTGCCTCCATATCGTAAACCAGCCTCCCTTTTACACTCCCAACATCCGTAACCAAAGTACCCTTTTTAAAAGAAAGACGGATCCTTTCTGCAATTTCGGTAAAACTTCCTACAGGGGTTGCGAATAATACAAGATCAGAGCCGCTACATGCCTTAGCAGGATCAGGTTCAAAGGCGTCAATTATTCCTATATCCTTTGCTCTCTGTAGGTTCTCGATCTTCCTGCCATGTCCAATGAGATGGTTACAAAGTTTATATTTCTTCATTCCAAGGGCAAAAGATGCGCCTATTAATCCAACACCAAGGATTGTTACTCTGTCAAAAAAGGGCTCAGTCCCTTTACTCATATTTCCCTTCCAACAGCAGAAGCTATAGGTTTTAATTCTTGCATTAGCTTTTTAAATGCATCAGGTTTTATAGACTGCTCTCCATCCGATAATGCCTCCTCCGGATTTATATGGACCTCTATGACAAGTCCATCTGCCCCTGCAGCTATAGCGGCCTTTGACATGGGAGCAACAAGATCCCACTTGCCTACGCCATGGCTTGGGTCAACAACAACAGGGAGATGGGTAAGTTGCTTAAGGATAGGTACTGCGCTGATGTCAAGGGTATTCCTGGTTGCAGTCTCAAAGGTTCTTATACCCCTTTCGCAGAGGATTACGTTCTGGTTACCCCTTGACATTATATACTCTGCAGCCATAAGCCATTCTTTTATTGTTGCCGATAATCCCCGTTTAAGCAGAACAGGTTTGTCGCATGTACCTATTTCGAGGAGAAGCCTGAAATTTTGCATGTTCCTTGCCCCTATTTGTATTACATCAGCATACTCTAAAATGACACTGATGTCTCTTGGATCCATTAGTTCCGTTACAATCGGAAGGCCGGTCTTTTTCCTCGCCTCTGCCAAGTATTGAAGCCCTTCCTCGCCGAGTCCCTGGAATGAGTAGGGAGAAGTACGTGGCTTAAAGGCACCTCCCCTAAGGAATGACGCGCCAGCATCCTTGACCTTCTCTGCAATACTTATTATCATCGTCTTATTCTCAACAGCGCATGGGCCTGCTATCACCTGTATTTTTTTACCACCGATAACATTCCCCTTTATATCTATAAGCGTATCCTCTGCCTTGAAATCCCTGCTTGCAAGCTTATAGGGTTTGAGTATTCTCATTACATCTTCTACACCCGGCATCACCCTTATAGCATCCTCTTCCTCTTCCGCTATTTTTGAGGTATCACCGATAACACCGATCAGAGTTCTCTCAGTACCCTTTGAAATATTTGCCTTCAGACCACGGCTTTCGAGTTTTTTTACGATACGCCTTATATCCTCTTCAGTTGCAACTGGCTTCAAAACAATAATATCCATTTATTCCTCCAAAATTCGTAATGTGTAATCCGTGACGAGTGACGAATGTTCCCGTTTAATACCCATTATTCATTACCCATTACGTCTTTTAATGCCTCAATAAACCTCTCATTTTCCTCGGGAAGACCTATGGTTACCCTTATCTCTTTAGGCCCTACTGGCCTGACGATCACACCGTGTCTTAGCATTTCATTGTACAATAAATTTGAATCCCGGCCCAAAAGTATATATATAAAATTTGCCTCTGTGGGAACATATTTTAGATTAAGAGAATCGAGCTCTCTATAAAGATATCTTTTGCCCTTTTCATTTATTTCCCGAGAATACCTTACATGAGCCTCATCTTCGAGGGCATATACAGCTGCCTTTTGAGCTAAAGAACTTGTGTTAAAGGGTGGCCTGAGTTTATTCAACTCCAGGATTATATCCCTTCTTGCAATCCCGTAGCCAATCCTGAGACCCGCAAGACCATGGATCTTCGAAAAAGTCCTGAGCACCAGTATATCTCTTTTAGCCCTGAAATGCTTCATGCTGTCAGCATAATCAGGATCTGTCACATATTCACGATATGCCTCGTCAACCACGATTAGTATACCTTCTGAAACCCTATCCAATAAACGGTCAAATTCATCTTTTTTATTTATGGTGCCAGTGGGATTATTCGGATTTGCTATGAAAATCATTTTTGTTTTCTTGATAATTGCATCCGCCATTGCATCAAGGCAATGCGTGTAATTCCTCAAAGATATCTGGACTGCCCTCCCGCCTATTGCCTGAACAGCCATGGGATAGACAATGAAGGATGGGTGGGCCATAATAGCCTCGTCACCAGGTTGGAGAAAAGTCCTTACAGCAATATCGATTAGCTCATTAGATCCATTACCGAGAATCAGTTCATCTTCTCTGACAGAAAACTTTTCTGACAATGCCTTTTTAAGAAAGTATCCACTGCCATCAGGATATCTATTGATGTTGTTTGATCGATCTGAACTTTTCAAGCTATCCATAACAGCCCTCAGAGCCATCGGTGAAGGTCCAACAGGGTTTTCATTGGAAGCGAGTTTTATAGAGCCCTTGATGCCGATTTCCCTTTCAAGCTCCTCGATCGGTTTTCCAGGTATGTAAGGCTTGAGGTTCGAAATATAATCCGGGGGTTTAATCATCAAGTTCCACCATGAGGATAGGAACCAAGAATCTTTATGTAAAGGCAGCTATCTTTTATGTTATCAATCGCCTTTCTAACCTTTCTGTCATCAATATGCCCCTCCATGTCTACAAAGAATATATATTCCCATGCTTTTCTCCTTGATGGCCTTGACTCTATCTTTGTCAAGTTTATCTTTGCCTTCTTAAAAGGCGAAAGGATATCATGGAGGACTCCTGGTTTATCCTTGATCGAAAACATTATGGATGTCTTGTCTTTTCCCGTCTTTGGAGGAAACTCTTTCGAAATGACCAGGAATCTCGTAAAATTATACCTACTATCGCCGATATCTTTTTCAATAAAATGTAGGTCATAGACCTTTGCAGCCACCTCACTCGCTATTGCAGCTACTTCTTCATCTCGGGACGCAATCTCTGCTGCTTTTGCTGTGCTTGTGGATTCAAGTAGCGGAACCCCGGGCAGGTTTGACTCAAGCCATCGCCTGCATTGTGAAGTAGCCTGTGGGTTTGAATAAACCCTTTTAATTTTTGCTTTATCTCCACTTTTCGAAAGGAGGTTATGGGATATCTCAAGCATTACTTCTGCAGAGATTTTGAGATCATAGTCTATGAATAAATCGAGGGTGGAACTAACAACACCCTCATTTGAGTTTTCGATAGGCACAACCCCGAAGTCTGTCTTGCCAGAGTCGACAGCATCGAATACTCCCTTAATACTTTCCACAGGCAGAAAAGAGGCAGATGAGCCGAAATGTCTCAATGCCGCAAGGTGCGTAAAGGTCGCCTGCGGACCAAAATATGCGACCTTTAGTGGTCCCTCGAGGGAAAGGGAAGCAGAGAGAATTTCTCTGTATATGACTTTCAGTGTATCGTTGGGGAAATGCCCTTTATTAAGCGCGGTAAGGCGTTCGAGAATCTCTCTTTCACGCTCAGGGGAATAAAATTTCGCTTTCTCATTGCGCTTAATATGGGCAATGTTTATAACAGTCTCCGCCCTTTTATTGAGAAGTCTAAGTATTTCAATATCGATCTCATCGATCTCTTTTCTTAATCTTTCAAGCTCTCCCATTCCTAAGAACTCCCACTCAGAATCCTATTTTTGTCTGACTATTATACCAGCAAAAAGCCATTTTGTTGAGAACAACAGATATATATACCAAAAAGAGAAGGTTTAATTATGATCTTAATTAACCTTTAGAACTTTTGCCCCACGAATTTTTCTCTCCTTGAGTTCAACTAATGCTTTATTCGCTTCCTCTAATCTGAATTCCTGAACCTCTGGTCTGATTGGAATTTCAGCAGCTAACAGCAAAAATTCATTGATATCTCGTCTTGAAACATTGGCTACACTCTTAATCTCCTTTTCAAGCCAGAGATGGCGGGGGTAATCCAATTTTAAAAGGGAATCTTTATCCGCATCTTCTTTACGAATGGCATTTATAACCAGCCTTCCTCCTCTTTCTAAATTCTTTAAGACTTCAACTACTGACCTCCAGACTGGTGTAGTATCGATGACACAACTCAGTCTATCTGGCGACTCATCTTCAACCCCACCGGTCCAAAAAGCACCCAGTTCCCTTGCAAAGTTTCTTTCATCTTCACTTCTGGCAAAGACGAAAATTTTAGAGTTTGGATATTTGTACCTAACCATCTGAATAACTAAATGGGCTGAGGCTCCAAACCCAATAAGTCCCAAGGATTCTCCGTCTCTCAGTCCAGTAAGCCGCAGAGATCGGTAGCCGATCGCCCCAGCACATAAAAGTGGAGCTGCTTCTAAATCAGAAAATAAATCAGGGATTCTGAAGGCAAAATCTTCTGAAACTGTCGCATATTGGGCATATCCCCCGTTTACATCCCTGCCTGTTGCTTTAAATTTTTCACACAGGTTCTCATTACCTTCAATGCAGAACTTACACATTCTACAGGCAGAATAAATCCAGGCAATTCCGATTCTATCGCCAATCTTAAATTTGCTTACCTTGTTGCCTACCTTTTTTACCTCTCCAACAATCTGATGACCTAAAATGATAGGAAATTTAGGGGGAGGAGTTCTTCCTTCAATCTCATCTAATTCGGTATGGCAGACACCGCAGGCCGAGACCTTTACTAAAATTCCACTTTCTTCTGGAACAGGATCCGGCAAATCCATAAGTTCTAAGGGGTGCTGATTTTCTTTAAGCTTATAAATCTTATTTAGCACCATTGCCTTCATTTTTGTTTAACCTCTTTTTAATTTCTCTAATGTTTAAGAATTGGAGATATAGCATTCTCGGCCTCCGCCTTCGGCGTATTCGTCTCGTCCCGAATCCCGAATACGTTTGGAAGGTTCGACCCTCTCTACGAGTTGAGACCGAGTAGTCGATGCGACTAAATCCGCTCGAACACTATATCCCCCAATCAAATTTATGAATAATCCGGTCTGGGAAAATGTTTTCTTTGTTATTTATATTACCGTAATTGCTGAGTAAATGAGGTATAAATAATTAATCCGCCACACAAAAACATAGATATAGAAACTTGAGATAGGGATAAAAAGGATTTGGAGGAGACAAAAGCTATTGGAATTTATATAAAAACCAAGCCTACTTTGTAGAAAACGTCATCATATTTTTCAATCCACTTTACCACTGCTATTTTAGAAGGTATAGGGTATGCACCCTTGATTGTTATCTTCTGCCCTTCGTTAAGTAATTTCGGCGTGTAAAAGCATAGACCAGAGTCACTGACATTAAGTGTAAAACCTATATAGGCCTCATGGTTATTACCAGAATTTAAAACATATTCCAGAACTGCAAAGGAAAAATCTTGACGCAAATTTTTCCTTTTATCCCTTATCTTGTTTCCGTTGCCTTTAGTGTCTGAATGTGATCCCATTTCTATCCTCTCAACGAAGAAAGTACTATAAAGTATGTTTAATTTTTATAAAAATTTATTTTTTTAATATATAATAATTGTACCATGCCCGATGCCTTTAATTCTATAGTTTTAAAAAGCATATTCCATGCCAATAATATCATCTATAATGTATTGAATTATAATAAAAAAATGATACGGACAAAACTGGAACAATAAATTATGACAAGTTTTGTCGTTTTGGACATGCAAAATGCCACAAAATTATCGCCTCCTGATTATATATTAGGTAAAGCTTTTTTCTTTCATCCACTCGAGGCACATTAAGAACAGCAGTTTTTGTCACATATAATTTATCGAGATGATATAATTATTTAAGATAATTTATGCTTAAGTATCCCGAACAAAAGTAATCTATCGAGCGTAAATTAATAAAGGGAGGATAAATTATGGCTAAATGGGTCATTGATCCTGACCATTCTGTCGCGATGTTTGCGATACGACACCTTATGATTGCAAATGTTCACGGTCATTTCAATAAAATTGAAGGCACGATATACTTTGATCCCGCTAATATTACTCTTGCATCTGTAGAAGCTACAATAGATGTTGCAAGTATCTGCACAGGAATTAAAAAGCGTGACGACCATCTCCGAAGTCCGGATTTCTTTGATGTAGAAAAATATCCAAAAATCCTTTTTAAGAGTATGGAAGTTGGAAAAATCACTGGCAACAACCATTTCAAATTAAATGGTAATTTAACAATCCGTGGGGTCACACGTCCTGTTACCTTGGAGGTGGAGTATGCCGGTCCTATAAAAAGCCCGTTCGGCGCAACGAGCCTTGGCTTTTCTGTGACGACCATAATCAATCGTGAAGATTTTGGTATGACGTGGAATGAGACCATGGAAGGCGGCGTCATGGTTGGCAGAGATGTTGAAATTACCCTTGATGTGGAAACTGATTTGACTACCGGGTAAATTTAACCTATATTATTCATTATCTCTGTGTGCTTTCAGAAGGAGACTGCATTTGAGCGGTTTTATTCTTTCTTCGAAAGAATTTAAAGCCGCTCAAATACTACATCCGTCATCAATTTTATGAATATACAGGTTAGTTTATCGTTCAAAGCATCATGTAGGCCTTTGGATTCAGATCGAGTCCTGCAATGTTTCCCGCTTCAAGATGATGATATCCTGCAGCAGCAATCATAGCTGCATTGTCAGTGCATAAAGATATAGAGGGTATAAAGATTTCCGCTTTCCTTTCGTTTCCCATCTTTTTTATCCTTTTTCTTAACTCGTTATTTGCAGCTACTCCGCCTGTAAGGACAACCCTCTTTACCCCCTCTTTTTTTATTGCCCATTCTGTTTTCCTTGTAAGAACATCAATTATAGACGCCTGAAAAGAGGCAGCAATATCCGCCAGTGTTGAGTAACGAGTGACAAGTGACAGGTTAGTAATCCCCTTACCCCCACCTTTTGTAAAAAGGGGAGTGGGGGGATTTGACTGCTGATTGCTGACCGATTTTCTTACGAAATTTAGGACGGCCGTTTTCAATCCGCTGAAACTGAAATCAAAGGATTCTGGTAGATAAGTCCTTGGAAAGTCTATCGCCCTTGGGTTTCCATCTTGTGCAAATTTTTCTATTAAGGGGCCACCAGGGTATCCGAGACCGAGTAGCTTTGCGACCTTATCATATGCCTCACCTGCTGCATCATCCCTTGTTCTACCAAGTTCCCGGTATCTACCAAAGCCGTCTACCCTATAAAGGCATGTATGTCCTCCTGAAACGATGAGAGCCAAGAATGGAAAAGATGGCCTTGGTTCCTCAAGGAATGAAGAGAATATGTGGCCCTCGAGATGGTTAACCGCAACGAGGGGAATTCCCCTTGAATAACAAATAGCCTTTGCAAAAGAACAGCCTACAAGGAGAGAGCCTATCAGGCCAGGACCATGGCATACAGCAACCCCGAAAAGGTCTCCCAGTTCGATACTTGCTGCCTTTAATGCTTCATCAACAACAGGCCATACCATCTCTATATGCCGACGGGATGCAAGTTCAGGCACAATACCACCGTATTTTTTATGTATCTCCGATTGGTTAGAAATAATGTTTGATAAGACCTTCTTATCGTTTTCGACAATAGCTGCTGCTGTGTCATCACATGAGGTGTCAATCCCCAAAATTATGCTCATATATCTTTATACTTTCCGGTAAGGAAGGTTTAAACAATCCGTCTGTCAACCCAGTATTAACTTTTACATTTCTAAGTGTTATCTCTATCTTATTTAAATGTGAATCTTTTATTATGAAAGAGCTTATCGGAAATTCATCCTTAGAAGTTTCAATTTCTATAGAGGTAATACTTCCCATTGGGTTTTTGGGCTTCAAAAGGAGATACCCGTCATTTTTGGATAAAGAGAACTCCTCTTGAATTCTTCCAAATCCACTCAAAAGGGCTATTGGTGCCTGGCCATAGGTTTTCCAGTCAAATTTACCCTTAAATGCCTGCTTTTCCTTTTTCTGGTATACAATGATTTCATCATTATTGACAAAAATCTCCTGGGGTGCTTCTCCCTTATACTCCCATTTCAACTTCTTCGGAATCTTAATAAAGAATTGACCTCTGTATGTATCAGTGCGCTTTAAGTCTTTTATGTAACTTTTCTGAACAAAGTTTCCTTTTATATCTCTGACATTCTCATAAACCTTCTGAATCTTTTGTATTTCTTCATCGACCGAAGAAGCAGAGAGAGCAGAATATGTGAAAACCAGGAGAGTGATGAGAGTAAAGAAAGATAATATTGTTTTCATGGAATAGTATATCAGGAAGAAGGCTTTAAGTAATAGTGTTGATTTGAAATGGTTCTAACGATTATAGTTTTCCATGGTAGATTTATGGCGGTTTATTGATATCGGCATCTGCAGGGCTTCCTACAATATGGCCCTGGATGAGGCTATTGCCACCGAAGTTAAGAAGGGGCATTCTCTTACGACATTGAGACTTTACGGATGGGATAGACCATCTGTAAGCACAGGATATTTTCAGAAGACCCGTGATATTAATAGAGATTATTGCATCGAGAAAGACATCCCGATAGTCAGAAGACCTACGGGAGGACGTGCAATTTTGCATGACGACGAGATTACATACAGTTTTTCTGTAAAGACAGACGCTGGTGTTTTCTCAAAAGGCTTACTCGACAGTTATGAAAAAATTAGCAAGGCCTTTGGTCTTGCCCTCTCAAAAATCGGACTCGCATCAGAATTAAAACTGCGGAGAGAACCTAATTTCAGCAGAAGTTCATTCTGCTTCCAGTCAACATCATACGGAGAAATAACTATCAACAGCAAGAAAATTATAGGCTCAGCTCAAAAACGCTGGCCCGGCGGCCTTCTTCAGCAGGGTTCTATTCCCTTTATTATTGATGAGGACGAAATCGCCAAGGTATTCAGACTCAAATCGTCTGAAATAGGGAAGAAGTTTACCGGATTAAAAAAAATACTTTCAGATTTAAACACTGAGAGTTTCAAGAATGCGATAAGAGTTTCTTTCGAAGAAACCTTCAGCATAAGGTTTATCTCTTCTCCTCCCTCACATGAGGAAGCATCTCTTGCCAGGGAGCTTGAAGTCAAAAAATACCTCTCACCGCAGTGGAATTTTCAGAGATAGAGATTGAGCAATTGTGCGGATTAACCCAAATAATGCAGACATTGCTCAAAAATTTATTTAACTCGATGATTTATTGGGAATATCTTTATTGGTTATATCCATAAAAATATTCCAATAACCATCAGTTAAAGGTACACTAAGGTATCGAACAATAAATTTTTTCACAACATCTGCATTATGTAAATGCATTGAATTATTACAACAATTTCCAGATGTTTTATTCTGTCATTCTCCGGCTTGACTAGAGAATCCACAGATTTCAATCATTGAAACAGAGCCCCCATGAATAATCTAAGCTCAGCAATTCAATAATGAGAGATGTGATATAATCTTTTTCCTATGGAGAAGAATAAAACTCATGTTGTCCCAAAATATGTCATCTATGGTTTCTTTATCCTTGGTCTTCTTTCTGCCATCGCCTTCAGGGCGATAATACTGTTTCAGCGTTTAGAACCCTCATGGGTAAGACCTGTCTGGTATGTCGGAACGGTCGGCTATTTTTTCTTTTTCCTCTACCGCTATGCGATTACAAAAAAGAGGAAAAGGGCTATCGAAGGATTTGAACTCATAGGAAAAGTGAAGGCCAATGCTTGCCTCACTAAACAGGACAGGGAGGTCATTCTCTATCTCCTTTCATCGATCAGATTTTCTCTTGAGGACATCAACTATGCCATCATTTTTATACTGTCTCTCATTGCCGTTGCAACCGACCTTTTGCTCAGTGCACTCATATAAGGCAAATCAGACCTGATTTCGGGATATACGGGATATGGGCCTGTCTAAAGCTATATCTTCCAAACATCAAATGGAGCCTCTTACTCCCCAACCACCTGAACAATAATATTCCTATTTCTTCCCCTATTATCAAAATCAATGAAGACAATCTGCTGCCATGTGCCCAGGGTGAGATTACCTTTTACCAACGGAATCGTTAATGAAGGCTTTATGAGGGCTGCTCTAACATGAGAAAAACCATTGCCGTCACCCCATCTCTTATCATGTTCATAAGGAATATTTGAAGGGATGATTTTTTCTATAGCTTTCTGCAGATCATGAATGACACCGGATTCATACTCTATCGTGGTAATACTCCCTGTAGAGCCGGAACAGAAAACCGTTACTAGGCCATTCTGGATTCCTGAATGGTTTAGTATTGAAGCTACCTTATCGGTTATATCGAGGACATCGGTAAAACCCCTTGTATTCAAAGAAATCGTATCTGTCTTAACCATATGCACCTCCTTTTTGACTTATCAGCCTTAATACGATTTTTTATCTTTTCCCCTTTCACTTTCCTTGTACTTTTCCTTTGCCTCTTTTGCAGGATGGTTTTTCTCTGCATCTTCAGGAGAATATGTTATGAAAGATATTCTCTAAGGTTTCTCATTTCATTATCTTCCACACATCTGCATCCCCGCCTGGCGCTACTTTTATCGTGCCTGATACGGCCTTGAAAATAACTTCTGCCACCTCCGAAGGAGGTCGGCCTTCATATCCGGTGAGTCTTGTAGCTGTCATATCGGGATTGACACAGCAAACCCTGAGATGGGGATGTTCCTCAGCGAGAGCCTGCGTGAAGCCTCGAACCCCGAACTTCGTCCCGCAATAAACAGACATCTCTGCATAGGCGGTCTTGCCTGCGGCACTCGCTATGTTGATTATCCCTTTCTTAATATGAGGAAGAAAGGCACGGGTCAACTTGATGAGGCCTTCGAGGTTCGTCCTGATCTGTCTCTCGATGTCATTCTTTGTATGCTCCCTGAAAAGAACAAAAAATCCCGTCCCCGCATTATTGATGAGGAAATCTACTCTGCCATACTTCTTCAGAACCCTTCTGACAGCATCCGAAATGCTTCTGTCATCCATCACATCAAGATGGAGAAGCAGGGTATCTTCTGCTCCGAACTTCCGGCAATGCCTTTCGGCCCGTTCACCCCTCGTTTTCCCCCTGTTATAAGTTAGAACGAGTTTCGCTCCTGCTTGTGCAAATCTGTATGCTGTTTCCCTTCCGATCCCTGAACTGGAACCGGTTATAAGCACAACCTCTCCTTTCATATTCTCCTCCTTTCAAGAAAAATAAATTGGACTTCTATTTTCTCTCTCTTTCCCTACCACCTTTACTC
>CAZXCW010000057.1:0-14468 GCA_964639385.1 uncultured Nitrospiraceae bacterium
CTTTTAACCCTTCAAGGAATATCTCTTTCCAGTTTTCAGGTAGTTTCCAGTCCTCATCAGCTACCGACCATGCCCTCACATTTGGAAAATCAACGGCTCTAAGGCTTTTTTCCTTATTACCCCAGCAGAACATACCTTTTCTCAGTTCAGCGGGAGTATCCATCCATGCTGTTTTAGGTGGCTTATAACTAATCTTTGAAAGTTCTTCTGGTTTCTGCACTGCCATAGCTCTATTCCTCCTTTTCTATTGGTAATCCAGCATCTTTCATAAAACCCCTAAACTCGTCTTCGTATTCCTCATATGTATGAACCTTGACAGGGTAATTCCAGGGGTTAACATGTAATTCAGCACGATTGGTATTAGCGAGGTTTCTTGTGGGACTGAGGAAGACCCCTGCCATGTGCGTGAGCTTGCTAAAAGGAAAATAGGCGAAGAGGGTGCTAACGAGAAAAAGATGGATGTAAAAGAGAACCCCAATCCCTTTAGGAATAACAGGATTAAAACTGATTAATCCCATCGCCAGTTCCTTAATACCCACTACATCCACTTTGAAGAAATACCTCATAAGGACTCCTGTAGTTCCAATGCCGAAAATGAGAAAGAGAGGGAAGTAGTCTGCGGGAAGGGAGATGTAACGTAATTGTGGAATAAAAACCCTTCTGAGAAAGAGATATACCACAGATGCCAGCAAACCTATATCCGTCATATAAAGCAGGGGCACCCCTATCTGCCAGAAGGAATCGACTGTGTCAAGTAGTTTTATTAAAGAAGGCACTGGCTCGATGAAAAGCCTGAGGTGTCTGATTAAAATAATAAGGAAGGAATAGTGAAATGCCAATGCTGCTATCCAGAGCCACTTGGATGATGCATAAGCGAGCCTTGGCCCTCCTCCTAATTCTGTTCTCGTATTCCTGAAGAGGGAACGGAAGAGAAGTACCTCGAATGCCATTCTTATAAAAACACCAAGGGCTGTAAAAGGATTATCGATCTTATTTTGCTTTATCCATGGGAGTGATTTTTCCTGCCCAGCAGTTGTAGGGATACGGAATGGAACAGGCCTCGCTGCCCAACTGAGAACCCTATAGATTATTCCTACGATAAATAAAGCAAATGCAGCATAGGGTATGATAACCCCGAATAAGTAGCTCAGGTGTGCTGCCCCAACCCCGAAGAAAGCGATCAAAATAAGCGCTGCAACCGCAATGATAGAAACCCAGAAAGAAAGCCCAAAACTCATTGTATCCTCACCTCATTTCTTTATAGATTTTCACTGTTATCCCCCTTGGGACAACTCTCTCTCTCCTCTAAATCTATTATTAACTTTGCCCTTTTTAACAGGGAATATGTCTGATTGTTCAACTCCTGTGCCTTGATTTCATATATCTTCTCACGGCATTTCATATATATATCAAAAGAGAGCTTGGCAAGATTGTCTATTTGAGATTCCAATTGAAAGAGTTCCTCAGTAATTCCATTATGCCGAATCTCTCTCAATAATTCCTGTCTGATTACATCCTTAAGTAGAAAAATAAAGGAAATAGCCTGAGAGGGCAAAAAATCCTGAACAGCTCTTACCCTGATAATATTATCAAGGAAAGGGGGGATCCCTTCAGGATTGGTTCCCTGGAGAATCTCATCGAAAATATTTTCTATCCCTTCAGAGATGATGGAACCGACAGGGTTGGCAAATCTGTTCTTCTTATTTTTTAAAAACAAAGAGGCTTCAGCAGGATAAGTCTCAAGGACAAGATCAAACCACCTTTTTAAAATAGTTGATCTTTTTTTGTGTAACAGATCATTCAGCTTCATATACAGCAAGGGTAAAACATAAAATTTACACTACTGAAATAGCAAAAAAAATTGAAAACCCTTTAAATGTTGCGGGCTTTTAGTTCTGTAATAGAGTCTTTTAGATAAACCCTTCTCGACTCTTCTCACACAATTAAAAAAGTAAGGGTAGTAAGTAAAAATTCTACCTCTTACTTTTTCAATCGTAACCTTTTTATACGCATCCTGTTGGTTTTGGAAGCCCTGCAAATTTACACGCCTGTTTTGCAGGTCCTCCTGGGAAAAGTGAATAAAGATACTTCTGATTTGCTTTTTCAGGTCCGAATAACTTTCCCATTTCTTTGATGAGCATCTTGATAGGTGGCGCAATCTGGTATTTTACGTAATAATCTCTTAAATACCTGATTATCTCCCAGTGCCGGTCATCAAGGGTATCAATACCCTCGACCTTGGCCAGTTCTGGTGCCATTCCTTCCTCCCAACTCTCCCAGTCCATGAGAAATCCATCCTCATCCATTTCATATTCCTTTCCCTTATACGTCCATTTTGGCATTTCTTTTACCTCCTTTTTTAAATTGAACTAATTTTACTCGGGAAAATCCCAGTCGTAGGCTAATTACAATATCACACTTTTATTTATAACGCAATCAAAAAAGATTTTTCTAAGAAGTCGTACAAAATAATATAAAATAACAACTATGGTCAAATAAAAAAAACTTATTAATGAATAAGCTTCTTTTTAATATAGAGAACCACACTAATAGAATGTATTCTACACTATCTAAGACGAATCAAAAAAGTCAACTTAAACTTAGAATTATTAATCGAACTAAATTTATTGGAATCATAGGATTATAATTTTTCCTGTAGTTGTCTCTCTTTCTTGTAAGCCGTTGCCCTACTTATAATTCCTTCTACCCATTCTCTTGAACCGAGAGCATGCAGGTGCGTGTAAGTAGCAAGGACATTTTTAAAACAGAGACCATCTATACTGCCAACTATCCCTCGCCCTCTCTTCATTTTAAATGCAAAATAGACATTATCCTTTTGCTCCGTTAATCCCCCCTTCCCCCCTTTACTAAGGGGGGGTGAGGGGGGATTAACCTTTTTCCAAAAGGGGGAAAGAGAGGATTCAGGAGGATTATTTTCGTTATCTTTTGTTAGCCGAAGGATTTCGTCCGCGTTGAGAATATGAGAATAATGAAATTCATGACCACGTAAAATTAACCCGGTTTTAAAAAAGGGATTAGGGGTATTTACCTCTATAATACTGTAGCCATGGCCCTGTGGTCTCTTGCTCACTCCAACTACTATAGGAAAGACGCCCACCATCGGATAGACCTTTTCTTCCCAGATCAACTTTTCACCGAGATACATCAACCCACCGCATTCAGCGTAAATGGGTAATCCACGTTTAGCAGCCTTCCTAATTGATTGTCTCATTCTTTTATTCGCTGATAAGGCATTTGCATGAGTTTCAGGGAAACCACCTCCGATATAAAGGGCATGAATCGAGGGTGGTAAATCGTCTGTTAAAGCGCTAAATTCAATAATTTCGGCTCCAGCCCTTTCTAATGACTCTATATTTTCAGGATAATAAAACTGGAAAGCTGAATCCCTGATCACCCCTATCCTGAGTACCTTCTCCCTTGCCCTATCCTCAGTGCGTGTAGATTCCGACCCTCGAGGGGCAGGGGTGGGTATGGGGATAACTTCTAACGGTGGCGCCTCATTCGCAATCTTCCATAATGTCTTCAAGTCCAGATATTTGTATACCATTTCGGCTGCATTATCAATTGCGTTTTGAGCTTTGGGATGTTCTTGAGGAGGCACTAAACCAAGGTGTCTTCCCGGAAAGGTTACGTTGGCAACTTTGGGAATAGCTCCGACCACTGGTAGACGGCAATATCGTTCAGTACTTTCACGAATAACAGTTTCTTGACGGGAACTGGCTAATCTATTGAGAATCACCCCCTGAATTGGCACGTCCGAATCAAACTTCTGGCACCCAAGTACCAAGGCAGCAACCGTACGCGTTACTTTTGTACAGTCCACTATTAGAATAACGGGGGAGCGAAGAAGTTTAGCTAACTCTGCAGTACTAACACCCCCCTCCGCATCCAAACCATCATAAAGCCCACGATTTCCTTCAATGAGGGCTATATCTGTCTGCTGGGTATTCAAAAAAAAAGAAAAAAGGATTTGGTTCTCATTCATCAAAAAAAGATCAAGGTTATAACATGGATGATTTGCCCCTAAGCTCAACCAACTCATGTCAATGTAGTCAGGTCCCTTTTTAAAAGGTATGACTTTATATCCTTGCTCACGCCAGATTCGACATAACCCTACACTAATAACAGTTTTACCTGTATCGCCACCAATACCTGCAATGGTAAGTCTGGGAGAATGTATCATCAATTTTTGAATCATATCTTTCTATTGGCTGCTCATTCTTTCATGTGAGTCTGCATTCATTATTTTCAAATAATCTCTGAACTGTCTCTTACTAAAATTTGAGTATTTATCTAAGTCAGGTAACATCTCCATTCCAGGTATTATCACTCTCACAGCAGGAATGTCTAAGTCTTTTTTGGTCAGATTTACATAAATGGGATGCAAACCATTCATTATTAATAATTTCTCTAACATCCATAAATCCTTGTTTACATTTCCTGAGGAATAATTCGGAAGGTCCTCATACTTTATTGTCCTCTGATCTATTTCCTTTGGCGGTACTGTTGAATAGTTGTCAGAGAGAAAATAAGGAGAAGTCAATTCACATACTGCTCTGTTTATTGCAATCTTCCCATCCAGATGTGCACCCCATCCTCTTGAAAATCCACCTTTGGTATGGATAAAGAAGGCTTTGTAACAGGGAATTCCAAATTCAGATGTTAAATCCAAAAATTGTATATAAACACCTTTTTGCTCCCAGGTTTTTAGGATGTTATTCATAATGGGATCTTCCGCTTCCAGCAAAAAAAATCTGTCAGCAGAGAAAAACATGACTTTCTCTGAGTCCCTCTCTATATATTCCAATAGCGCACACAGTTTGGCTTCCTCCATTGTATTCCCTGAGGCCAAACCATTTGACGTGGTACCCTGACTGTAGAGGTCAATCTCATCAAAATTACCCGAGGAAATAAGAAAGGCAAATTGAGCGGGTATATATATATCACGGTAATATCCTTTATCAACCTCTTCAGCAAGAATCCAGTATAACTCTTGATCCTCATAAGGAGCTTCGAGACTCATCTTATTTGGGTTAAGCACGTTTTGTCCTTTGTCTGTCAGTTCGCTATACCTTGCTTTTATAAGATTATACTCTCTCTTATACCCAACGGATTGATCGTTATAAAAATTTGCAAAAGCTGAATATCTCTCTATTATCTCCATTAAGGCAGAGGCTTTTGCCTCATCCTCTGTGAGGCCTTTCCCGTACTCTCGCAATGTACCTTCAAGCCTCCAATTATTTCTTCCTACAGATACATCTATATCAGCTTTCCATTTTCTTATAAAGGCATGCGGGCTAACGCTCCATTGCACCCTTATTGCGTCTCCCAGCAGCAAGTCCTGGACTACTGGATTATTCAAGATTTTATCTAAGGTCTCATTTGGCTCTACGGCCCGTATAGAGGTCCCTGTATCAAAGGATTTATCATTTGATCTTGAATATACGTCTTCTATATGAATGACTTTGTCTTCAGCAAGGCCGCTTGAATCAAAAGGAATCAGAAATTTGGTAGATTTAAAGGGCGATAAGTCCATGTGTTGGTATTTATTCCTTGAAAACATATCCATCCAAAAAAGACGAGATTCAAGATTTTTATCCAGAGACCATCTTATGTAAATCAATGGTGTATGCCTGGCTAATAGGCGTATATCTATATCATCAAATTTCTTTCTCAGGCCATAAAGCTCATTATAAGAGATACATGTTTCGTAAAGAGATGCCAACAACGAGAAATCATCTGCTTTTTTAGCGTCCTCTATTAATTCATCAAGTTCGTCCTCATCAAATTTTCCTAACTGATTTATTAAATGCTTGTACATAAATTTATCATTTGGATGAGACCGAAGATACTCAATAATTTTCTCAACGGTCATTTCTTTACTTGGTACAATTGAGAGGAGATCAAAAATAATGCCCCGAGTCAGTCCTATTGTATAAATCATGACATCTGCCATCAATTTTATGAATAATATTGGTTAGAGAAGGATTCCCGAGATGCAGGATGACAGAACCTCGCTATTCCTCCTATTGTCATTCCGGCTTGTCCGGAATCTCTCTTCTCTGCCACGCTTCACTGAATGAATATACCATCTCCTTGTAAAGGGTAAGGCGTGGGTGCTATTTGCAGTAGTAAGCTTGGGCAGCAGATTATTTTTTAGGACCAGGCACATCTATGGTAGCACAGGTACTGCCACCACATTCCTTAATTGTGCGAGTGGGCCCTCCACTGCGAGACTTGATAACCCCTATCCTGCTCAAAGCTCGCTCTACTTTTTTGGATCCGCATTCCGGACATTTCATCTCTACTTCTTCGTCACCCTTTTTAAGCTTTAAAAGCTCAAAGACATGTCTACAGCGGAGACATCGAAATTCGTAAATAGGCATAGAAACTCCCTTCAAAAATTTTGTAGTAAAAGAGTTTTATCTAAGAGATATAAGCTCTTGCTATCTTTAAAAAATTGCTTTCAGGCCCCTTGAAGAAAAATCTAAATATATATAATTTACTTTACTTATAAAAGTCAAGGGCTGAATTTATAGCAGGTTAGATGACCATCCGAATAAAAAATAGAAAATCGTTTGTCCAGAAATTCGGCAAGGCAGTCGGCTACACTAAAGACAACAAAGGGCTTGTTTATAGCTGAGAGTTTGTTTGCAATAGTATGATAAACCTCTTTTCCGCCTTCAAGGGGTCTTACCGGTCGATAGAGATAAATGAAATTAACAGCTCCAAGAGATACGTTGATAATGTCATCATGAACCCATTCTATGCGATCATCACTGATGCCGAGTATCCCTTGAAAAATTCTGCCGACACGAATCAATTCCGAGGAAAGCTCTATCTGGAGTGTTTTACGATGTGGGTACAGGCACTGGAGCAGCAGCCCCTGTAGTCCATTGCCTGCGCCGAGGTCAGCGATGACTGACTCTGGCTTGATAA
This sequence comes from uncultured Nitrospiraceae bacterium, assembly GCA_964639385.1. Taxonomy (GTDB): domain Bacteria; phylum Nitrospirota; class Thermodesulfovibrionia; order Thermodesulfovibrionales; family SM23-35; genus CAZXCW01. The sequence goes on from CAZXCW010000057.1 coordinate 6,961, forward strand.
ACTGCTCTGCCAGGATGAGAGGCGAAAGACCACCCGGGTGGCATGAATAAGCATTTCTCTTTTTGAAAAGCTCATATTCGGAAGGAGAATATGTGGAGCCTGCGCTATGCACCCTCGCATAAAGATAGAGCAGTGCGTATTCATGTGAGGTTGGATCACCTTTTTCTCTTTCTGTCATGAAGTTTTTCACATACTGATCAACATCCGGAAGTTCTGCTTGAACAGCTCTGTTTGATGCAAGTTTTAGAAGGGCTTGAGTAATAATGGTAATCTGTTTTTCTGAAGCCATAATTTCCGGGGGATCATTAAATTGCTGGGGTAATGTCATAGTATGCTTTATTGCTATTATATCATTCCTCGTCAGCTTATTAACCCCGAAAAATGCATTTATATAATGCAGATGTTGTGAAAAAATTTATTTTTCGATACCTTAGTGTATATCAATCATAAACTAAAATAGAAGGCGGGGCATAGTATTTGAGCGGTTTCTTTGACAAATTTTTGTTTTTAATACAGAATTGAAATAAGGAGTAAATGATGCAAACGTTATTTATAGAACCACGCTGTCTCTTCTGTGAACATATTATTGAACAAAGTAAAGAATTGATGGAAAGAAAGCCTCGCGAGTTTCCCCTTGGCTTTTGTGAAAACTGTGGGGCTGTTTATGCCTTTGATGCCACGGGTCATAACAGAGGAGCTGCTTTTGTTGAGGCCTTGCTGTTCGCCTGTAATTATGATGATTATATCGCCTTTTCTCTTTCTGCTGGAGAGGATTATTTGGATGGTGTTATAGAGAACTATGACCCTATTTCTCATAAAGTAATTCCCGGTGGAACTTTTGAGGACAGAAGGGTCAGAGGCGCACTCATATTTGTCAAACTCAAACCAGAATTAAAGGAATTTACAGGAGAAATGGCAAAAGACAAAATAAGGTCTTCCTTTGTATCTGCCCCTGCAAAAAAATTGCGCTCTGATCAATTTTCCAGAGAAAAGGTGCAAACATATGTTTCTGAAAACCGGATAGAAGATCTTATTGTTCTGGCTCAAGAAGATACACGAGTAATTCCTGAACTTCTTCGTATGTTCTATACGCCTGATGAACACCTTCGCTGGAGGATAGTCGAAATATTTAGTGATGTCTGCGCAAAAATAGGGGAAAAAAGACCGGAAGTTATCAGTAAATTTTTAAATCGCCTCCTATTAAGCGCAGCAGATTCTGCCTCATCAGCATGGGGTGCCCTGGAAGCTGTAGGAGCGACTATCAGTAAGAACCCTGATTTATTTGGGAAATTTAGCCATGCCCTTCTCTCCTTTTTACAATATAAAAACTACTGGAAAGAAGTCTCCTGGGCTGTTGGAAAGATTGCTACAACAAAACCGGAGCTGGTAAAACTCGCCTCCCGTGCCCTCTGCTCATTTTTAGTAGTTCCAGATCCTGCACTAAGAGGACATGCTGCTTGGGCTTTGGGCAACTTAGGATATAAAGATGCAATAGAAGAGTTAGAAAAACTCCTCACAGATGACCAGCGGCTTACTCTTTATAGAGAAAGAGAATTCAAAAACGTAACGGTAGCACAATTAGCAAAAGAGGCAATTGAAAAACTGACTGCAAAGCAGTCATCCTGAGAGCGAATGCCCGAAGGATCTCAAAGGTATGGAACCATCTATACGATATCTCGTTTCTTCACCACATGGTGATATCCTTGCAGATGAAAGCAAGTGGGACTTACCATTAGAAGGCGATGAATTAAAGACATCGTATAGAATATATTTCCACTCCATAAAAGACTTTCTTCTAAGAGATGAGCTGAAACCATTACTTTCTATAATATCTAAAAAAAACGGGAAGGAAATCCATTTCAGGGAAGTCTATGAAATTATTATCCGTTCGGAAAAACATGGACATTTATACCATCCTGCCAGTATCGAGTTTGTTCTCAAAGAAGAGAAAGTAAAGTTTGGTTTAAATGTTGCCATCTCAGACACAGGCAGATTTTGGTTAAAGAAAGAATTTGACACCCTCCAGAAGTTAAATATGGAATTTGATTTGCCCTATTTACCCAAGGTTTATTTCTTGGGCGATGTCAATGCTATGTCTTTCCTCCTCGAAGAATGGTTCCGAGGATATCACGAATTTCATACATCGAAAAACGCTGAGGGCATACAGGGGTTAAAACTCTGGGACTTTGATAAAGGTTATAAATATCTTTCTCCTGAACAGAGCTTTGAAATATACAAACAGGCTTCTCAGATTTTAACTCTTTACTACGACCTTAAAAACTTCAGCCAGATTCTAGCCTGGCATCATGCAGCAGGTGACTTTGTCGTAAAATTGGAAGATAAAAAAATAGACGTTCGCCTGACAACAGCAAGGCAATATGAACCATTCATGGGCTTTACAGATAAAGAAGCATTAAATCCAATCCTGGCCTTATGTTACTACCTTTTAAACCTCACTGCCAGAATGCGTCTGGATAAACTGGATGGACTGGGGGATGTAATATGGGCGGATGACTCCTGTCTTGAGGCTACTCTTATAGGATTTTTTGAGGCCTTGAAATTAAAGGGGGATCTTAAACACCATCTTAATCTTAATCACGCAAAGGACTTTTTAATGTTACTTCAGGCATTCAGTCAAGAAGAACTAAATAGTATTATTAATCCTTTAACAGACCGATACAAAAATACTAACGATTTCCCTGTGATAATCGCAAACTTAGACAGGCATATAGAGGAGATATATACTACTCTTCAAAATCTCCCTTTATAACTTCTTCTAAAGGCATCCTTAACACCCTTGAGAGGGGTAACATAAAAGTAGCCTTCTCTGGATGATTAGAACCTGCCTTTTTAAAAAGCTCCTCGGAAAGTTTACAAAGTTCACCATATATCTTATAGAGCTTTACCGTAGGATAGGCAACTTTCGCCTGAAAACCAGAAACACCACAGGCACAAGATTGTTCTTTGTCTCCATTTTTCAGGCTGAAAGGCACTCCGTAGAGGCGGCAGATAATGGGACGTTTCTCATAGAAAGCACATTCTTCTCTTTCCGTCAAAAAAGGACACCTTACCCTCTGTTTACCCAGACCATATACCTGCATTTCAGGCTTATTATCGAAAACCTGCTGTAGTTTATCCCTTGTCTTCAACATTTCAGTCTCGGCCTTTTCTGCCCTTCTCAAAACATCTCTTTTTATTTTTCTTTCTAAGCGATTAAAATGATAATTAATATAAGCTGCCTCTACTGGAAAGACACCAAAAATAGCGTAACAACAATCGCAACAATGAATTCTGCACCGCACACTGAGTGGATATTTTTCCTGAATTGTGCTGAAAAGCTGGTTAGCCTTTCGGACCTCAAGTATGTACTTTGAAAAAAGTTCATCAATCATTGGTTCAGTCTTTCTTTCGGTGAGGCTCCAGGAGTTTCAAAAACTCAGGGTGCACTTCAAAACCTAATTCTAATGCCTTATCACAGTTTTTAATCGCTTCATCAAACTCACCTTTAAAGTAGTAAGCATTGGCCAGGTTGTTGTAGCCCAGAGAAAAATCTGGGGCCAGCTCAAGCATCTTCTTATTCACCTCAATACTTTTTTCTATATCCCCTTTTTGAAGATATGCATTAGCGAGATTGCACATGGCTTGAACAATCTCTGGATTTAATTCCAATGCCTTCTCCAGCGCTCCTATAGCTTCATCAGTCTTCCCCATCTGGAGATAGGCAAAGCCTAAATTTGAATAGCCCCGCGCATATCTTGGTTCTATCTCGATGGCCCTTAAATTCGCCTTAACTACTTTTTCAAGGTCCCCTTCCTTAAAATAGATGTATCCTAAATTCACAAAGGATTCGAACATGCGACTGCCAGCTTCAATGGACTCCTCGAATGCCTCTATTGCCTCATCGAACTTGCCTTGATCCATGAAGGCTACCCCTAAATTATAATGAGCAGTAGCACACTCCGGGTTTTCAGCTAGCAAGCGTTTCTGTTTATAAATAAATTTTTCAATATTATTCGGCTTTTTCATAACAAAACCACTACCTCTCTTTTAACATAGTTTTATTGAAACATCAAGGAAGGTTTTTTAGAGGAGATATTAATATTAAGGCAGGTGACCACCAAAAAGTTGCCACCTGCCTTCTTCAATCTCTTTTAACTACTCTGTCTTAGCGCCAGCATCTTCCGCGGATATGCCTCTTCCTTTCAAACCATACATAGTAGTACTTCCTGTAGAGAAGTACTCTACAACACCCTCTCTCACTAAATCACTCGCGACCTTTTTTATCTCAGATGTTGAAGCATTAGTGATGGTCTTTTTTACACCAGAAACCATATCGCTAAAATAGACCTTCGTCTTCGCACCCTTCGAGAGATACTCGATAATCGCATTTTTAATCTCTTCTGTTCCCATAAATATTTACTCCCCTTTTTTAGCAAAACTATAACATAAGTTATATGGATATTGTCAAACAGACCTCTCGCCTTATATCCCTCCTGCTGCCTTAGATACAGCCCAGGCATGGTCTGTGAACTTAAACTGTGTCGTTGTCCTGAAGGTATCGACAGCAAGGCGATAATCATCAAGTATGTGCCATGTAAAGGGCAGGCCTGTCTTCTCGAAGAATTTCTCCCAGCCAATCCTTTGTGCCCAGTCACCAAGCCTTTCATACTTATTTGCATCTTTTGCATAAACCTCTACAATCTTTTTAACAATCCCAATAACCTCTGGCCAGTGAGGAGGGTTATTCGGTAACCAGGGAACAATTACCTTGGAGAATTTCGGTGTTGATATGCGATTCGAAATTTTTCCGCCAGCAAGGATAGCTACACCGTCTCCTTCCTTATCTGCCAAAGGCATTCCAGCACACATGGTGTAGCAATTCCCACAGTACATACATTTGTCATAATTGACTGTCACGCTCCTCTTGCCGTCTGGAGTAGTAACAGGTTTAATCGCATACAATGGACAGGCTGCGATTACAAGGGGAATTTCACATATTTTCCCGATATGATCATCATCAACCATAGGCGGCTTACGGTGGTAACCAAGAAGGGCTATATCCGAGCAGTGTACAGCACCACACATATTCAGACAACATGCCATGGAGACCCTTAATTTTGCCGGTAGTTTCATTTCTTTAAAATAGTCAAACAGGGCATCTGCTGTCTTTTTCACTAAGCCGGATGCATCAGTAGCAGGAGTGTGACAGTGGACCCATCCCTGAGTATGCACAATGGCAGTAATAACATTCCCAACACCGCCTACCGGGAATTTAAAGGATCCTGCGGGGAACTTTCTGCCATCTAAATCTTTCTTCATGGCCTTTGCCTTCTCTTCGCTATCTGTTATGAACTCAACATTGTTTCTTGTCGTCCATCTCACATAACCATCGCAGTATTTATCAGCAATATCGCATATCTCACGAATATGCTCAACTGACATTAGCCTTGCTCCGCCTGCTCTCACTGAGTAAACTTTCTCACCTGATTCTGATATATGCGATACTATCCCTGGCTCTAATATCCTGTGTGAAAGCCATTTCCCGTAGTTTCTCCTTATAATAGGCGGCAGAAACTGCCTATAATGCGGAGGACCTATATCAGTTATTCTGTTTTCCATTGGTTTTTCGGGATTATAGTAGCCTAATTTCCCTTTTGACATAACGTACCTCCTTTATATGTTTTTTATAGTGGATGTTTCTTTCTATATTCTTTAATGTCCCTCTTCCATCCTCCGGGAACCTCTTCCTCTTTAAAGAAGACATACGGGTTAGAACGAGGCTCTTTCACCATCTGGGGCATGGCTGGGACACCAAGCACCTCTATGAACTTCTTGAGACCAAATCTCTGGATACATTCTCCAATACGCTCACGGTTTTTACCTTCTTCCATCCACCAATCAATTGCTTTTCTGACAACGTCTTTAATATTATCATAGGGATTCTTAGCATACATAAATGGAATGGTCAGTGTAGCAAGCTGCGCACCTTCCAAAATAGGTGCTTTTGCACCAAAGAGAAGAGAAACACCCTGATCTTTACCAACCCTTAATGCCTCTGGCATAACATTAATGCAATGCATACAGCGGTTACATTCTGCATTGTTGATGCTGAGCTTTTTTCCATCCCAGTTCATACACTGAGTAGGACAGAGGTCAATTACCTCATTCTGGATATGAAAAGGACCCCAGTTCCTGCCAGTCATTCCTCCTCCATCAGGTGGAATCTTTCCAGCTACATATTCCTTAACAGCTTCTTGATTAATCCTGATATCGTCCTTCCAGGTGCCAATGTAGGCACAATCAGACCTTGCTATACTAGCCACACAGCAATTAGGGCACCCATCAAATTTAAACTTGAATTTGTAAGGAAAACCAGGTCTGTGTAATTCATCCTGAAACTGCATGGTCATCTCGTAACACATATCGAGGGTATCAAAACACGCAAATTCACACCTTGCTTTACCAATACAATCAGATGGGGTACGGAGATTCCCTCCCGAACCGCCTATATCAACACCCATATCATGAGTGAGGTCAAACATTATAGGCTCTAATTGGTCTGTAAACGTGCCCAGAAAGACCATGTCACCTGTGGAGCCGTGCAAATTCATTATGCCACTTCCACGGTATTCACAGATGTCACATATCCCTCTGAGATAATCTGTTGTATAGAACTTTCCGCCCGTCTGATTTATTCTGTAAGTATGGAAATGGGCGATAGCTGGAAACTTCTGCTGCTGATCACAATATCTTCCAATTACACCGCCTCCATAGCCGAGAACCCCGACGATACCGCCATGTTTCCAGTGTGTCTCTTTATCTACATAAGAAAGTTCTACTACCCCTAAAAGGTCTTCAACTATTCCCTCAGGTATCATCAGATTATCCTGCCCGAGCTTTTTCCTGTGAAGTGCCTCCCTCTTGAGATCGCTTACAAAGCTTGGAAATGGACCCTTTTCGAGCTCATCTAAATTCGGGGTAGTATGTTTTGCCTTAAAATTTTTGAGCTCTTCTTCAGTATAATTTTTGAGCTGGTCATCCGTAAAGATCCTGACGTCATTATACGCCCTGTGGCCTTTTACTTCTTTATCCCACAAATGCTCTTGTCCTGGAGCTCCCATTGGTTTACCTCCTCCTTCTGAATTTTTTCATAAATTACGGGCTGAATTAGACTTAAAACCTTATCCTTTTCTCCACCCCCCTTCCCCTGGGTTTTTAAATAGATGATGGGTATAATTTAAGTAAATTTAAAGATTTTTCTTGCAGAAAACTCAAGAAATTAAGAAACGAGCTATGTTATAATACTTTCAACTTAATGGTCAAATAAAAAAATTTAATCTACTAATCATAATTACTTATTTATTTGGGTTTATTTTAGAAAAATTGATAATTATAATTTTAGAGGTTTTTTATTCACTTCTTTCAATTCCATTTCTGTAATCCTTATTTAAAACCCAAATTTGCCGATAGGCTTTTATAATCCTTAACCCAAATAATGCAGACATTGT
>CAZXCW010000058.1:0-14330 GCA_964639385.1 uncultured Nitrospiraceae bacterium
CCCTCCCTTGCCCCCCCCCCTCGAGGGGGAGGGATGGGTGGGGGGGCTTACTGCTTTTACCATTTTTGCAAGATTTATCGAACCAAGGTTACAGGACTCGTAGGGAAGGAGGGGTTGTTCACCACATGGGTTTGTTGACTCTATCCTGCCTATTCGTGGAGTTGGATTCGACTCATTTACTCTGTCTATGAAGACAATACCTGGCTCTCCATTTTTCCATGCATGCTCCACGATGAGATTAAAAACATCTCTTGCTTTGAGTGTCTCTGTTGACTCCTGTGTACGTGGATTAATAAGGTCATAAGTTCTATCTTCTTGGACAGCCTTCATGAAGTCGTCAGTGAGGGCAACGGAAATATTAAAGTTATTGTGTTTTGAATTGTCTTCCTTCGAATTGATAAAGGAAAGTATATCCGGGTGATCAACCCTCAGGATACCCATATTGGCGCCTCTTCTTGTCCCGCCTTGTTTTACAGCCTCAGTAGCAGTATCAAAAACAGTCATGAATGATACAGGACCTGAAGAGATGCCCTTTGTAGAGCCGACAACATCCCCTTTTGGTCTTAATTTTGAAAAACTGAATCCTGTGCCTCCACCTGATTTGTGTATTATTGCAGCGTTCTTTACTGCATCAAATATGGACTCCATAGAATCCTCGATAGGTAAAACAAAGCAAGCGCTTAATTGTCCAAGCCTTCTGCCAGCATTCATAAGGGTGGGGCTGTTTGGTAGAAAAGCCAAGGATGTCATCATTTCATAGAATGCGTCTTCAAGATTTTTAACATCGGCCTCTGATTTGTCATATTTGCCATAATTGAAATCTGCTGATGCAACAGTCCTTGCTACACGCCTAAAAAGCTCTTCAGGTTTCTCCACAATCCTGCCTTCTTCATTCTTCCTTAGATATCTCTTCTCAAGAACCTTTAATGCATTCTGTGTAAGGCAGATTTCAGATAAGAGACTTTTCATAAACCCTCCAGGTTTAGTATTTTGGGAGTAATTAAAACACAATATATTGTGGAAGTCAAGAAAAAAGTGGAAATTTTTTAATCCGTGAATTTTAAAGAATTATTTCAGTGAAATGGGTGTTGATTATTTGTTAGAAAGTGATTTTTGAAAAGAGTTAAATCTTTAAGGCTTGACTACAAGGACTGGACAGGGGGCATAACCCATTACTTTCTCTGTAACACTTCCCTTTAAAAGTCTCCTACTGCTGGTCCGTCTTTTAAGGTCTTTGCCGATACCGTGCTTCTTCTTTTTTATTTTTTACTAGCCCTTTTTTAGCTTTTTCAAATCCCTTTACTATACTACCGGTAACACTTTTTGGTCTGGGGTGAAACACAATATCCAACAAGTGTGTCATTTCAGCACCTTTTGTTACCATTATAGAAGAAGACTTTGCAGTTGCGAGTACCTGACTGGGATATACACTCCTGTGTCCTGTCATCAGGTAGCTGATAATACAAGCTATTGCAGCATAAGGGCCAACTGCAGGACCAAAAAATTCTACTGCCATTATGCTTGCAGCGATGGGAGCATTTGCTGCGCCTGCGAGTAAGCTGACCATACCTATCGCTGAAAATAGCTGGATGTTAAATCCCAGTATTTGAGCGAATGCATTGCCGGCAGTAGATCCTATAAAAAATATAGGAGTTACAATACCCCCGCTTCCGCCAAAACTAAGGGTAATCGAGGTAAATAACATTTTTAAGAAAGAAGCCCCTACTGGAACAGTCCCTCCCTCAATTGAATTTTTAATCGTATCCACGCCAAGACCCAGATACCTGTTTGATACTAATAAAACGAGAATTATCATGCTGGCCCCGCCCAATAATCCTTTATATGGTTTCCATATCCTTATCTTATGACTTGTCCATTCGAAGAAACGTAATATTTCGATAAAAATGAGAGCGCAAAGACCAAAGAATAACCCGCTTACGCATACCTTGATGAACATAAGACTGCTGAACTCAGGTACAAACCTTAACGACTCATAAAAGTAGGTAACGCCTACTGCAGTTGCAACATGATAACCTATGATGCCTGCAACAAAGGAAGGAAAAAGCACATCATAAAGAAGACTGCCTACAAATAAGACCTCCACACCGAATATCGCACCTGCTATGGGTGTTCCGAATACTGTAGCAAATCCGGCACTTATGCCGCATATGACGAGTTTTTTGCGGTCTTTATCATCAAATTTAAGGAAATCAGAAAATATTGATGAGAGTCCCGCACCTATCTGTGCGCAGGGACCCTCCTTCCCCGCAGAACCGCCCAAGGCAATGGTTATTACTGTTGCTACAAGTTTTACAGGGACAACAAGAGGCTTTATTTTGCCTGAACGCTTATGAACAGCTTCAATTACTTTCTCTGTTCCATGACCTTCTGCATCAGGGGCAAGATACTTCACTATCAGGGTGCTTAGAAACATTGCAACTGGAAGTAACAAAAAATAATACTTGAAACCTTTTGTAATGTTTATACTTATCTCGAGAGATTTAAGGAATACAGACGTTGATAAGCCAACAACAATCCCTGTAACAGTTGAAAGTAACAACCACTTAATAATACTTATGAAAAGAACAGACGCTTCAACAAATTTTCTTTTCATTTATATAACCTTCCTGCAATTCTTCATTTTATATTATTACTCTCTTTCACTTCACCACCAATACGGGACAGGAAGCGTTGATGATTACATTTTCTATGATGCTTCCTATTATCGCCTTATCAATACCCCTCCATCCATGAGTCCCTCCGATAATTAGATCGTTTCCCAGCCTATCAGTCGCCTCTATAACCCTTTCTGCACTATCTCCTTCCGCTATTTCTGTTTTTATCGATACACCCTTGTCTAAAGCCAGCTTTCTTGCCTCCTCCACGATATTTTGTGCATCATGCATAAGGTTTCCCTTAATTAAATTAGTTGGAAAAAGATCTATCAATTCTTCGTAGCGCGGAATGACATAGAGCGCTGTAATTTCTGCGTTTTCAATCTTTGATAACTCACAGGCGCGGTTAAGTGCCTTTTTGCTGAATCTCGAGCCGTCAAAGGAGAGCAAAATGGACTTATATTTTCCCGCATGTTCATTTGATGATTTTTTTACCACGAGTACATCACATGGTGAACTTACAATAACCCTCGACGTAACACTACCCATGAACAACTTTTTTAATCCTTTTCTGCCATGAGTACCCATTGTAATAAGATCCGCATTCTGTGCTTTTGCAATATCAACAACAACATCATGGGGTTCACCCTCACAGATAAGGGATTCTACGTCTTTGCCTAACTGGGATGAAACTACCTCTTTTGTTTGGTAACACATCTCTTTACCAAGCTTTAAACGGTTCTCTCTTTGTTCTGGTGCTATCTTTAATTCCTGTTCATCAAAAAAGACGGCATGAACAAGAAAGAGTCTTCCCCCGTGTCTCCTTACCCAGCTCGAAGCAGTCATGAGCGCTGCTTTACTGAATTCCGACCCGTCAAAAGCTACAAGGATATTATCGTACATATTATTCTCCGCCACGCAAAAATTCAGAATTGAAAAACTCTGTGCCTTTAATCTTGCATTTCATGTTTTTCATTATTAATGTCCGCCTTTTCCTTTCTTGGGGAATACTATGGCGACAATAAAACCTGCAAACAGTGCTGCAAATATAGATATGAGTCCGTATAATGCTCCGTTGTTTTTTGCCATATTGTATAACGTTTTTACAATGCCTACCTGTTCCACCAGCATATTTGCCTCCGCCTTTTCAATTACTTTTTTATCTTTGACAGTGTATACGGTAACAAGATAATTATCAGTGGGCGCCTGATAGGGCCAGTTAAGCTCGGTAAAGTAACTCTGTTTTCCATCCTTAACAGTTGTAGAGATTTTTTGAGAGGATATGGAATATAAATGTGAAGACTCTTTGAATCTCACAAATTCATTGAAGAATTTTGTTTTTTCATCCTCGTTTGCAACAGGTGTTATTTCCATATGTCCATTCAAAGCAGAATAACCAATCACATACTTATCCATCTCCTCCTGACTCAAGATATCGTCTAATTTCCTTGTGCTGTAAAGAAAATATAACGAAGGCGCATGCTCAAATTTTAATTCTCCATCATTCATCCATAAAAGTCCTGCCGCCTTCACCTTTTTTCTCAATATCTGATGCCCTTCAGGGGAGGTTATCTTGATAATGAGGTCGTTGTTTCCCGGGTTAGAAAAACCATTTATATTAATGGTAATACCATGATAAAAAAAACCTATCTTTATGTGGTCATGATTTGTCTCTGCTGTCAATAAAGCCGATGCCGCCTCTGAGAATGCAAGATTTAAGATCAGAAATCCAAAAATAAGGAATATCACAATCTTGAATCTTGAATCTTGAATCTTGAATCTTTTCATCAGTGACCTCCTGCCAGCGATAAGAGTGCTGATGGGTGCAAAGTGAGTTCAAGGACGACCTTCACCCACACTGCAAGTATTATCATTGCAATAATGATTTTAACCTGATCACCCTTTAACTTCCCACAAAAGCGGGCTCCGATCTGCGCCCCTGACGTTGAACCCAAGAGCAACAGGAGTGCAAGGATAAAATCCACCGTATGATTGGTATATGCCTGGAAGAATGTAACATTCATACACAGGAAGATTTCCTGGAAAAGATTCGTCCCCACTGCAGCATGCACCGGCATCCTCAAGACATAAATTAGCAAAGGGATCATTATAAATCCGCCGCCGAGACCCATTATGGCTCCGAGGGCTCCCACAAAACCTCCTACTGAAAGAGGCAGCAGCGCAGAATGGGTAACCCCTGACTTCTCAAAATGGGTCTGAAAAGGCAAGGACTTAAGAAACCTCCCTATCCCTCCTGTCCCTGACTTTTTCCCAGCCTTCAGCTCTTCAGATTTCCCTTTCCTCAAACTCCTCAAACTCAAAAAGCTTTCAATGAACGTGAACCCTCCCACTAGTCCGAGCAATACCACATATGAAAGCCTTATCCCGAAATCCGCATTTCCTATTGCCCTTAGAACCTTTATTAGCTGAACTCCGGTAAACCCTCCGATAAAATTTCCTGCCAGAAGAAACAGGCCCAGTTTGAAATCAATATTGCCTAACCTCCAGTGTGCATATGTTCCGGAGGTCGTTGACGCCACTATCTGGTTGTTATCAGAAGCAGCAGCCACTGTTGGGGGTATGCCGAGCGACATCAAGAGAGGAGTCATTAAAAACCCGCCACCTAAACCAAGGGACCCTGATAAAAACCCGACACCTAAACCAAGCCCCAATACAAGAAAAATATTAATGCTTACGTGCGCAACAGGCAAATATAGATACATAATCTTTTCCTTTCAGTCAGTGGACATTCAATAGTCAATAGGCATACAAATTAGCGACTGTTGATCGTCCTGCCATTCTTATAGTTTCGCAGGCGTTGTAACAACTCTTTTGCGTTTATCTTCACGGATGATATTATCCTTTTATTTATTTGAACAGACTTCTGTATTTTAGGGGACATCCACTACTACTAACGGGCACTTGATTTTGTCCAATATCTTAGAGAGCCCCTCCTCTCTATTCCAGCGATCAACCGCAGGTGACTCCACAACAACGAAATCAATATTCTTCTCACAGTCTGTGTAGTTCCTTATCTCTTCTCTCAAACGACCAATCCTCTGAATCAGACGATAGTTTATGCCCTCTCTCTGAATCTCTGAAAAAAATTCTTTCAGCATCGGATTCTCACCTGCATCGGTTGTTGAGAGATACAGAATATCCATCTCCGCTCTAATTCTCTTGCATGTGTTCAACGCATATATGAGGGCTTTCTTCTCTACCTCACCTTCTCGCATTGCAAGCAGAACCCTTCTTTCACCTCTCAGTACTTCCCTTGCAGTCTCAAATTCACCTGCCTCTGCAAAGGAAGCAGCAGTCATTATATCTTCAAACTTTCTTATCAAGTTATTTATATTCTCCTTTTTCATGTTAACTTTAAACTTTTTTACTTATCATTTGTTAGAAGTAACAAACTCAACAATTTTTATGCCAATTGATAACTGTTTGGTTTTTTTGATTTCAGCATTAAGACTGAAATAACATTCGTTTAACTTTGCAACGTAAATTATTCTGAAAAGAAAATTATCAAGATACATCGGGCTTTTTAGGGCTGTTGCATGAATAAGGGCTTGGGTTACATATTGCAACATTTTTAGAGTGCCCTTTAGGGGCAGACTTCTTTTGTTCACTCAAAGACGAATTATTTATTAATAATACCAAATCCACAATTTCTTCAAGCCGTTCCACAAGATGCACGTCCAATCCTTCCTTGACATCATTGGGAAGATTTTCCAGATCCACCTTATTCTTAACTGGTAATACTACCACTTTTACCCCTGCCCGTCGTGCAGCCAGTATCTTTTCCTTCAATCCACCCACAGGAAGGATCCTTCCACTCAAGGTCAACTCTCCTGATATAGCCACGTCCCTCTTTGCAGGCCTTCCGGTCAGAAGTGAAATAAGGGCGATTGCAATAGTTGCCCCTGAAGAAGGACCGTCTTTCGGAATGGCTCCGGCAGGCACATGGATATGAATATCCTGGTTTTCAAAGAAATTCTCAGGAATATTAAAGAGTGGTGCATTACTCCTTATATAGCTTAAAGCTGCATGCGCTGACTCACACATTACGTTTCCAAGTGATCCTGTCAGGGTGAGCTGTTTATTCCCCTTCATCTTTGCGGCCTCTACAAAGATAATTTCTCCACCTGTTTCAGTCCATACCAAACCTGTGGTGACACCAACCCTGTTTTCCTCATCTGCTACCTCCCGGTAGTATTTTCTCGTTCCGAGATATTTTTCAACCTGGTCTGGCATCACCTTAATATTCTGAATATTTTTTTTGTGGTGGACATACTCCGTGGCTATCTTCCTACAGATGTTAGCGATTTGTCTTTCAAGGTTTCTGATGCCGGCCTCTCGGGTATACTCCTGTATGATTTTAGATATGGCCTCTACTGTAAATTGGGGTGCCCAGTCTGATAAGCCCTGCTCATTTATCTGCTTTGGGACAAGATATTGCAAGCTGATCTTTGTCTTTTCATCTTCCGTATAACCCGAAAGCTCGATGACTTCCATACGGTCCCTGAGAGCCTCCTGAATGTTATCAGCAATATTAGCCGTTACGATAAACATAATGCTTGAGAGGTCAAAAGGTACATCCAGATAGTGGTCAATGAAACTGTGATTCTGTTCAGGATCAAGTACTTCGAGTAAGGCAGAGGCAGGGTCGCCTTTGAAATCCTGCCCTATCTTGTCCATCTCATCCAGCATGAAAACAGGGTTTGAAGACTCTGCCCTACGAATTTCTTCAATAATCCGCCCTGGCATTGCGCCAGCATATGTCCTTCTGTGGCCTCTGATTTCAGCCTCATCCTTCATCCCTCCCAGAGAAATCCTTGCAAATTTCCTCCCGATGGCCTCGGCAATAGCCTTACCCAATGAGGTCTTCCCAGTACCTGGTGGACCAGCAAAACAGAGGACAGAGCCCTTAGTAGATACGGTCGATAACTTTTTCTCCATTGCCTGCTTAATAACCAACCTCACAGAATCAACTTTAAAAGGCTTTTCAATGTAATGGAATGCGCCTCTCTTAATGGTTTCTACTGCAGAGTCGACAGAGGCATAGCCTGTAATCATAATGACCTTGGTGTCAGGGTACTTGTTCTTAGTCTTTTCGAGGATCTCGATTCCATTAACTTTCTCCATCCTGATGTCTGTAAGAACCACATCAAAATCTGATGCCTCCATCTTCTTAATGGCCTCTACTCCATTGGCTGCTGTGACCACTGTATAATTTTCTTTTTTCAGTATATGCTCCAGGTTCTTTCTTGCAATCTCCTCATCGTCAACCACAAGTATCCGAGGTTTTTTGTTCGTTATCAATATCTTGACAGCTAAATGCTCTAAAATTCTCTCCTTAACCTTATGCAGCCCATAATGCCTTTCATTCAGGATCCTTTCAGCCCTTTCGAGATCCAAATTATCCTCTGTTTTTTTGTTCCAGGGAAGGCTAACAAGATAATCTATATAGTTAAGACCTATAGTGTATTCTGCTGTAGTGGGGCTCGTCTTTGAAAGCAACTCCAATTCCTTATTAGCGATCTGTTGGACGTGAGGAGGCATCTTGGATAAGGCAATCGTCTGCCTCAAATCCTCTATAATCGCAGTTTGAAGTCTTTCTTCTGATTTTTTAAAGATACTCACTGTTTACAACCACATTACTAGTGTAGTGTCCCTAACATTTCTTTACACTTTTTCTTCCGTCATTCCCATTTAAACGGGAATGACCCTGTACGTAAAGTTATTTATGGGACAGTACACTAGCAAAAAGGGATGCATGATATTTATTTTTCACATCATTCTTGATTATATGTGTTTTACCTTTCAATTCCAGGTGCTCTTAATTCCTTGCGAGTTCTTTTGGTAGGTGAAACACGATCAACTTTTTGGGGTCTCTCTTCCTCCCTCAGGATTTCCCTTGCAGTGTCAAATTCTCCTGCTTCTGCAAAGGCAACTGCCGAAAAAAGTCTTTCCAATTTTTTTGCCAGTTTCTTCATCTTTACATCCCTCCTTTCTATTTCCCTGATACCATATTTCATGCCAGATGGTTTTATTCTTCTAAGCCATTTATTTATCTATATTTTTGTAGGTCTTGAGGAGAAAGCATAATTTTTTGATTAGTTGTATAATGCAACAACATAATCCGCCTGACCCTGTGGGACCTATACCTGCTGGCCTATACCTGCTAAAGATAGGATTATTTCCCCTTAAAGTGTAATGTTGCAAATAATTAACGAGGTATTGCTTTTTGCAATAATAATTCATATAATTAAAGATGTTTAAATTCCCATCGAGTATCAGGCAGAAAATTGTACTCGGTTACTATGCAGGAGTCACGGTAATCATCTTGATTTCCTTATTTACCTTCACAGAACTATGGTACATGGAGAAACAGGTACAATTTGGGGAGGTCGTTTCTGAGTTTTTCGACACCGTTCTTGACATCAGAAGATTTGAAAAGAATTCCTTTCTGTATAACAACAAACAGGACTATCAGGAAACCATTGACTATGTTAAGAAGACTCAGACAATAATCGAGCAAAATGTAAATAAATACAGTAGACTCGCAGCAGCTCCACAACTGGAGTCAATAAAAGAAGATTTGAGAAAATATTCTCTTTTAATGAATCGATTTGCAGTAACCAAGACTCAAGATTTAGATCGACGGTCTGCTCTGGAGACAGAAATAAGAGAACAGGGCCAGAAAATTGTGACGATAGCCGAGGATCTATCAACTGCAGAACGAAAAAGACTCCAGACATTTCTTATAAGAACTCAGCAGATTCTTGTTTCCCTAATTGTTTTTTTCTCGCTTACAGGAATTGCAATAGGTCAAATATTGTCAAGGATGGTGGTAAGGCCTCTTCATGCCTTAGAAGATCAAATGAGCTTGATCGCAGAAGGAAGGCTAAAAAAAGTCTCAATCAACTCAAAGGACAGAGAGATTTTATCTCTGACCAATGTATTCAATAAAATGCTCAATGAACTTGAATTACGCCAGAAACATCTTGTCCAGAGAGAAAAGCTTGCATCGATGGGTACACTTGTGTCAGGAGTTGCCCATGAGTTAAATAATCCATTATCCAATATATTATCATCCTGCCAGATACTTATGGAAGAGCTTGAAGATATTGATGTGGAATACGAGAAAGAATTGCTCTCACAGATTTCAACCCAGACTGATAGGGCGAGAGACATTGTTCGTTCTCTTTTAGAGTTCTCAAGACAAAGAGAATTCAAAAAGGAGTCATGTCAACTGAATAAACTTGTTGAAGAGACCATCCTGTTTCTTAAAGGTTCCATACCAGCAGGAGTTGAAACTATTCTTGAAATTCCGAGCGATGTAATGATCTTTGCAGATAAACAACGGATGCAGCAGGCATTTTTGAATCTGATAAAAAATGCTGTGGAATCCATTGAGGAAGAAGGGAAGGTGCTTATCAGGGCACAAAAACATTTTGGAAAGGAAACAACGGAACATGGCTGCGACTTGTCAAAATATAGTGGTATATGTACTGGTGAATGTCCTGTTGGTAAGGATACTATCGATATTGAGATACAAGACACAGGTGCAGGAATCCCACCAGAGATTCTGCCGAAAATATTTGATCCCTTCTTTACCACAAAAGACTCTGAAAAAGACTCAGCACGATTCGATATAAGAAAAGGCTCAGGACTCGGACTCTACGTCGTTGAGGAAATTATTGAAGAACATAGCGGCTGTATTGGGGTTTACAGTGAGGTCGGGAAGGGAACCTCCTTTTTAATACGATTACCAATGGAAAAGGCATGATTATGGCTATCGCGAAGATATTGATTGTTGATGATGAAAAGGTAACCATGAAAAACCTTGAACATGTGATGAAAAAGGAAAGCTATGAGGTCATAGGAACCGAGAGCGGACAAAATGCCCTGAAACTTCTTGATGAATACCAATTTGATGTTGTCCTCACTGACTTAAAAATGGATAAGGTAGACGGAATAAAGATACTAAAGAGATGCCGCGAGCTCAACCCTGACACAGAAGTAATAATGATAACAGGTTACGCAACCCTCGAATCAGCAATTCATGCTATGAAACAAGGTGCATTCTATTATATTGCAAAGCCTTTTAATCTGGATGAGGTACGAAAGGTTGTTAAGGAAGCTGTTGAGAAAGTAAAACTAAAGAGGGAAAACATAGCACTCCGGGAACAGTTAGAAAAATATCAAGGCAATGTCAAAATAATCACTCAGGATGCAAATATGCATCGGCTTCTTGAAACGGCACGGCAGATAGCTCCAACGGATTGCACCGTCCTGATACGCGGTGAAAGTGGAACAGGTAAAGAGTTGTTTGCAAGGTTTATCCATTTCAATAGCAAACGTGCTGAGGGACCATTTTTTGCTATGAACTGTGGGGCTTTTACTGAAGAACTACTGTCGAGTGAACTGTTCGGCCACGAAAAGGGTGCATTTACCGGTGCAACTACGATGAAAAAAGGATTGATAGAAATGGCATCGCAAGGGACCCTTTTTCTTGATGAAATAACGGAAATGCCTTCTTCCATGCAGGTAAAACTTTTAAGGGTTATTCAGGAAAGGGAGGTGCTAAGGGTAGGAGGTACGGAACCATTAAGAGTTGATGTCAGGTTTATAGCTGCTTCTAATAGAGATATCCAGGATTCAATAAAAAGCGGCCGTTTCAGACAAGATCTTTATTTTCGATTAAATGTCGTTTCACTCCATATACCTCCCCTTTCTGAAAGAAAAGACGATATTCCTTTTTTGAGTTACTACTTTTTGAAAAAATATGCAATACTCATGAAAAAGGATGTCACAGAGATATCTCAGGATGTAATTGCGCTCTTAATGAACTATGACTTCCCTGGAAATGTGAGAGAACTCGAGAATATCATAGAGAGGGGTGTCGCCCTTGCCAGTGGCAATACTATTGAGGTGGCTTACCTTCCAGAAGACTTGAAGGAATTGAGCATAAGAACTTTTAGAAAAAAAGAAGGCAAATTTCCATCCCTCAATGAACAGGAGGAGGCTTATATAAAATGGGTATTAGAAGAGGTTGGTGACAATAAAACCCTTGCTGCACAGATACTTGGAATAGATAGGGTTTCTCTCTGGAGAAAGCTGAAGAAGTACGGGTTAGAAGAGGAGTGATGCCTACGCTTTCACCACGAGCACTGAACAATTTGCATGACCAATAACTCTCTCTGTGACGCTTCCCATAAGCACCCTCTCCAAACCCGTTCTTCCATGGCATCCGATTACTATGACATCCGCATTCTTTTTCTCCGCAGTCTTCACTATAACTTCATATGGGACGCCTCTCGGCGTCAGAGTCTCTACCTTGATGCCTTCTTTCTCTGCAACCTTTTTCACCATATCAACACTCTTCTTTGCAGCTGGAAGATTCTCATTCTTCTTAGCAACAGAAACGGCAATCAGGTCACTCCCGCAGCGCTTTGCTATGCTGATAGCCTCCCGGGATGCCGCATCGCTATATTTTGAGCCATCGGTAGCAACAAGAATATTCTTATAGGAGACCTTAGCACCATCAGGCACAACCAGGAGCTTGCAGTGGCAGTGGCCTATGGTCTTTGCAGTTACGCTACCCATCATAAGCCTCCTTAAACCTGTACGGCCATGCCTTCCCATGATGATCATCTCGACCTGTTTTTTTGCTGCTTCATCAACAATGTATTGAAATGCTTCTTCTCCCTCATGCACAATTATCTCGCAGTCAACACCTTCTTTTGACGCCCTTGACCTGACTGATTCCAGATGCTGTCTTGTCTCTCTTTCATATTTTTCAACAAGCTGGGGTGCGTGAGCCATAAACTCAGGATTAAATTCAATTACGGATACCGTGTAGATCTTGCTTGAACATATCTTTGCAAGGTTTATAGCCTCTCTTATGGCCCCCTCACTGAATTCAGAACCATCTGTAGCTAAAAGTAGCTTTTGCAGTCTTGCTGTTGGACATACCTGATATGCACTCATGTTAGTGACCTCCTGCTGTTAAGATACCTGATGCTGCAAGCAAAAGTACGGCAACCTCTATTATCGCTATTACAATATATGGGGCATCCTTTTTACGTACAAATATCGGAATTAACCTTAGATAGCAAATTACTGTCATACTGGCAAGCAGCACAATGCCAATATAATTAAGCATATCTCCTTTGTTTAGAAGGCCTATCCAATTCCAGCCTGTAGGTGAATTAGTCTGATGGATATATTCGGCCACCCTCAGTTTCCAATAACTCTGAATCTTATCAAAACTGACAACATTGTGCAGCACTCCGGTTACATAAACAATAAAAGTGATTACAAGCAGGCCAAGTCCTGTCCACGCGCCTTTGCCAAGAAGATAGGCATATACCAATTGTTCTTCGGATACCTTTGGTTTATCATTACTCATGTTATTTAACCTCCTATCTATGTCCAGACTATGTCCAGATTCCGAGCCCTTTTAATAATGCCTTTAGACCTGCTAAGAACAAAAGTCCTATAACCATCCACTTGATAGCTTTCGGTTTCGCCCTGGCGAGGATTTTTACACCTATGCTTGAACCGAGCATAACGCCGACAATAGACGGTACCACCATTAATGGCAAAACGGCTCCTTTGTTTAAATAGACCCATGCCGCTGCTGTATCTGTTATCGAGAGTAAAAATACACTTGAGCCAACAGATACTTTAAGTGGCGCGCCCAAAAGAAGGTTCAATACAGGTACGTTTGCCCATCCGGCACCAAGACCGAACATGCCAGCCATAACACCGATTACAACAAACAGAAATAATGCCATGGGGGTTCTATGGATATGCCACTCTACGTCCTTGCCGAGAGACTGTTCATGATATATGCCCATTATTCCCAATGCAGTTGAAAGTTTATCCGGTTTCGGCACAGATGGAAAGTCTGATTTTCTGGCCGAAAGCATTATAAAGACTATCCCTATTATAGTTGCGCCAAGAAGTGTCTGAACAACATTTGTCGGAAGTGCAAGACCTATCAATGCGCCGAAGATGGATGCAGCAGATGCAATCAATGCAAATGGCATCGCAAGCCTCAAACTTGCAAGATTTCTTTTGAGCAGACCAGGACCTGCGGCAAGTGCAGTAGATAACGCCACGAGCAGACCTGTTGCCCTCACAAAATCAAGATTAAAAGGGAAAAATCCACTTACAATCGGTACATAAAGAACACCGCCACCAACACCTGCAAGAACTGCACCTATACCAAGAACAAATGTAAAAACAAACAGTCCCAAAGGCCATACCCACCAGGGCATCTTTGATCCCTGTACAGCTGCCTCTTGCGCTGTTGATGGTTCAGTAGCCGCAAGGACAGTACCAACTAACAAAATTATCGCCAGAAAAATTAACGCAATGAAATATACCTTGGATGATCGCTTCTTCATATCCAATCTCCTGTCCTCCTTTTCATAAATTAACCTTTGACTTTTACATTTCAGTCAAATTCAACGCATGTTTTGATTTGCAACATGCCAGATGTATTTCGCAACATTAGATTAATCTAATGGTATTCTAAAGTCAATATAAATCCTAAATTAGATTCATAAAAATATATTATAAATTTATTAAGACACAATTTATAATCTCTCGCCTCGAAATCTTTACACCTCAAATTTTTCAATTAACCCCAAAATGCATTTACATAATGCAGATGTTGTGAAAAAATTTATTTTTCGATAC
>CAZXCW010000059.1:0-3174 GCA_964639385.1 uncultured Nitrospiraceae bacterium
TTAATTATCAATAAGTTATGCCTTGGGATTGGTTATATTGGCGAAAGTCGAGTTATAGATAATAGATATGTTTATACTTAAGTATGGATACTAATGAAAATATAGGCTCTCCCCGTATTGCTCTCTGTAATATTTTCGACCAGGATTCTGAAATGCTAGCAAACTTTGCTTATAAACAGGGGTTTGAATGCATAGATTGGTCTATGAGTCCGGATGTGTCTGATAAAGATTTTTTCCTGAAAATGGATTCGCTAAGAGACTTTGAGGTGCGTTATCACTGCAGATTTTTTAATGTTGATTTTGCCTTTGCCGATAAGAGATCAGAAGAGGCTATGGAAATTTTCAGACGAATGATACGTCTCGTCTCAGCTGTGAATGGAAAATACATGACTGTTCATATAGGCCTCGGGCAGACTTCTGATGAACAACTTGACTGGGGAAAGGCTGTTGGGAATCTTTCAAATCTTGTATCCTACGGTATTGACCACGGAATAACCATCTGTC
The DNA here is from genome assembly GCA_964639385.1 of uncultured Nitrospiraceae bacterium. Classification (GTDB taxonomy): domain Bacteria; phylum Nitrospirota; class Thermodesulfovibrionia; order Thermodesulfovibrionales; family SM23-35; genus CAZXCW01. The sequence goes on from CAZXCW010000059.1 coordinate 505, forward strand.
TGGAAAATATAACTACAGTTTGGACCAGCAATCCCAAGTTTTTTAAGAGTTTAATCGAAGAAACCGGAGCAGGCATTACCCTTGACATTGGACATATTCATGTATGCCAAGAGAAATTGCAACAGGAAAATCTATGTAAAAAGTATACCTATCCTCATACAGATCGTGTTTTTAACTCACATATTTATCATACTGAAAACGCCGAGATCGGTCATGTCGCTCCGAAAAATCTTGATCAGATTGTTAACCGGATAGAATTTCTTATATTGGAGACAAACTGTAATTGGTGGGTTATCGAGCTTTCAAAGCCTGATGAGATACTCAAAACAAGGGATATTCTCATTCATTATCTCAATCTTCCTAAAAAGACCTACAATCAGAGTCTTGTTTTAATGTAAACAAGCTACTCGTCACGATGAAAAAAGCCCAGAGTGAAAAATTTGCCCATTTACGAGAAATAATCAAAAAATACAATAGTGTGGTATTAGCTTTTTCTGGAGGGAAGGATAGTGCATTAGTGCTTTACACAGGAGCAGAAGTATTGGGCACAGAAAAAATTCTTGCAGTAACAGCTGTTTCACCTATCAGAAGAGCTGAAGAGATAGAGTTAGCATTGGAATTTAGTCAAGGGCTTAAAGTCAATCATCAATTGGTTTACACAAAGGAGTTTTTGCATCCTGATTTTATTAACAAACCCAAGGAACGATGTTTAATTTGCAAGGATGAACTTTTCAGTCATCTTGAGAGATTGAGAGAAAAAATGGGTTTTCAAAACATTGCTGATGGTACAAATTTTGATGATATTAAAGAAAATAGACCAGTTTTCGCTATATCAGAAAAATATGGAGTCAAATGGCCATTGGTAGAAGCAAAAGTCGCAACTTCTGATGTAGAATCACTGTTGTTGTCTTTAAAACTTAAGGAATTTGTTCGACCACATTATTCTTGTTCTGCTTCTAAACTGGGGCGTAAGCGTTTACTTCAATATCAAACGAGAGAAAGCTTCAAGTTAAGAAAGGTGAAAGTTGATAATAAGCTATTATGACTAAAATATGAGCATTAAAATTTCTTTTTATCCTATTGCTAATCACTCTGCAAGAGCATCAGCAATATTTCAAGTGCATATACTCATTGATCGGTTACCAGGTAAAGAGTGTTAAGGAACTTTTACAAAAGCAAGAAAGTGCTTAAGCATTATCTTAAAGCAGTGCATTTTCTCTCGGAGGTAAGGACCCTCGTGTACACGCAAACGCTGAGCTTGGCCGCAGAATTATTAAGTTGCAGACAGAACGAATGTCCAAGATCTTGGAAAAAGCGATAGGAAATCATTAATTTGTAATAAACTGCAATAGAATAAATTATCTGTTCATATCTATTGAATTTGTAAGACAAACACCGACACATAATAAAGTCAACCTCTTACAAAAAAATAGGACTTATACTGATACCATTCGTTTATACCGTTGATATAGTATATCAGCGGATTTTCCGTTTCTATGGGATAAGGTGGGTGTCCCTGTGAAGTATGGCTGTGACTATCAACTCGCCCGGGAGATTTTTCTTCGCGTTCTGAACGAAGTGATTGGTGATTACACGAAGTATGCGCAAGAAGCGTGGAAAAATGTTGTGACGAAATACCTTATTGAAGCAGCAAGTGTTGACCCGATGATAATAATGGAATTCACGGACAACTGGTGGCCTTTACGTTGAGATACGTCGTCGATTGCAAACAGCGCCGATTTATAAAAGGCAGGATTTTCTCACGAGTTCTTGAAGAAATCGGAAAAACTGACGGACACGTCGCTGTAGCTTCGAGCACATTTCAGCTTGTCGGAGTTCCTCCTGTAAATGTAAGGATAGGGAGGGAAATGTCATGACATTGTCTGTAGAAAATATTACCGAACTGCTTCATGCCGCTGCCATAGTAGCTGGCGCTGCACTGATCGGCCTGTTTTTTCACTATCTCATTTTTAGCGGCATCATGCGTGTCATCAGGCGTACTTCCCCTCACTGGCACGAGTCCCTTGGAAAGCATACGAAATCTATTTCCCGTCTCATCTTTGTGCTTTTCGCGATTTATATCGCCCTCTCTTTTGTGAAAATGCCTGAGTCGGCACATAAGATCGTTAGTGACGTCCATACCATTGTTCTTATTGTTGCAGTTGCCTGGTTGCTCGTGAAGTTGACCTCGGTATTTGAAACGGTCATTCTCATGCGATACCATATTGAGGACAAGGACAACCTCCAGGCAAGAAAGATCTACACGCAGGTCAGGATAATCAGGAAGATACTGATCTTTGTGATTGCAGTTGTCGCCATTTCAGCGATCTTGATGAGTTTTGAAAGGTTCCGCCGTCTCGGCACCGGCATCCTCGCATCTGCCGGAGTCGCAGGAATTGTCTTGGGATTCGCAGCTCAGCGTACTCTTGGAAATCTTCTTGCCGGAATACAGATAGCGCTTACCCAGCCTTTGCGTCTTGATGATGTCGTGATCGTTGAAAACGAATGGGGCTGGATCGAAGAAATCACGTTGACCTATATTGTCGTCCGGATATGGGACCTCCGGCGACTGGTACTTCCGATAAGCTATTTTATCGAAAAACCTTTTCAGAACTGGACGAGAACGTCTGCGGACTTAATAGGATCGGTGTATCTGTATGTAGATTATAC
>CAZXCW010000059.1:3184-14218 GCA_964639385.1 uncultured Nitrospiraceae bacterium
AGATTATACGGTTCCCATTCAGGAGATAAGGGAAGAGGTTTTGCGCATCCTGAAAAAATCTGCCTGGGACGGCAAAGTCTGGGGGGTTCAGGTGACCGACGCGACAGAGCATTCGATGCAGGTTCGCGCAATCATGAGCGCCCCAGATTCATCAAGTGCATGGAACCTTCGGTGTGAGGTGAGAGAAAAACTTATCGACTTCATGCGTACGAAGCATCCGGAGGCTTTGCCGCGATTCAGAGCTGAGCTTCAGGGAGAAAGCGGAGAAACACGTGTTGACAGCTATTGAAACGTGGACCGGAACTCCGAGAGAATCTCGAAATATTTCAATATACTACCAGACAAGGTCTTCGAAATCGGGGCACAGATAAAATTTTAGATCCTGTTTTAACCCAAATAATGCAGACATTGTTCAAAAATTTATTTAACTCGTCTACGACTCGTAGAGATGAATTATTGGGAATATCTTTAATGGTTATATTAATAAAAATATTCCAATAACCATCAGTTAAAGGTACACTAAGTTATCGAAAAATAAATTTTTTCACAACATCCGCATTATGTAAATACATTATTCAGGTTAATGAGATTTTGTACAATAGTTTTGATTGTGAATTATGGTCTTCAAACAAATAGGAACGCGGGGATAGAATGAAAGCGTATATAGAAAAATACGTTATGAATGAACATGTTTTCTTGTACCTAGGTTTATTTGCAGGAATCACCCTGCTATATGTGCTGCTCCGCAGAATATTGCCAGGCATCATTGCTGGTTTATTCAAAAGATTTCATGGCCAGGAAGCACTTTCGGATGCGCTGCGCAGGCATCTTGTTACCCTCCTTGGAATCTTGTATATCATTTTTCTGGTGAAGCTGGTCCTTTCTGTCAAATTCTTCTCCTTATATGCAAAACCTGTTCTTGGATACCGTATCATCGACACGGAAAGCTTCAGTCTCAGTCTATCGTCTATCATCACAGGGATAATCGTATTTTATTTTCTTCTTGTCATAACGAAGATTCTTGTCACATTCCTCCGGATGTATCTTTTTCACAGGGAAGCTGAGTCAGCAATTGCCAGTAATTTGGACATGATTATCTACAATTTATCTCTCGTAATTATCGTACTTATTGCACTATCGACGATGGGTCTCAGTTGGAAAATAATTCTGCCCATTGCGGGGGGGTTGGGAATAGGTGTGGGGTTTGGCCTCAGGGACATAGCGAATAATTTTATCAGCGGCTTTGTCATCCTTACTACGAAGTCGATTAAAAGAGGGGACTGGATCACCCTGCAGGACAACTTTGGGAAGATTGTGGCTATCGGCATCAGGACTTCAACGCTAAGAACATTGGACAACATCGATGTCATCATACCCAACTCACATCTTATCAGCAACGAACTGATCAACTGGTCCTACACGGATAATATAGTCAGGATCCATATTCCTGTCGGCGTATCTTACAGCAGCGATGCAAATAAGGTTAAGGAGACATTACTTGAAATCGCACACAAATACCCGCATGTGCGCAGTAACCCCGAGCCTGAAGCGAGATTCATCGAATTCGGTGACAGCTCTATAAATTTCGAACTCCTTGCATGGGTAGACATCACGCAAATCAAAATTCCTCAGGTCAAGAGCGAAATCAACTATATGATATGGGAAACCTTCAAGCAAAGAGATATCCAGATACCTTTCCCTCAGAGGGATGTCTGGTTCAAGAATGAATTGAAGATCGATAAGGGGTTAAGGGATTAAATATCCATTCTGAATGAGAACATTCCTCCTGAAAACCGTTTACATAAGTGTTGAGCAACAACAAAAAAACCCTCTTCCTGAAGCAAACGCCTCGTAAGTCTCGATAGATAATCGGAGTAACAGTAAAAGTGGTAACCCTGTATCCTTTTTCTGTATGAAGTTTATATGGCTATAGGTCTGGCGAGTATGTTATGTTTAAAGCTCCCTAAGGAATGATAGGTCATTTAAGGGATATGACAATATGTAAGATAGGGAAGCAGAAGATGATCCGGAAACTGAGTCCGATCTATCTTGTTCTGCTTCTCATTTTCTTTTTCATTTTTCCTTTACCGCTTTCAGGAGCAGGGCTCACTGAGCGGGTTTCCGAAGCGGTTCTTCCCAGCGGTCTCAAGGTAATCCTTCTTGAAAATCACAATGCCCCCCTGGTCACCTTTCAGGTATGGTATCGTGTCGGATCAAGGAATGAAGAATGGGGGAAGACAGGGCTTTCCCACATGCTTGAACATATGATGTTCAAAGGTACAAAGAAGGTCGGCCCAGAAGAGTTCTCCCGTATCATTCAGGAAAACGGTGGGGATGACAATGCCTTTACCTCAGATGATTATACCGCCTATGTTGAAAATCTGAACTCAGACAGGGTGCAGGTATCGATAGATCTGGAATCTGACAGGATGCAGAACCTCGTCCTCAGAGAGGAAGACTTCAAGACAGAGCGGATGGTGGTGATGGAAGAAAGGAGACTTAGCACAGATGACGACCCCCAGTCTTATCTGGAGGAACAACTGGAAGCTGCCGCATTTCAGATTTCACCGTACCACTGGCCTGTTATAGGCTGGATGGAAGACATAAAGCACTTCACCCTTGACGATCTGAAAACCTATCATCAGATATACTACAACCCTGTCAATGCCTTCCTCGTTGTTGTTGGAGACTTTAAAAAAGATGAACTTCTTCGGAGTATAAGCAAGGCATTCGGTCAAATTCCCAAGGGAACCCTGCCAGAGCAGAAAAAAGACAAAGATCCTCCTCAAACCGGGGAGCGGAGAATTTACGTGAAAAAAGAAGCTCAGTTACCGTTTCTTGTGATAGGGTATCATATCCCTAATCTGACCAGTCCAGACAGCTATGTGCTCGAAGTAATCGCAGAGATCCTGTCCGGCGGAAAAAGCTCACGGCTTTATAGGGATCTCGTCCACGATGAGCAGCTCTTGCTCAGTGTCGATGCGGATAACTCACTTCTCTCCCATGATCCGAACTTGTTCACAGTTTCGGCAGAACCTCTGCCTGGCAAAGACGTTGCCGAAATAGAGAAGGCATTGGGTCAGGAAATAGATCGCCTTAAAAAAGAACCGGTGGATGAGCATGAATTACAAAAGGCAAAGAACCTGCTGGAAGCTTCTTTTATATACGAGCAGGATTCACTTTCTTTTCAGGCTACGCTTCTTGCGGAGCATGAGATCGTAAGCACCTGGAGATCGGTCGACGACTATATTCCTTCTATCGGAAAAGTTACTCCGGACGATGTCATGCGGGTCGCAAAAACATATCTTGTTAAGGACAACCGGACAGTTGGTATTCTTATCCCGTTGCCGCCGAAAAAGGAGCAGACAATGCCTGCCGAAGTTTTACCGGAAGGACGGAGCATCAGGTAGAGAAGGTTTCATGACTAACATCTTCCTGAAGTCATGATCTTTGAATATCGCCATAAATTGAATTCAAATTTGAGCCCAGGAAGAGAATAATCTCAACCTGAGACTCAAATTTGACCTGAAAAGAAAAAGGAGGGTTAGCCACTTTTCCAATCAGGCTTTAGAATTCAAAACGAGGATCTAATCTTTCCATAGCCCGTGAGACCTCCTGTGTCTTCTTTAATAAAAGGCAACAGGCTCATCGTCTTCTAATACCACGTATTTAATATATCGTGAACCGATGTCAATGCCGCCGATCTTCAAGCGATTACACCTTTTTCAATCATCTCAAGGAACGCTTCGATGCGTGTTTTTAACTGGCCCACATCTTCCATGCTGTAGTCAGTCTCAATGCGTAAAAAGGGAATTCCCATGGTTTCAGCAACCCTTTTTACCCTGTAAGCCTCCATTAAATAGGGTGTGCAGAATTGGATGGCATAATGAATAATTCCATCCGCTTTTAGTCTTCTTGCCAGATCTTCTATGTTCTTTAATCGTTCGTCGTTTGGTGTAAAACAGGCGCAGTTTATTGTCATATAGCGGTCAGCTATCTTCTGCATTCCCTGTTCAAGCGAAGAGAAATCTTCATCAAGAAGCGTTCCAAAGTTCCTTTCTCCTACACAGGACTCCTCGCCAACTACCATTGCACCACTTCCTTCAGCGATTGCGTGAACCTTCCAGTTTGGGATTGCCATTGGTGACCCTGAAATGAGAAATCTCGGACTTCCTTTTTCAGCTACCCCAGTCCCCGCTTTAGTCCTTGCGTCAAGTTCGTCGCAGAGTTCGTTCACTTTTGTGGTAAAACGGATGGGGTCGTCGTAAAATGAGACCTGATTTATAAGAAGGGCATCAAGCCCGGAAATAGGAGCCGGATCATAAGATCTCAAAAAAGATAATCTCTGGAGGGCCTTTCTTTTTTCATTTACAATCTTTGAGGATGCCTTTAGTTTCTCAAGACTAATCTTTTTACCCGTTAACTCCTCGAGTTTTTCTGCAAAACGTCTTACCTCATTCCGCCAGAGTGTCTTCCCATCTTCTCCCTTTTTGTTCGGTATCTCCATTACGTAGACCTTTTTCGTTATCTCATTGAATATCTCATATGCCTTTTTCTTGCCATCACATGTTGTCTCGCCTACAAGAAGATCGGTTAGCTCTACATAAGGGCAAAGTCCAGCAAGCTTAAATCCCATGAATGCCTTTATGAGTGCGCAGGTATTTCTCGGTATAAACTTTTCTGCTTCATCTGCCCCAACGTCGGCACCTGCACAAAGCCCTATACATACTCCATCCACAGCAAGCACGATTTCTTCAGGCACATAAAGACAGAAAGTACCGATTACCTTTCTTTTCTCTTTTTTTGCTTCAAATATTTCCTCGATCCTGAGGCCGTGAATTTCAGAGATGACAAAGTCAAAATATCCCATGCCCTTAGGCCTTCCCCTCTGTGAAAGATAGATATTCTTATAGGCATCGGAAAGAACCCCTAAGAGCCCGGCATGGTTTTCGAGATTGAGACCAAGCCCTGACCATAGACCTGTATAATCTTTCTGCATTATTACCTCCATAATCCTTAATCAAGTTACTTCTTATAGAAATTGTAGTAATATCGGAAGGCACTAGTCCAATAGTTAATATCCATATAATTCATGGAGTACATAGAAATTCTCTATAATATTTATCTTGAGGATTACGATATGGCATAACAATAGCGGATAGGGAAGGTTTTATGCATAAAAAAGGCGGCTCTGCATGTGCGACCCGCCTTTTTCATCACCTACGCGTCATACGTTACGCCATATACATTTAGAATGTGAGGTCCAGACCATGGACAAACTGGGTAACGGTTTTTTTATCGATCCCATAATAAGAACTATAGAATTTGCTCGGATCAAAAACGCCAGCTTCTACAAAATAGGTGAGGTTCTTGGCAATCTTGTAAGAGCCCTTGAAGTCTACCTCCGCTCCTATACTCTTATTTACCCCAGCTGGTACCTTCTGAGCCCTGAGGAGAAATCCATCGAGGGAAAGGCCTAAATCCTTAACAACCATGAAATCCGCGCCGAGATTGTAATAAATAGTATTCGCAATTCCTGTGCCCCTATCTACTCCTTGTCCGAGAAGTTGGGTCATTGCAGCTGTCTGTACAGTACGCTCATAAATCTGGGTATAGTGGACAAACCTTGTAGCCGGGCTTTGGGAATCACTATCGTTAGTTACCTGGAACTCTGACACTTTACCGTCAGAAGCTCCATTGCTGTCACCGCTACCAAAAGCGAAAGAGGCCCTGAGATTAACAGGGTCAATCTTGTAACCGGCTTTCGCCATAAATCCGTAACCACCGAAGTGAAGCTTTGTTCCAAACGGAGTTGCATTGCCGAACTGGAAATCTGCCTCAGCTGCATATGTTAAAGCCTGGGCAAGGAGACCATGTGCGTGGAATCCGAGGTTCGTTATCTTTAAATCGATATCGCTCTTATTTCCGTACCAGTAATACATACCGACGGTGTTGTCTTTATCCAGCTTATAATCCCCTGCAACAGCATAGGCATCGAGGTCATGTGAGTTACCATATAATGGATACCCTTCACCGAGTTTTGCTGTAAGAGCAGCAAGAAGGAGCTCCTTTGTCGGTTGAGTAAATAACATAATCCCGTCATCTCCGAACCTTTCATGGTTAAAAAACTGCTCTTCGCCAAGTCCCCAGACCATATGTCCAATCTTTATGCCGGAAGGAACACCCAAGATACCTGACCCCGTATACTGTATCCATAACTGGCGGAATGCAAGGTCTGCAGGTGGTTTTTCGTTATAGGTAGACGTTCCCCAAACGTACTCACCTGAAAATGGGTCACCAAGTGTCCTTGTCTCAAGTTCCATAAAGCCTTTCAGATTGTCGCTGATCTTTGCGTCAACAGTGAGGCGTACGTCTGTGGTGTAAAACGCCTGAGCCGCAGTGTCTACGGGTAGATAAGTTCCAAGACTTTGATCTACATTTTTGAAATACCAGCCTCTTTCGAGTATATCTCCACCGAGCTTAATCTGGGGCTCCTCAGCATATGCCAGAACAGTGAAGCTCAACAAAATGAGAACAGATAAAGCAACAAATATCTGCTTTCTCAAAGCTAAACCTCCTTTTCTAAGGTTATTACTTACCCGCAATGCGGGAATTTTTAGTGAACAGCTTCCCAACACTATTCACTAACTACCCTATAATCATTTGAAGTTTTGCTCTTGCATCACCTCCTTCTTCATTTTACTTTAACCTCCTATAGAGGTTTCCCAACTTTTCCAAAATAAATGTCTTATTCGTAATCTCAAAACTTATATCGTCACTCTTAAGCGTCGTCGACTTCTAATTATGTTTATAGCAAATGGTCAAATATTTTTTCAGATCAAATAAGGGATGTCCAATTGATTTTATTGATATATTTAAAACATTCTATTCATATTTTCTATAACATCTACCGCTTTTTCCATGCCTCAAATCCACCCTCATGATGTAGATCTCATCACAAACTACAATATAGCAAGCTGAAGCAAACACCGTCGGCGCATGTTACAATGGTGTGGAGTACTATTAGGAGTGAATAAAAACCGTACGTTGAATCGTCTGAGTAACATGGAGCTTGCGACATGAACTGGAAAAAAATCTGCAAACACGCCTTTATCTTATCAGCGCTATTATCCTGCTGGTTGGTTTGAGTAGCTCCATCTGGATTTATCTGACGGCCGAGAATGATTCGAAAAGCATTTTTGGTTATGAAATAGTAGGTGGCAATGCTTATCTAATTACGCCTGAAAATTCCAAGAAGTATATACACGATTTAAACCTCTATGGTGGAAAGGCGGCTGTGCTTGCGGATGAATTCAATCGTTGGTTTGTGGGGTTATGGCATGGAAAATCACTTGCGTTCACAGTAGCCTGCATCACCATCTTTATAGCCCTTGGGTTTTTCTTTGTTGCCAGAATCTCACCATCCGACTTAGAATCTGACGCCCATGATGAAAATAATGGGGCCGGGAGTAAATAATCTCGGGTAAAACGCTCATTGTCATGTACTTCCTGTAATGTTGTTTTTCTTAGTTCGGCTCTAAACATAATATTTCAAATGGCAATCAGCAAGACCGGTTTTCGCTTCGTTTCACTTTTTCTTGACAAATTGAGCGACCAGTTTTATCTTTATAGGGGATTAATTTAGATTCTATCAAGTCTTCCATTTGTAATGAAACTGAAACCTAATTGTTATTTTAGGTATCGAGTGGTGGCCCTGAAATGAAGGTGATGATGCAAGGGTCTTTAAGGTAATATGTTTCTCGTTTAGGAAAGGAGGGAAAGAAAATGCATGAGGCAAGTTTGCGCGAGGAGATTGTCAGAGTAGCGAGTGACCTCTTTGAAAGGAGTGGTCGTGCAGGAGGACGCGACCTCGAGAACTGGCTTGAGGCTGAGCGTATCGTAATGCAACGTCACAAACAGCGGCAAAATTTTGATGCAGAAACTACTACAAGGAAAATGACTTCGACAGCCAGGGAGAGCATTCCTAAGAAAGTAAAAGAAAAGAAAAATCGACAACGTTCAAGAAAAAAATATAACTGAAAGAGGTATATTATAAAAAGCTGTCAGTAATATTAGCTCCCTTGTCAATATTTCAATATTAGCCATTGCCTGTGCACAAAGCCGTAGCGCACAAAATGCGCCACCAAAAAAACGGCGTATCGACTTCCAGTGAAAGACGCATGATTCTGCATAACGATAAGGAGCCAACATCCTTCCTGAAAGCACTCATTAAACCTGATATAATCGTGCTGAGTAATTACTCGTAATATTGCAATAACAAACATTAACTATCAATTAGCAAGGAAGACTTAATCTTAAATAGTCTTTTTGGGGTTATGCAAAAAGTTAAACTTGGTAAAACCAACATAGAAGTCTCAAAACTCGGTATAGGAACGGGGACAGCCCATCCTTCAGGCTGCACTGCACAATCATTGATGAGCAAAAAAGAATTAACTGATCTCCTTATCTTTGCTTTTGATAAAGGTATAACATTTTGGGACACAGCCTTCCAGTACAAAACATATCCTCATATTAAAGAGGCTTTAAAGCATGTTAACCGCTCAGATATTGTGTTGACTACTAAATTAACAACAGTCAATGGAGAAGATACGATCAGGGATTTTCATACTTCTCTGAAGGAACTTAATATTGATTATTTTGATGTTTGCTTGCTTCATGGTGTCAGAACAGAGGCTGAATTCAAAAGAAGATTGAGTGCATTTGATGCATTACACAAACTAAAAAATGAGGGAAAAATTCGAGCTATAGGAATATCAACTCATGGGTTAAGTGCGTTAAAATCTGTTCTGAAAACACCAGAAGTAGATGTGGTATGGTCGAGAATAAATTATGCAGGAATATATATGGATATATATAGTCTTGGACTATACGATAGACTTGCAACAATCCCGTGTCTTAAAAAAATCGTGAAAATTCTTCCAACTAAAATAAAAGCAGCTTTAGCTCCTAAACCCGAATCCCAGAGGTTATCTTTAAATAATAGGAAAAAGGTTGAAGATATACTTACGAAGATACACAATCAATCTAAAGGTGTTGTGGGAATGAAAGTATTGGTTGAAGGCTATCTTAGACAAAATTTGAAAACTGCAATCGAGTATGTAAGAGACCTTCCTTTTGTGGATGCATTCATTATTGGTATGATGAATCAAAAAGAGGTCGAAGAGAATTGTAGAATACTATCAGGAATTAAATTAAATAAATAAATTAAGTTGTTACAAATCTACACTACCAATTGGTACAACAACCTTTGTACGAGTTCCTTCCTGTTACAAATGTATGAGTTCCTTCCTGTAATCTTGGTTCTTATATATTGCCCTATAATGCAACATTACCAGTAATCAATTAAATAGACTCTCTTAGAAGCTTACATGCTACTCAATGACAAAAATAATTTTTCAATGCAGAATTCAAGATTAAAGATAAGACTCTAAATGCTGAAATGCTCTTTCCTACTGAACCAGTAGTCGCATGTCCAACGGTATACCTTTCCTTTCGTCACGCACTAGAGACATGGCCTCATTGGGACATTTCACTACACATACCCCACACCCCATACAGGTTTCCCAGTTCACAACGGCTGTTCTGTTTACTTGAATAGCACCAAAAGGACAAGCATCCTTACAGGTAGCACAGGCTTCACAAAGTGTCTCGTCCACCCTGGATATATAACCTGATGATGCAAATATCGGTGTGCCATATTTGACCATGGCTTCAATCCCACTACAGCAACACTTACAACAATTGCAAATAGCGTAGAAGCGATCCATGCAGGCATCTTTGAACCAAGCAGAGTGGAAGTGCCCACGTTCATGTTCTTCTTGAAGGAGTTCAAGCGCCTTTGCTTGGGAGATTCGGCGACAACTATTAGGATTGTGTTCTAAGATGAAGTTGGCGAAGGGTTGACCGATAACCATACACACTTGGGTTGGCTTGCAGGGGTTGGTACGATTATTTCGACAAGCGCATTCGTAAACAACTACCTCTGGAGGACCCTTGAGCACCAGGTATCTAGCTGCGGGATAAGGGATGATCTGCTCTAAGTCCTTAAGGGGAATTTCTTTGTTAATGGTAATGATGGCCCCGGCTTGTTCCAGCGTAAGTACCTTGCCATGATAGTGATCAGACAACCATTTTTTCCCTCGTGGTCCTAGATGAGGGAAGATACATTTAAGCAACCTAATATATTGGTTAGTCCAACGTCCATAGAAATATCCGTGCAAAGCATTTAGATTTATAACTCTCCTTACTCCACCCTCACAAATTATCTTCAAGGTTGAGGGTAGTAAAAGCCGCCAGCGCTCACCAAACAGCCAAAAAGCCATTACTGTTAGCAAAAGTGCCCCAGCGATAATGATTACGATAGTCCCCAACATTTTTTATTCCACCCTTACAAAACCCTAATTTAATATTTCATCTGGAAATCAATAAGATGAAGTTTCAGCAAATAAATTTTTATGGACATACCTTCTTATAGAGAGCTTCTGTTTCGCTCTTTGGCTTGATGTTATAATAGGTTGAGCGTGCTCTTTCCTGTTTGATTAGTTCCTCTGAGACATAATGAGTCAAAATTTCCACAAGCCGAAACTTTCTCTTCTCGCAGTCCACATATATTAAATCTGAGAAATAATCAATTCTTTTATTATTCTCAAAGTAGGATTTATGTGGAACAGTTTTTGTCAATACAGCAATAATGTTTTGTTTTTCTTTATAAGGATAGCCTAGACTATCCTTGTCGTAAAAATACGATGCTAATTTATCCTTATAATACATTTTCCAATTCGTTCCTTCTGAATCTGTTTCAGAAGAAAATAAAATCATCCCTAAAATTGATAGGAAGATAAAAATCTTGATATATGATTTCATAGTTATCTCTCCTTTTAGGACAGGAAATTCCTAAATTTTATTAAATCCTGATAAACATTGTAAAGGAAATCAATAGTGGCACAGAGGCAATAATACTTCCTGAAATTCACACTTTTCAAAACATTAAAAATAGTGTAAGTTATTATCGTA
>CAZXCW010000060.1:0-13962 GCA_964639385.1 uncultured Nitrospiraceae bacterium
TACAACTTCTATCGAGACAATGGGCAGGACGAAACTCAAATCTGCAAGGGAAAGAGCCGTGATGAAAAGAAGGAAGGAGATGAGCAATAACGCGGTACCCAACCAGATCGTAGGATTCTCAGCAGTTTGGAAGAGAAGCACAGGAAAATTGCCATCTGCAATCTGGAGTGCTGAGGCAATATGCCTCATCTCCCCACTCAGGAATACGTTTCCGGTCGCTTGCGTCAATATGCCAAGAATCAATATGGCATAAATTTTCATCGGCGCACTTTCGGGGTTATCTACCATTTGGCCTGGTCTTAATGAAGTCTTTTCTTTTAGCACGGAGCTGGAAAAATTCTTTTGCCTCTTTGCATAGCCGGCTCCGTTCCGTTGCGTCAAATAGTGCGTGACGGACTATCCTGAAGATAATCTTCGGTCTGAAATAATAACGTGCATAGAATTTCTCGACAGCCTCTACAATCTCCCTCCTTCCCAAGCCCGGATACCGGATGTTCGGTAGTTGATGCCCGAGCTCGTCGGTCATTTCAGAGGTCATCAGGTGTCCATTTTTCTCCAAGTAATTATAAAAATCAGTCCCAGGAAATGGATGGGATATGGAGACCTGTATTGTTTCAGGATCAAGTTGCATAGCAAATCGCATTGTCTTCTCGATTGTCTCAAGAGTTTCACCGGGAAGCCCCACCTGGAAATCTCCGTGAACAGCGAGTCCCAACTTTTTGCAATTTTTCATAAAGGTAAAGGCCTGTTCAACCGTTGCCCCTTTCTTGATATTCTTAAGAATTGTTGGATCGCCCGATTCAAAACCAACATCCAGAAGGCGACAGCCAGCATCTTTCATCGCTTTAAGCATCTCATAGTCAGGAGTAACCCTTGAATTGCACGACCAGCCGAACTTGAGAGGCTTAAATTTCTCGCATATCTCAAGAACTCGTGATTTGTGCCATGTAAAGGTATCATCATCAAAATGTATCTCTCGAACCTCTGGAAAAAGTTCCCGTGTGCGCTTAACCTCAGCAACTACATTCTCACTACTCCGAGTCCGCCACCGATGACCACTCATTGTTTGCGGCCAGAGGCAGTAAGTACAAAGCGCTGGGCAGCCGCGTGACGTATAAAAGGAGATATAGGGGTACCGGAGATAAGGTAAATTATACCGTCTTATATCGAGGTCTCGTTTATAAACTTCAACCACAAATGGCAAAGCGTCGAGATCATCAATGAGCGCACGATCCGGATTATGAACAATCCTGCCGTTCTTCCTGAAGCTGATGCCAGCAATTTCTTCCATTCTCTTACCCTGGGCAAATTCAGTTACCGAATAGTCAAATTCTCTTCTTGCAACAAAGTCGATTGCCGATGAAGCCTTCAGACTTTCTTCGGCCCGAACAGTAACGTGTGGTCCGACAAAAGCAGTTTTTATGTCAGATCTGTTAGCCTTCATAATCTCAGCCAGACGAATGTCACTCTTAAATCCTGGCGTGCTCGTAAAAATAACGACAAAGTCATAATCCCTGGCAATGTTGAGAGTTTCCTCTCTGCTTACTCCATGCGAAGGCGCATCAAGGAGACGACTATTTTTGATCAATCCCGCGGGGTAAGCAAGCCACACAGGGTACCAAAAAGAGGTTATTTCGCGCGTCGCCGGAAAGCGTGAACTCGCTCCTCCATCAAACTTCTCGAAAGAAGGTGGATTCAGGAGTAATGTCTTCATTTTGTGCTCCTACTCGCACTGTACCAAGGAGTTGTCTCTTCTAATCCATGTCGCATATTCCATACGGGTTCGAACGATAAAAGGCGCTTAGATTTACTGATATCGGCATAGTCATGACGAATATCACCGGGCTGAGGTGAATCAAATCGTGGTTGGATCCTTCGATGAAGAATTTCCTGAAGTAGAGTACAAAGTTGATTCACACTGGTACGCTTTCCAGCACCGACGTTCAAAACGATTCCGGAAAGGCTGGATGCGTGACATGCCATAAGCGTAGCCGCAACACAATCAACAATGTAGATAAAATCCCTTGTCTGCTCCCCATCTCCATAAATCGTGGGACTTGTATCAGAAAGGAAAGCAGAGATAAATTTTGGTATAACACCTGCGTACTGAGACGCTGAATCCTGTCGGGGTCCGTAAACATTGAAGTATCGTAAAGAAACTGTCTCAAGATCATAGAGGTGGGAAAAAAGCTGACAGTAATACTCGCCGGCGAGCTTGCTCACAGCGTATGGGGAAGAGATAGGGAAGGGAATCATGTCTTCAGACCGCGGAAGAAGGGGATTGTCTCCGTACACCGCAGAGGAAGAAGCATATACAAATCTTTTTACACCGGCATCCCTGGCTGCAAGGAGGAGATTCAGGATTCCCGTTACATTTACTTCATGGGTTTCCAGTGGCTGCTCCACAGAGCGAGGCACTTCATGGAGAGCAGCCAAATGAATAACATATTTCACTCCTTCCATCACCTGCCGGCAAAGGAGAAAATTTCTAATGTCTCCTTCAATGATTTCTATTTGATCGCTGACCGCCGACAGATTCTCCCTCTTCCCCGTAGAGAAGTTATCGAAAACTCTTACCTCCTCCCCCTTTTTAAGCAAAGCATCTACCACATGGGAGCCGATAAAGCCGGCTCCACCGGTCACGAGATAAAGTGCCATTTTCTTCCTTTCCTCATAAGTACGATTTGTGAGACAAATTCCTGTCGATCCCCGAAAGGGAAATCACCTCATAAATCCACATTTTTAAAATGTTAACTATCTAAATCTCTGTTTGTCAATTTCTTTCATTCTTCTTTCACTGGATGAAGAATTATAGTATTATATTTAACAGTCACTTTTGTGCGCGATTGTGATGAAGGCGAAGATTTAGTGTGATTTGATCTCACGATTTGGAAAAATGATAAATCTGGACTGAAGAAGCGGAGGATTCAACAACCTCATATAATGAGTACCCAGTCTCCAAAATACCGTATTCCCGCTGCAAGGATCCAATTTCTGCCTGAGGATCGAGCATGGATTGCCGAGCGGATTGAAGAAGTGCTATCAACGGGGCAGCTTACCCTTGGCAAATATGGAATCCAGTTTGAAGAGATGTTCGCTCAGTTCTGCGGTTGTCGTCACGGCATTTCCGTCAACAGCGGCACAAGCGCACTTGAGATTATCCTTCGGGCACTGGGTGTAGAAGAGAAAGATGTGTTGGTTCCTACCAATACCTTCTTTGCCACAGCGGCTGCCGTAGTGCACGCCGGAGGACATTTAGTCTTTATGGACATGGATCCAGAATCCTTCGCCATACAGCCTGAGGAGGTAGAAAAGCGTCTTACTCCTAAGACAGCAGCAGTCATCGTAGTTCACATTGGGGGTATTATTTCCCAAAGGATGAAGGATTTCCAAGAGTTGTGCCAGAGAAAAGGCATCTGGCTGGTAGAGGATGCTGCTCATGCCCATGGGTCCTCTTATAACGGAGTGAAGGCTGGGTCATTTGGAGTCGCCGGCGCCTTCAGCTTCTATCCTACTAAGGTCATGACCTCTGGCGAAGGAGGGATGATAGTGACGAATGACGATCACCTTGCGAGAGAAGCCAGGATTTATCGGGACCAGGGAAAGGCTAGTTTTACCCAGAACGCTCATGTTCGTTTGGGCTATAATTGGCGCATGTCTGAACCACATGCAATTATCGGCCTCAGGCACTGTGAACGGTTACCTTCGATGATCTCGGATCGGCAGAAGATTGCCGCAATCTACGACAATGGCTTAAAGGATTTTCGCAACCTCGTTCCACTGCAAATCCCGATAGGGGGGGAGTGCAATTATTACAAGTACATTGTTCTTCTTAAAAGCAAAAGAGATCGGCAAGCTCTCAAAGACTTATTACGCAACCGTTATGGAGTAGCCCTTTCAGGAGAGGTTTATGAAGAGCCTCTTCATAGACAGCCCATATTTGAACAATATGCCAGATGTTCCCTCGCGATTGCAGAGGATTACTGCGCACGTCATATCTGCCTGCCGATATTTTCAGGCATGAAACAGGACGAGGCTGAATGGGTAATCAGTGCATTAAAAGAAGTTATAGGATAAAGGAGTCACTGCTATGGCAAAAGTAGTTGTTACTGGAGGAAGTGGTTTCATAGGATCTCATGTTGTAGATGCTCTCGTGGATGCGGGACATCAGGTAACCGTGGTAGATCACCGCGTACGTCCTCACAGGGAAGACGTTGGTTTCCAGGACATAGATCTGATGGATTTATCATCGATTCTTGCTGCGGTAAGAGGTGCAGAACACATTTTCCACCTTGCTGCGGTTTCTAATGTTAATTATGCCTATAATTATCCTGTCTATACTACCGCCCTTAACGTACTGGGTACCACACACGTTCTGGAAGCAGCAAGACTCAACGGTGTTCAGCGAGTTTACTTGGCGTCAACTGTCTGGGTATACAACGGGACACCAAATGGAGAACCTCTGGATGAGTCTGTCCCCTTCTACCTTAATGGGGCAGGCCACATCTATACTTCTTCTAAGATGGCATGCGAGATGATCTGCCATAATTATTATCAACTATACAATGTCCCTTTCACTGTCCTCCGTCTAGGAATTCCTTATGGGCCCCGCATGCGAGAGGAACTTCTTATTCCTACCTTTATCAAGAAAGCCCTGACCGGCCAACCCCTTACGGTGTCTGGAGAAGGTAACCAGTTCCGCAAGTTCATCTATGTGAGAGATCTCGCAGAGGCCCACGTCCTTGCCATGAAAAAAGTCGCAGAGAATCAGACTTATAATTTTGAAGGATCCAGAAAAATTGCCGTCATTGAAGTAGCCAACAGGATTCGGGAAGTTATTGGGAATCACGTGAAGATAGAATTTGTTCCGGAGCGCCCCGGGGACTTCGGCGGGAAGGAAGTGATGGCAGAAAAAGCCATGCAGGAATTGGGCTGGAAGCCTATGGTGGAGTTCGAAGAAGGACTGCAAACAACGGTGGAATGGTTCCGACGAAAATGGGGGAAATAAAATGCAGATGATATTCCTCTTTCCATTTCGGCACTGACAGATCAAGAAACATGACCGAATTAAGAGGTTAAAAATCTATGTCTCATAAAGAGAGATTGGATAAAATCCTTGTTTCAAGAGGACTTGTAAAAAGCAGGGAAATAGCAAAGGCTTTCGTCATAGAGGGAAAGGTCTTTGTAGATGGTAATAAAATAACAAAGGCAGGTACCTCTGTCAATGAGACTTCAGACATATCTCTTATACAAAAAAGCCTTCCTTATGTAAGTAGAGGAGGCATTAAACTTGAAGCAGCAATAGATTTTTTTTCCATTGATGTTAATGGTAAGATTATCATGGATGTTGGCTGCGGCACAGGCGGCTTTACAGACTGTTTGCTAAAAAGAAGGGCAAAAAAGGTCTACTGCATAGATGTGGGCTATGGGCAACTTGCCTGGTCACTGAGAAAAGACCCAAGGGTTGTACTCATGGAAAGGATAAATGCACGATACCTTGACAGGATAATCAGGGATAAGGGGGAAAGATTCAAAGGCCAGGAATTTGAAGACTTAATAAAAGATAATATAGATATGGCCACAGTGGATCTCTCCTTCATCTCTTTGACAAAGGTGATTCCTTCTATTCTAGAGTTTATTAAGGAAGAAGGTAGTGTCCTTGCTCTTGTTAAGCCACAGTTTGAGGTAGGAAAAGGAGAAGTAGGAAAAGGTGGAATTGTAAGGGAGGAGGAAAAAAGGTTAAGGGCTGTTGAACGTATCCAGAAAGAGCTGGAGGATCTCGGCCTCAGAACAATCGGAATTTTTCAGTCTCCTTTCCCCGGACGTAAAGGCAATATAGAGTATTTTTTATTTATGATGCGAGGAATTCTTGGAAGAAACTAAATTATTAGAACTTGACCTTTCAACCGCCTCTACGGAATTAATTGATGTCCTTATTGAGGAAACCTCAGATCTTTCAATATTAGTGGATATTGCAAGGGCAAACATGAATAGGCCCGAGATACTAAGGCTCCTCTTTGAAAGCCCTTATATATCTGAGGAATTTAGAGAGCAGTTAAGCAAAGCCTTGCACGCTCCGGTAAAACTATCTACAGAAATTACAAAAGTGAAGAAGACATCAGAGATGCGAGCCCAGAACCTCCTTCAGAAGGTTCAAAAATTAAGCTTCTCTGAGAAGAGGTTGCTCGCATTGAGAGGCGGCAGAGACGTAAGATCTATTCTCATGAAAGACCCAAATAAAGAAATCTCCCTTACTATTTTGGAAAACCCTAAGATTACGGAGACAGAAATCGAGATAATTGCAAAGTCACGGTCAGTAGCCGAGGAAGCGATAAGGAAAATAACGAAAAAGAGAGAATGGATGAAAAACTATGCAATAGTCCTTGCAGTAGTTTCAAACCCCAAGACCCCACCCGGTAATGCAGTACCCTTTCTGAGTGAACTGAAAACAAAAGACCTTGCTTCGCTCGAGAAAAGCAGAAACGTCTCAGATGCCCTTCGTTCCGCAGCACGGAAACTTCTTCAAGGCAGAAGGGGTTTCTGAAATCTGTTGCAATTTTTTTTTGAATACCTTTAAATAAAAAATTCCAAAAATTATTAATGTGAATTCTGACAAACTAAGGGGACCGTTATGCTTAGAACTTTTAAAGTGGAGAGATTCCATGCGAGCCTGATCCCTGAATCTACTCTGTTCAAGGTGCTCAGATATCTTGACAGAGAACATGTAGAAACACCCTTCCTCCTCATAGACAGTGAAACGATCAAGGAAAAAACATCCCTTATTGGCCGATCTATTAAAAATGCTAAGGTGTTTTATGCTGTCAAGGCAAATCCTGACATTGAGATACTCAGATTCCTCAACAAACTCGACTTGGGTTTTGAAATCTCTTCTGAGGGAGAACTGGAAATACTTTCTTCCCTGGGCGTGAAACCAGAAAGAATTATATCGAGTAATCCCATAAAGTCTCTTAAGTTTTTAAAGCTGGCTTCCTCATACGGAATAGATTATTTCTCTCTTGATTCCTCAGATGAGATAGACAAACTCTCAAAATTTGCTTCCCGCTGTAATGTCTATGTTAGGCTATCAGTCCCCAATGAAGGCAGCGAGTGGCCTCTCAGCAAGAAATTCGGGGTTGAACTCGATGAGGCTGCAACGCTTCTGTCGTATGCAAAAGAAAAAGGACTTAATCCGGTAGGCATTACCTTTCATGTTGGCTCTCAGTGCACGAACGTTTATAATTGGCATATTGCCCTTGATAAGGCAAAGGTTTTGTGGGACATAGCCAACAAAAATGGAATACAGTTGACCCTTCTCAATATTGGTGGCGGGTATCCAATAAATTATACCAAACACGTAATCAGTATTGAGACGATAGAGAACCATGTCAGTAGTCTTATCTATGAGAAATTTCCAAAAGAAATTGAAATACATATCGAGCCAGGCAGGGCAGTTGTAGGAGATGCAGGTATATTAGTATCAACTGTAATTGGTAAAGCCTGCAGGGCTGATGAGGATTGGCTATACATTGATGTTGGTGTTTTTAATGGTCTTATGGAAAGCGTTGGTGGCATAAAATACAGCTATATCGTCGAGAGCTATAGACACACACAGTCTAAAAAAAGATGGACAATAGCAGGTCCGAGTTGTGACAGCTTCGATGTGATAGATAAAAATGTAGCTCTTCCAGAACCAAACATAGGCAATCTTATTCTCATATTATCTAGCGGTGCCTATACAGTATCTTATGCTTCAGAATTCAATGGCTTTTCTATACCAAAAACAATACTGATATAGGGAAAGGATGGAACAATGATCAAATTTTTTGAAAAAGCTCCATATGCACCAGTAGAGTACTCCTATGATGTAGAAGAGATCCTTTATAAAGGTAAAAGCAAATTTCAAGAAATCATGGTTATCAGAAATCCACATTTTGGCAAGATGCTCATCCTTGACGATGTTGTCCAGCTGACCGAAAAAGATGAGTTCTTTTACCATGAAATGCTCGCGCATGTTGTAATGCATGCACTTCCATATCCGAAGAAGGTTATCGTAATTGGCGGTGGTGACGGAGGAGTAGTGAGAGAGGTCCTTAAACATAAAACAGTTGAAAAAGTATATTTTGTAGAGATAGATGAAGAAGTAATCAATGTTTCAAAGAGATTCTTCCCTACAATCTCTTCAGGTGTTAATGATCTACGCGTTGAGATAAAAATTATGGATGGCGCAGAGTTCGTCATGAAGAAAAAACCTTCAGATATAGATGCCGTTATCATTGACTCTACAGATATTATTGGTTTTGCAAGGAGTCTTTTCACAGAAGATTTTTTCACATCTGTCAAACAGTGCCTGACAGACGATGGCATGTTTGTTACCCACACAGAATCACTTCATTTTCATAAAGATATGGTTATCGAAATACAGGAATTACTGAAAACTGTCTTTCCCATTGTTGACCTCTATACTGCTCCCATCGCAACATACCCTGGAAATTGGTGGGCATTTGCTATCGCATCAAAAGGTCTTTCACCACGGGAGACAAGACGTAACCTTGAGGTACCAACAAAATATTACGATGAAGAAATTCATAGGCAGGCATTTATGCCAAAAGGCTTTTATGAGAAACTAATGCAGAAAAAGCTGGAATGGTAATCAATTGAATGGCACAAATATCATAGATAACTGGTTTATTGATAAAGATAGCAATCACAGGTGGATATATCACAAAATAAAAAGACTCGTCTTGTCTACAAGGACAAAGTTCCAGCAGGCAGAGTTCATTGATACCTACAATCTTGGTCGTGTCGTAATTCTCGACAACAAAATTCAGTCAGCAGAGGCAGATGAATTCATTTACCATGAGGCCCTTGTACATCCTGCCATGATTATACACCCTGAACCTAAAAATATCTTGATCCTTGGTGGCGGTGAAGGTGCAACACTCAGGGAAGTGCTGAAACATCCGTCAGTTAAGAGGGTTGTTGTGGTAGACATTGATGAAGAATTTGTGAATCTCTGTAAGAAATATCTCATAAAATGGCATCAGGGCTCTTTTAATGATAAAAGAGTAGAAGTAGTCTTTGCTGATGCAAAAGAATATATCAGGAAAACAAAAGCTCAATTTGATGTCAGCATCGCTGATCTCAGCGATCCTGTTGATGAAGGTCCTGCTCAAGGACTTTACTCAAAGAAATTTTATTCTTCTATAAAAAGAACTTTAAAGCAGGGGGGAATCTTCGTGACGCACGCAACGGGGGTTTCCTATACCCCAAAGGGAAATATTTCAATAAGGATTCTCAAAGCTCTTTCTGATATTTTTTCTCTTACAGCTTTCTATTATGAATATATACAGAGCTTTGGTTCTCTATGGGGATTTGTCCTATGCTCACAAAAATACAGTCCTAAGGAGTTATTACCTGCAACAATAGCCAAGAGGCTGAAAAAGAGGGGACTCATTAATCTTTCCTATTATGACCAAGAAACACATGAGAGACTCTTTTGTCTACCTAAATGTCTTAGAACACTTCTAAAAACAAAATAAAACCGCTCTGAGAAAGCCTCCTCCCCTTTTTTTACAGAACCCCGGCCAAAAATTTATGAATTAAAAGGGGTATGAAGAATAAGATTGCTTCGGCTTCTCCCCGCGATAACAACTTTCTATCGGTATATTTGGGGCGTACTGTGATTCCTTGACACTCAGTTGTAATAATTTTATAATTTTTAGATGAAGATAATTATTTCAGAGATTCCCCAAGAGGGGTTAGATTTAGAACTCCGGGAAATAATCAATTTTGATGCTTCCTCTTCACCTGTCCAGGCGCAGTTGAAGATAAAAAAGGTAGGTACCGAGGTTTTAGTAAGTGGTAAAATTTCGACTGATGTAGAACTAAAGTGTAGTCGTTGCCTAAAAGATTTTAGGAGAATGATAACAATCCCTTTCGATGTTATATATCACCCTGTAGAGGATCTTAAGGGAGAAGATAAGCACGAACTTAAGGTAGATGAGCTTGACATGGGTTTTTATTCAAAAGATGAGTTGGATCTGCTTGACCTCATAAAAGAACAGATTACACTAAATCTTCCAATGAAGCCTCTTTGTGATAATCTCTGCAAAGGGATATGTTTGCAGTGCGGAGTAAATCTGAATACTGGAAACTGTAGTTGCAAGGGAAAAGATATAGATTCACGACTTACTGTTCTGAAAAAATTGCTTGATAAATAGAAAGGAGTAAAACCTTGGCAAATCCGAAACACAGACATACAAGGTCGAGGAGAAACAAAAGGAGGGCTAACTGGAAAGGTCATATCCCTAATCTGAGCCTTTGTCCTGACTGCAATGAACTGAAGCTTCCCCACAGGGTATGCCTCCACTGCGGTTCTTATAATGGCCGCAAGATTCTCGAAGTAGTTGAAAAAGAAGCATGAAAATTGCCCTTGATGCGATGGGAGGAGATCATGCTCCTGCTGTAACCATTGAGGGCGCTATCGAGATTGTAAATGATATCGAAGGCATAGACATCATCCTCGTTGGTGACGAGTCTTCCATAAAGAGAGAACTTGATAGCAGAAAATACCTCCCGAATAGAATATCTATAAAACATGCATCCCAAGTGATCGCAATGGGTGAGTCTCCGTCTGTAGCAATCAGGAAGAAGAAGGATTCATCCATAAATAGGGCCATTGAACTCGTCAAGGATGGTGAGGCAGATGCCTTTGTGAGCGCAGGACATTCAGGCGTTGTCATGGCAACAGCACTTTTGCTACTCCATACATCTCCAGGTGTTGATAGACCTGCCATAGCAACCATTATGCCCACCCTGAAAGCTCCCTTTGTCTTGATTGATGCGGGTGCAAATCTTCATTGTAAACCCGAAAATCTCTTCCAGTTCGCACTGATGGGCAGTGCATATTGCAGGGCGATCTTCCGAAGACAGGAACCGAAAGTTGCACTTCTCAGCATTGGAGAAGAAGACACGAAAGGAAACGAACTTACCAAAGAGGCATTCAAACTCCTTAAGAGTGCAGATATAAACTTTACAGGCAATATTGACGGTAAGGATATATTTACAGGCATTGCTGATGTCATTGTTTGTGATGGGTTCACAGGAAATGTTGTACTGAAGACAAGTGAAGGACTGGCAGATGCAATAGTTAAAATACTAAAGAGAGAGATCGCTGAACAATCAGTGGGTAGGATTGGATATCTTCTGATGAAGTCTGCCCTCAAAAGTTTTAAGAAAAAAACAGACTATGACGAATATGGAGGGGCGCCGCTTCTCGGAATAAATGGCACATGCATCATAAGCCATGGACGATCAACGGCAAAGGCAATAAAGAATGCCCTGAGAGTTGCAGCAGACTTCTCTGAGAAACGGGTATATAAAACTATCGCCTCTGAAATAGGAAAAGGCATGGTGAACAAGATTGAAAAGAAGTAGGATCATCTCTACAGGTTCTTATGCCCCACAGAAAATTCTCACAAATTTTGATCTTGAGAAAATGGTTGAAACCACAGATGAATGGATTACTGAGAGGACAGGGATAAAGGAGCGGAGAATAGTAAATGGAAACCAAACTGCATCAGACCTTGCATATGAAGCATCCAAGGTAGCCCTTGAAAGGGCATCATTAAAAGCAGGAGACATCGATCTGCTTATTACTGCAACAGTAACGGGTGATATGCCTTTCCCTTCAACAGCCTGCATTCTTCAGGACAAGATTGGTGCTAAAAATGCAGCTGCCTTTGATCTCAACGCAGCCTGTTCAGGCTTCCTGTATGGGCTTTATGTCGCCGACAGTTTCATTCGATCGGGAATGCATAAAAGAATCCTTGTCGTTGGGACAGAAGTACTCTCAACGATCACAGATTGGGAAGATAGAACCACCTGTGTCCTCTTTGGTGACGGTGCTGGCGCTGCTGTTGTTGAGCCTACAGAAGAGGAGAGGGGTATCATCTCAATGTCGATCAATTCCGATGGTAGCATGTGGGAGCTTCTCCATATGCCCGGTGGTGGTTCAAGATATCCTGCCTCAAAGGATTCAGTTGAGAAAAAACTCCATTTTATTAAGATGAAGGGCAATGAAACATTTAAGTTTGCTGTCAGAACACTCGAAGATCTTGTTGTAAAGATTCTTGAAGAAAATAAACTGAAGCCTTCACAACTCACACTTCTCATACCTCATCAGGCAAATCTGAGAATTATACAGGCAACAGCTGACAGGCTTGGTATTCCTATGGATAAGGTCCTCGTGAATCTTGATAAGTATGGGAATACTTCAGCCGCATCTATCCCGATAGCTCTTGATGAAGCCGTGACTAAAGGAAAGATAAAAGATGGAGATTATATTCTTCTTGAGGCATTTGGAGGAGGCATTACCTGGGCATCAGCATTGATAAAGTGGTAGAGTTGTGATGGATTGAAGGATCAAGACCAGCAAAACGATAATGTGTAACCTACCCCCTTTCGTTGTTGCAATAATTTTTTGTAATGTAAAGTCTTCGTATGAACTTTTTATGGGGCATTTATTCTACATCTATAGCTTTTATCTTTCTATTTATGTAAAATATATCACTTATTATTGCTTTGTCCCACCATAGACATTGTCGATAAAAATCTTGATTAATATTTTAAACAATTAAATATGCCCTTTATTCTTAGGGTGCTACGTTAGCGCACATGATTTTTGAAGGCAGAAAAGAGGATTGTTCATTTATGAGACGTAATGATTTAAGGAATATTGCGATAATAGCCCATGTTGACCATGGCAAAACTACGCTTGTTGACGGAATGATGAAACAGTCTGGAATCTTCCGCCCCAATGAAAAGGTACAGGAGCGTATTATGGATAATACTGACCTTGAGAGGGAACGCGGGATAACAATCATGGCAAAGAATACAGCGGTTAAATATAATGGGGTAAAGATTAACATCGTGGACACTCCTGGCCATGCAGACTTTGGTGGTGAGGTTGAAAGGACGTTAAAGATGGTTGACGGCGTATTATTACTT
Organism: uncultured Nitrospiraceae bacterium; assembly: GCA_964639385.1. Classification (GTDB taxonomy): domain Bacteria; phylum Nitrospirota; class Thermodesulfovibrionia; order Thermodesulfovibrionales; family SM23-35; genus CAZXCW01. Next base: position 13,009 of record CAZXCW010000060.1, read on the forward strand.
GTTGATGCCTCAGAAGGCCCTTTGCCGCAGACTAGATTTGTCCTAAAAAAGGCCCTTGAACTTGAACTCCCCCCAATCTTAGTTATTAACAAGATAGACAGGTCTGATGCAAGGATTCAGGCTGTCCTGAACGAGGTTTATGACCTCTTTATTGATCTCAATGCCACGGAAGAGCAGCTTGAATTTCCTGTTGTTTATACAAATGCCAAGCATGGTGTTGCAAAACTTGACATAGAGGAAGACTCGGATAACCTTACACCACTCTTCGAAATTATAATGAAAACAATACCACCTCCTTTAAGTAAGAGTAATGACATATTACAAATCCTTGTCACAAATATTGACTATGATGATTATATCGGAAGGCTTGCCATAGGACGTATCTTCTCAGGAACAGTGAAGGTAGGCGATTATGTCTCTATGATAAAGGAAGATGGTGAGGTATCAAAGACAAAGGTTTCATCTCTATTCACTTTTCAGGGTCTTGAGAGGGTTGAGACAAAAGAGGTGTCCGCCGGAGAGATTATCGCCCTTGCAGGTATTGAGGGGATAAACATAGGAGATACCATCACATATACGGAAAACCCTAAGGCACTGCCAAGAATAAAAGTGGACAAACCTACAATCTCAATGGTATTTTCTACCAATACATCTCCTTTCTCAGGAAAGGAAGGCAGTTATGTAACATCCAGAAAATTGAGAGAAAGGCTCGAAAAGGAGCTTCTTTATAACGTATCCATAAATATAGATTTTGATGATATGGATTCTTTTAAGGTCATGGGGCGTGGAGAACTACAGCTTGCTATCCTTATAGAGATGATGAGAAGGGAGGGATACGAGCTTTCTGTTGGCATGCCCGAGACTATAACAAAGACAATAAACGGTGTTTTGCATGAACCTATGGAATTACTGGTAATAGACATGCCTGAGGATTATGTCGGTGTTGTTACCCAG
>CAZXCW010000061.1:0-12020 GCA_964639385.1 uncultured Nitrospiraceae bacterium
TAGGGAGCCCGAACATTTATCCTGTATTGCCAGTCTAAATCTTCAATCCTCGCATTCTCAAGCATACCAAGAGATATAGCGCCCGCACTATAGATAAGTATATCAACATGCCCGAAATCTTGCTGAAGATATTTCCTTAGCTTTTGAATATCATCATCTATGTTTAAATCAACCTTATAGGTCTTCACCTGGGATGCCTTAGATTTAGCGATTTCTGTGACAGCCTCAAGAGTTTTTAAATTTCGCCCTATGAGACAAAGAGTTACACCTTTTTCTGAGAGACTCAAAGCAATGGCCTTACCGATTCCACTGCTTGCTCCTGTTATAACCGCAATTTGATTTTCAAGTTTAGACATAATTTTAAAGTATTTTTTTATTCAGGATATTCTTTCAATAAACCTTGATCAAACAAAGCATTTGCTGCGTCTTTGATCATATCAAACTCAAGTCCTGATCTATCAGAAATATCTAATAATGTATAACTACCATCAGATAAGTTCAAAACCCATAGCATAGCAAGTTCCCTTAACTTTCTATCTTGCTGACCGCCTATAGCTTGATATAGTCCTCTTTTACCAAGCTGAGGCTCACATTTGGGATTCTGATTTAAATATTTTTTATTGCCTTCAAGGACATTTAAAACCGATAGGTATAGATAAAAAGAATCTGCAAGATATTCTGGTTGAATAAATTCTAAATTATCTGCTGATGTATGATACTGCGGATAATGGCCATGGGGCGTCCTCATCAAACAACCGACAGGTAGGTTAAAACCAGGAGAACAATACTGCCGCTCATCATAACCAAAGGGAGAGAAATCGAAAATATCATATTCTTTTTTAGAATTTTTTAAAACATTTATAACAGATCTATCTATTTCAGCATTACCCTGGCGGCTTTTCTTATAGGTAAACTTCCCCGAATCTCCAAGGCACGCTGCAACCAGGCCATGTTTTATCTTCGAAACATTGGACTCGTTCAAGCAAAGCCAAGTTATAGAACCTATCGTTCCAGGGATAAATAAAAATCTGTATGAGTATTTTAGAGAGGCATTGCTAAGGTATTTTGCAAGGAAAGCAGACAATGCTATTCCTGAGAGGTTATCATTACAGAGTGAAGGGTGACACACATGACAGGATATTAATACTTCGTCAGTTCTTTTGCCCTGAATATAGAACTCGCCATACGTTAAATGGCCATCTTCAAGTGATGAATCAATGAGCACCTCATATCCATCTTCCTGGAGATTTACGAATTGATTGTGACTAATACAAAAGCCCCAATTTTCTTTGTAATACGAGGTTCTGTAAGGAATCCATTCAGGATATTCGGGTAGCGTAAAAAGGTGTTCCTTTAATTCCTGTAAAGAAACTTTTTTCTTCACAGGGACACTATAATTAAGAACGTGCAGGTTAGAATTTTTAAAGTCTACTATTTTTTCACCTTTTGAATTTTTTACATATGCATCTCTTATATTCCATTCCTTTGGTACCACCCAATCAAATACTTGTGTTCCTGTAGGAATCTCATAAACTTCTAATGGGATATGTTTTTTTATAATATTAAAAGTCTCTCGGACACCATTCCCTGTAATACTGCGACAAATGGGATACAACTCAGACATTAACTGATACATTTCTCTGCCGGTTTCGCTAATATTGATGGTCATTTTAAGACTGGCTTTATCCATGGATTAATATTTAAGGCTCGTGACGGAATGTTAGACAAACATATCAAAATAACGCCCCGATGACAGATTGTTGTCATTATGCTTTATCTGTCATGCTGAACTTGTTTCAGCATCCCTTAAAAACTCCTCACTAAAATCCCTCCATTCAGGATTAAACTGGTTTACCAAATTTATCTTCCAATCCCTATGCCAGTTTTTTATCTGTTTCTCTCTCCTTATAGCACTTTCCACGTCACCAGTTGCCTCATAGTAAACAAGTTTCATAAGATTGTACTTCTTTGTAAAGCCATTAACTAACTTGTTTTTATGTTCAAACATCCTGCGTACAAGGTCGTTTGTTATTCCTATATAAAGAACCTTATTTGATTTATTTGTGAGAACATAGACATAGTATTGTTTATCCTCTTTCATAACAGTTTATTGATTAATACTGAAATAGCACAAGTTTTTAGATTCCGAAACAAGTTCGGAATGACATATAAACAATTTGTGTTATACTATAAAAATTACCCAACATTCCGTTACGAGCCAGATTCATGCGATAAAATCCGGATGTCGCTTATCCTTCTCAGAAATCACAACTACATCAATTGGCCATTGAATATTAAATGCAGGGTCATCCCATCTGACACCTCGTGCATATTCAGACATATAAAACTCTGATATCTGGTAGAATACTTCGGTATTATCTGCAAGCGTCAGAAAGCCATGGGCAAAGCCTTCTGGAATGTATAATAGTTTATGAGTGGATGGGTGAATGGGTGAATGGGTGGAAAAATTAAATCCGCAAAGAGTAACAGCAGCCCATTGACAATAGGTGGTAGAATCTGGCCGTAAATCAATAATTACATCATATATTGCTCCGCTTATACAACTTACCAGTTTAGCCTCTTCATATGGAGCATCCTGATAATGCATCCCGCGAAGCGTTCCCCCCTTTTTGTTATAAGAGACATTGCACTGTACAACATTTGGATTAAGTCCATGAGATTCAAATTCCTTACGGCAAAAGGTTCGGGCAAAGAAACCTCTTTCATCCCCTAATGGTTCTGGCTCAATAATGAAAGCACCTTTTAGTTTGGTCTCTGTGAAAATCATAACTATAAGTTAATGGGTAGATGAGTATATGGGTATATGGGTTGATGGGTTGATGGGAATATGAGTTAATAAGTAAATGAGTTTATGGGTTTATGGGTAGAAGAGTTGAGTATTTTACTCATTCACTCATTTACCCATTTACCCTTTTACCTATCTGCCCATTCGCTCATATACTCATTTACTCTTTAGATATTTAATGAAATTTAAAGTCATCTTCCTAAGCACTTCAATTTCATGCAATAAACTCTGGTCATTATGATATCCCAACTTTCTTGAGATGATAACTTGGGTTTCCAGTTCAGATAATGTTCCTAATGCGATGTACATAAATTGTATAAATTCTTTTCTTGATGATCTTGCTGCTCCCTCTGCTATATTGCTTGGATAAGATATTGCTGCGCGTCTCATTTGAGAAATAATTCCATAAATTTCTTCTTTCGGGAATGTTGAAGTCAGCTTATAGATTTTCTCTACAAGCTCAATCCCTTTCTGCCAAATCTCCAAATCCTTATGAGTCCTCATTTATCCTCCATTTACTCTTTTACACATCAACCCTTTTACCCATTTACCCATGTGCTCATTCACTCATATACCCATCTACTCATATACTTTTACTTCCGGTATAAACACCACAAACTTTCCTCCCCAGTCGCGTATGTAAGACATTTGTTCCATTATCTCTTCTTTAAGGTTCCACGGGAGGATAAGCAAATAATCAGGTTTTGTCTCTTTAACTTTATCAGGATGGTAGATGGGGATATGAGTTCCAGGCAAATAAAGGCCCTGCTTATGTGGGCTTCGGTCAACGGTATAGTCAATAAAATCAGTCCGGACGCCACAGTAATTCAATAGAGTATTACCTTTAGCAGGGGCGCCATAACCGACTATGGACTTACCTTTCTTTTTAGCTTCAATTAAGAAAGCTAAAATCCTTCTTTTTGTTTCTTTTACCTTTTCAGAGAATGAAAGATAGTAATCAATGCTTGTAAAACCCGCAGTTTTCTCCCTATTCTTGAGATCAGTTACCCTCTGCCCAACTAATTTTGAAGTGTTCTCCGAATGACTGCCATATATTCGTAAAGAACCACCATGCGTAGGAATTTCATCCACATCGAAGATGGTTAGACCATGATTTGCAAAGATTTTCTCCACCGTGACAAAGGAAAAATACGAAAAATGCTCATGGTAAATAGTATCAAACTGGTTTTCGCCTATGAGCCGCATCAGATGAGGAAACTCCATAGTGATAACACCTTTCGGCTTTAAGATTATTTTCATTCCCTTAACAAAATCATTGATATTAGGAACATGTGCCAAAATGTTATTCCCTATTAAGAGGTCTGCATATTTGCCCTCTCTGGCTAAATCCATAGCTGTTTTGGTATCAAAGAATTTAACAATGGTAGGGATTCCTGCTTCCTGAGCAGCTTTTGCAACATTCCTTGCGGGTTCAATACCCAATACAGGGATATCCTTTTCCTTGAAATATTGAAGGAGATAGCCGTCGTTGCTAGCAATTTCAATCACCTTACTGTTAGAATCAAAGCCGAAACGTTCAATCATAAGATTGGTATAGGTCTGAGCATGTTTCAGCCAGCTCTCAGAATAGGATGAAAAATAAGCATAATCACCAAAGATCTTATCAGGAGTCTCAAATACAGGTAGCTGAACCAAATAGCATTCTCCACAAATAAAGGCATTTAATGGGTAGAAAGGCTCCATCTTTAGAAGTTGTTCAGCCTTAAGATACGAATTAGATAGAGGTGATACACCGAGATCCACAAAGGTTTGTTCCAAGACTGAATTACAAAAGCGACATTTATTTCTCGTATCTGTTGCCATTTATCCTCTTGAGAATTTGTTCGTCCACTCAAGCCGTTCCGTTAATAACCCTTTACTTCGCAAATATGTCAAAACCTTTAATCTCATATATTTGGAGTTGCGAAAATCTTTATCCTTAAATTTCATGGCCTCCAAACCACTCTTTAACTCCTCGATCGTGGTAATTAAGTCAACCTCGGGTTGATAATCAGGGGCCAACTTTTTAAAAAGATCGAAACTAACTCTGTAAGAACGTTTATCTGGCTGAGCATTCTTGTTTATTGAAATATCAACACCGGGGACAACTTTTACAACTGCTTTTGCCAAATCCTTAACCTGGTAATTCCATTCATTACTACCAATATTTATAGCCAAGAATTCCCCTCCATTGTTTAATTCTCTTTTTATAGCCCAATCTACTGCCTTTGCCATATCTTTTATATTTATTAATGGCCTCCACGGAGTACCGTCACTGAGTATGGTAATTTTTTGAGAAGCGACTGCACATGCTACAAAATCGTTTAAGACCAAATCCAATCTTAAACGTTCGCTCATTCCACAGGCCGTTGAAAACCTCAGACTTGTCACTATAAATTTTTTGTCTGCTATTTTCTCCAGGTCTCTCTCAGTGGAAACTTTGGATTTAGCATAGGCAGTAAGTGGATCCAGCGGAGAATTTTCAGACCTTGAACCACTCTCAGCAAAACCATACATACTGCAACTTGATGCATAAACAAATCTCTTTACCCCTGCTTCTTTAGCCTTTTTTGCTAAGTCAATGCTTGCATGATAATTAATATCATATGTTACCTCTTCGAAGGCATTACCCATAGGATCATTGGATATAGCAGCTAAGTGTACTATTGCATCTACACCTTTAAGGAAGTCCTTCGGGCATTTTCTTACATCGGTAAAATATTGAAAATCAACTCTACACTCAGGTAGAATTTCGGCATTTGTCAAACAATTTGCAAAATAACCCATATCAAGGCCGATCAATGTTGCGGTAGGATAAGAAGTATGGAGGCGTTGCACAACACATGGACCTATGTAACCCATATTCCCAGTAATTAATATTTTCACAATGACTCTGCCTTTTTCAATTCAATTACCATATCTTCCAGGAGGCTTTACCTGATTTCCATAATTCTTCTAAATAATTCTTCTCTTTTAAAGTATCCATACATGACCAGAAACCATAATGACGATATCCCACCAGTTGACCATCATAAGCAAGTCTTTCTACAGGGGTGCGCTCCCAGATAGCGTCATCATTATCAATATAATCAATAACCTTAGGATTTAGCACAAAGTAACCACCATTTATCCATCCCTCAGCTTCTTGTGGCTTTTCATAGAACTCTGTTATCTGATCCTTATCAAATCTAATTCTGCCAAAACGCGCAGGTGAACGGACTGTTGTGACCGTGGCTAATTTGCCATGAGATTTATGAAATGCTAAAAGCTCGTTGATATTTAAATCTGCTACGCCATCGCCATAGGTGAACATAAATATGTCTTCTCCCTCCAACCATTTCTTTACTCTCTTAAGTCGCCCACCGGTTTGCGTATGCAATCCTGTATCAATAAGATGGATTTTCCAGTTCGGCTGATTCCCGCCATGAATAACTGTTTCTCCCGTGGAAAGATCAATTGTAAGATCATTGTTAATGGCATAAAAATTTAAAAAATATTCCTTTATAATTTCCCCTTTATATCCTAAACAGATAATGAACTCGTTTATCCCATGAGCAGCGTAGATATTCATGATATGCCATAGAATTGGTTTACCACCTATTTCAACCATCGGTTTAGGACGTGAATTGGTTTCTTCCGACATCCTGGTACCAAATCCTCCTGCAAGAACTACTGCTATCATCTTACAATCTACTCCCTATTGAATGACTCTGACCGAATTTTTTTTGGCTATTAAAGCTGGGAACCATTTTCTGTAATATTGATTCTACCTCAACAACTGAATGATTGAGAACAATGCGTTCAAGATCCAGGAGATGACGGGCAATAACCGGTATCGAATTGTCTTCAGGAACTGCTATCATAATTTTTTTATGAAATGAGGGGACTACTTTTTCTGTTTTATCGAAAAGCTCTTCGTATAATTTCTCCCCTGGTCTCAGACCTGTAAACACTATTTTTATCTCCTTATGAGGAATAAATCCTGAAAGCCTTATAAAGTTCTCTGCAAGGTCGGTGATTTTTATGGAGTTACCCATATCCAGCACAAATATCTCGCCACCTTTCCCCGAGGAAGAAGCTATCAGGACAAGATGGACAGCCTCCTCTGTTAACATAAAGAATCTCTTGATTTCAGGATGTGTTATGGTTAATGGCCCCCCTTTTGTTAACTGTTCTTTAAAAACCTGAAGGACGCTGCCACTACTCCCAAGGACATTCCCAAATCTAACCGTCGTAAATTTAGTCTTACAGGCAGAATTCATATTAACAGTTAGAAATTCAGCAATGCGCTTTGTTGCACCCATGATACTTGTTGGATTTACAGCTTTGTCCGTTGATATCATCACAAAGTTTTCTGCACCATGCCTTGATGCAGCATCAATAAGATTTTTTGTGCCAAAAATATTATTTTTGATAGCTTCAATGGGATTGTCTTCCATCAAAGGAACATGCTTATACGCAGCCGCATGAAAAATAATCTGGGGTTTTTGTCTTGAGAATAGACATTCTAAAAACGAAGAATCTTGTATATCTCCTATAACGGTTATTATTTCTGAATCATGCTGTTCAGCTCTTAACTCAATGTCTATCTCGTATAAACTATTTTCAGATCTATCGAATAACAACAAATGTGACGGCTTGTATCTGATAAGCTGCCTGCATAGTTCTGAACCAATCGAGCCACCTGCACCTGTTACCATTACCGATTTATTTTCAACAAACTCTCTTATAGCCGTAATATCGCCATTTACAGGTTCTCTTTGCAGAAGATCTTCAAGTGATATAGGTTTCATATGGGATACACCAAGTTGTTTATTGAGAAACGCATTTAATTCTCCTTCAGTAATATAACCAAGTTTTACAAGTTTTGACCCCAGCCTTCCTCCTTCTTTTTTCTGCAGGGAAAGGGCCTCTTGTATTTGGGCTTCAGTTACTAAATTGGCACCAATTAAATGCTGGCCTAGCCTCGCTGCTACAAAAACATTATTCTCGAGTATTTCATTTATACCGGGAAGTTTCTTAAGAGGAATGTTGAATGGCTTACATATTTCATAAATATCCTTTATGGGTTTTTGTATATCCATTGGCGAAATTAGAATTTCATCTGGTTTGTTCTTCTCAATAATTTCAGGAAGTATATCAGTCGTCCCCATGATAGGGACTCCATGTATTGTTAAACCTTTCTTCTGAATATCATCATCAATAATTGCTATAGGCTCATATAAACATTCGGGGTTACTCTTCATTTCCCTTACAATCATCTCACCTGAACTCCCTGAGCCAATGATAAGCATTTTTTTGCGAGATGGTTCTAAGAATACGTATTCTCTAACAAGCCTTACGAGAAGTCTACTTCCGCCTGATATAACTATAATTAGCAACAAATCGAGTATATATATGGACCGAGGATAATCCGTGTCACCAATCAAATATCTAACTATCAGAAAAAATGTAATACTTCCTAATGTAGTTGTATTTATGATTTTAATCAAATCGCTAATGCTTGCATAACGCCATAGGCCTTTATAGAGTCCGGCTCTAAGAAACAAGGCGAGGCGGATAAATAAAAGAAGAGGTAGGTAAGAGAGAAATTTATTAAAATAATAAGTTGAAAGTTGTGCCTCAAAACGTAGCGTAAATGCCAGATAATTTGCGAGAGCCGCCTGAATTAAAAGAATAAGAGAAACAATGATAAACCTGTGTTTAATGATCTGGCCCTTAATTATCTGATAAATTTTTATGGTAATTTTACCCATGGTTTTTAAAATGTATTATTATAAACGCAATTGATGTTTTTATATCGTCATTAAAAAGTTTAAGATTCCGAAATAAGTTTGGAATGACATTTTTTTATTATTTTGTCATGCTGAATCCGCTAAAAGCGGGGGGAAGCATTTCTTATTTTGAAACAATATGGTGAAAAGAGTTTCGACTTTGTAGTCTCAAAGCTCTTTTTTTTGCTTTGGATTTCTAAAAACAGTTTCTAATATTAGCTTCAAGTCAGTAACGATATTATGGTTTTCTACATAATTTAAAGAAATGGCAATTTTTTTTGGTAAAACCCTTTTTTTATATTCTTCTTCCCAATTTTCAGATAAAGAAAGAACACTTTCCTCATTTGAATATGTTATAGATGCTGGATCTGTAATACCTGGCCGTATACTGAGCAACTTTTTATAATCTGACTCATATAGTTGAACGTATTCTTTTACTTCTGGCCTCGGACCTACGAAACTCATATCTCCCTTTAGAACGTTAAATAGTTGCGGCAACTCATCAATTTTGTATTTTCTGAGAAACCTGCCTGTTCCTGTAATGCGGCTATCATTAGCAACTGTAATCTTTGGTCTACTTCCATCGGCATTATTTTTCATGGTTCTGAATTTAAAAATCTTGAAAGATTTAAAATCCTTACCAACTCTCTCCTGTTTAAAAAAAACTGAACCTTCACTATCAAGCTTTATCAGAACAGCCACTACAATAAAGATTGGAGAACAGAGTATTAAGCCCAAAAATGAGAAAATAAGATCAAAAATTCGTTTCACCTTTTATAAGGGGTTACCCATCACCTATTATCTTCTATTTTTTGAAATCACATCCTGTACTGCATCTATTACATATTGTACATTGTCTGAAGTCATCCCTGGATAAATGGGTAATGAAATAATCCGCTCATAAATCCATTCAGATGCCGAAAACTCCTTTGTGTCAGAGCCCAATGTGTTTTTATAATAAGGGTGTCTGTATAAAGGAATAAAGTGAACAGAGGTCAAAATCCCCTCATTCTTCAGTTCTTCAATAAATTGATTTCGTCCTATCTTTAGCATCTCAAGATTCAATCTTAAAACGTACAGATGCCATGCACTATCTCTGTCATCCTTAACATACGGTGTGATTACCTCATGAAGAGACTTGAATGCCTCTGTGTATTTCTCTGAAATTTCTTTTCGCTTTTCCCACATCCAATCAACTTTCTTAAGCTGTGCAAGACCGAGTGCTGCCTGGATATCTGTCATATTGTATTTGTAACCTGCCTCCACAACTTCGTAAGACCATGAACCTTCATTTGTATATCTTTTCCAGGCATCATTAGAGATACCATGTAATCTCAATATTCTCATCTTATTTGCCCATTCACCATTTTCTGTAGTTATCATCCCACCTTCACCTGTGGTTAAAGGCTTTGTGGCATAAAAACTGAAACAAGTCATGTCCCCAATAGTTCCTATTTTTCTTTTTTTATACAAGGATGGAATGGCGTGCGCAGCATCTTCGATAACAAAGAGATTATATTTTTTAGCTATATTTAAAATTTCATCCATATCACAGGGTTGACCTGCATAATGTACAGGAATTATAGCCCTTGTCCTTTTCGTTATCTTTTCCTCAATTTTAGATACATCAATATTGCATGTCTCTCTGTTTACATCAACAAAGACTGGCCTTGCATTAAAATATGTGATTACTTCTGCAGTTGCAGTAAAGGTAATTGTAGGTACTATAACTTCGTCTCCCTCTTTTAGGCCGATAGCTTTAAGGGCAAGATGAAGGCAGGCAGTGCAGGAATTCATTGAAATTGCATTTCTCGACCCAATATATTCCTTGAACTTCTTCTCAAATTCTACAGTTGTTGGCCCCATAGTTATCCACCCAGATCGCAAGGTATTGAGAACCATAGATATCTCATCTTCTGTTATATATGGTTTATGAAATGGTATTTCCATCTAAACTCTCAGGTATTCATTAAGACTTTCAATATTTTCGCCTTTAATTATCTTTAAAGGATTCTTTATAAATAGCCTCTGTGCTTCATATTCGCCAAACTCTCTCATAATCTTCATATAGGCATCAGAAAGTATCGGGGGTCTGTTTTTTTCGTTGTGGGCATCGGTTGCAACGACATGGACATAGTTCTGCCTGATCATTTTAAGTGTAGCTTTCTGTATGTCTCTGCCCATGTGATTAGAAATACTCATTGCAGTGACCTGGAAAAAAGCACCTTGCATTATAAATCTTTCCATAATAGATAAATTATTAAGTATTATTGCATTCCTTTCAGGATGGGCAAATATGGGGGTTATTTTGTTCGTGGTAAGGTTTCTAATTATATTTTCCAGCTCAAATATCGGCGGTAAAACATATGCTGGTAGCTCTAAAAGAAGATATCTTTTATCATTAACTAAAGGTATTTCTCGATTATTAATTCGATTCACCAAGTCTCTGCAGATCCTGACTTCAGCACCTGCATAAACGGGAAGAGTATTTGTTACTTCTTTAAGTTCTGATATGGCCTTAACTATTATTTCTCTGGTATTATTGTAAACCCCATCCATTATGTGAGGTGCAGCAACTATAGCTGAGATACCATCCTTTTTAGCAATCTGGAGCATATTTATAGATTCCTCTATATTAGAGGCTCCTTCATCCAGGCATGGAAGAATATGGCAGTGTATATCGATAAATCCATTATTCATTTTATTGTATTTTGTGTAGTCTTAGTGCACTTTATGGCAAGCTATATCCGGACTAATCTATAATTTGATGAATAAAAGAATTATAGTAAAAATTGCAATAGAGATAACAGCAATTATTATGAAAGTCGGTAGAAATTTTAAGTATTTAAAATTAAGCATTTGACTAGCAGAAGTGTTACTAAACTTTGCCTTTACGGGAATATATTCCTTCTCTTTTTCTGCCATTTTTTTATTATGTCTTATAATCTTTTCATCATGTGATTTCCCCCCCCGAAGTTCTTCTGTTTCTCTGTATGCTTGATTGATTTTCTTTGCCACTTCCTCATATCCTTTTCGATTCGACATCCTATCGGGATGGTAAAGCATAAGGAGCTTCCTCCATCTTTTTTTAATTTCATTGCTCATCGCATTATCTGATAAACCAAGGGATAGGAAAGGATTATTGTCCTTATTAAATAAAAAAAGGTTGACTATTTTCATAGCAGCGAGTTTTATTTTTTCTTGAGATTGTTTTATTAACTCAGAGATCTCTTTTGCAACTTCTGGATTTTCAATCAGGTCGAGTAGAATTTCATAACAATCAATACCCCTTTCATAAATTTCGCTTAAAGGACATCCTTTGTTGAACTTATTAATTAGACTTGCTGTTAAAAAAATCTCTCGCCTTCTATCTTCAGTTTTGTGAATTCCATATCCTCTATCCATTCCCTAAACCAACGAGTTATAAAGGGTTATAGGTG
>CAZXCW010000061.1:12120-13951 GCA_964639385.1 uncultured Nitrospiraceae bacterium
TTCCTTGAAATATGAAGAATAATATGAGGAATGGTAGTAATTATAAGAACCGTACTTAAGGTCTGCCTTTTTTACTCCATTTAATATTACTCCAAGAATTTTAGCATTAACACTTCTGAATACCTGTTTTATTTCTATTAATGCCTTTCTCGGTGTTTCGCCTGCTTTTACAACTAAAACGGTCCCATTGACAACCTTGCTTAGATAGAGGGCATCAGGTAGTCCTATTGCAGGGGGTGAATCGATGATAATAAATTCGAAGGATGATCGCAAAACATTAATCAAATCTTCCATTCTCGTTGATCCTAACAGCTCAGATGGATTTGGAGGGATAGGACCTGATGTTATAATACTCAACCCTTTTACATATGTTGGTTTTATCAATAAGTTATTGTTGCCGTCAAATTCAATATTACCCGACAGGAAGGTTGAAAGACCGATTGAATTATTTATCTTCAAATAATGGTGAAGTTTTGGTCTTCTTAAATCGGCGTCAATAATTAATCCATTCCCCATGGACTCTACAAGTGCCTTGGCAATATTTATAGAGATTGTAGTTTTACCAACTTTTTCTCCTGCACCTGTGACAAGTATTGTTTTAGGTGGTTTCGATGCAGAAGATAATAAGATAAATGCACCTATGGACCGGAATGTTTCTGCTACGGGAGTTGCTTTGTCAGGGTATATAATCATTGGGATATCTGAAGAATCGGTCTTTTTATGGAATGGAATCATTTTAGATGTTGCAATATTAAGGCCTTTCTCAATATCTTCGAAATTTGGAATCATGCCGAGAGTAGGAAGATTAACCTCTTTTTCGATGTCTTTAGTGTCCTTAACACTGTTGTCGAAGTATTCAGCTAAAAAGGCCAATCCAATTCCACCTGCAAGCCCAAAAATAATTGATAAGAGGATATTAAAGATTATATTAGGTTTGAAAGGCCATTTTGGATATATAGCCTTATCAAGGACCTGAATATTTGTTGCTGTGCTACTCGCGGAAACGCCTACCTCATTAAGCCTTTGTAATAAGGTATTATACAGGGCTTTGTTAGAATCAACTTCTCTTCTTAGCACCTCAAATTGGGCGATTGTGTCTTGAAAGGAAAGAACTGTCCTTTTTTGTGCATTCAATGCCTTAGTAAGGTTCTCTTCTTTCTTGAGAGAAGCTTTATAGTCAGATTCCAGCGACTCCATAATTTTAGATGTCTCCAGTCTAATTCTTTCCCGGATTGAATCTATCTGACCTTTTAAATTTTTCATCTTAGGGTAACCAGGTGTAAATGTTTTAGAAAGATTGGAATATTCTGCCTCCAGGGAAGATAACTGACTCTTGAGGCCTAGGATTAATGAATTATTTAAGATGATAGGGTCAATACCTCCTGATTCTTTTGCTTGTCTGTATAAAGCCTCCTTTTGCATCCTTTCGGCTGTAACAGCATTCAAAGCAGAAGATATGTCAGAAAGTTTTTGTGTTTGTATACTCTCTCTATCCTTACCGATATCTATTATGATTCCTTTGCTGGAGGCATAAGCATTTAGTTTCTGCTCAGATTCCTCTACTTTTTTCTTCATAATTTCAACTTGCCTTTGAAGAAAATCTCTTGCTTCTTTACTTGTATCAACTCTACTTTCTAAATCAAAAGCAATATATGATTGTGCAATAGCATTTGCAACACCCATAGATATTTCAGGGTTATTAGAGATAAAACTAACTTTAACAAGTTGCGAGTTCTTTACGGGAGTAACCTCAAGTCTTGAGATCAGGGCATTAACAACATAATCTGATATTTCTTCTCCTTTAGATAGGTTATAATCAATGGATTTGTCG
>CAZXCW010000062.1:0-13594 GCA_964639385.1 uncultured Nitrospiraceae bacterium
TAATGCAGATGTTGTGAAAAAATTTATTTTTCGATACCTTTGTGTACCTTTAACTAATGGTTTTGGGAATATTTTTATGGATATATAATCAATAAAGGTATCCCCAATAAATTATCTCTACAAGTCGTAGAAGAGTTAAATAAATTTTTGAGCAATATCTGCATTATTTGCGCTAGTCAATATCTGCAAACCTTACTAATGTCCCCTTCTTATCAGTTCCATATCTGAAGAGAGTAATCCCCTTACAATTTTTTTTGTATGCAAGAAGAAAGGCCCTTGCTACATCTTCCTTCTTAGCCCTGTGGGGAATATTGATGGTCTTTGAAACGGCATTGTCCGTAAACTCCTGGAAGCAGGCCTGCATCTCTATATGGTCTTCGGGCGGGATTTCATGTGCAGTTTTAAAGAGCTTTCGCACCTCATTAGGAACATCCTTTATACATTTTAAGTTACCTTTCTCGATAACCTTTGCTTTTAATTCATCACTGTAGAAACCTCTTTTTTGAGCTAATTCAAAAAAGTATACATTAATCTCATCAAGTTCACTGTCTAATATGAGCCTTTTATATGCAAGAGCAAAAAGGGGTTCTATGCCACTTGAACAGCCAGCGATTATTGAAAGAGTTCCTGTTGGTGCTATTGTTGTGGTTGTCGCATTCCTTACACGGGGCATACCAGGGGCATCATAAATAGAGCCGTTGAAATTAGAAAAAACACCTCTCGCTTCAGCAAGTTCGACAGATGCCTGCCTTGCCGTATCCCCGATGAACCTCATCAAATTTCGCCCAAGCTTAAAAGCCTTTTTACTGTTGTAGGGGATACCGAGGAGTATTAACATATCTGCCCATCCCATAACACCGAGGCCTATCTTTCTATTTCCCTTGTGCATTTTCTCGATCTCGCGAACTGGATATTTGTTTATATCTATAGCATTATCGAGAAATCTTACAGATGTTTTTATGTCTTTAGAGAGATTTTCGAGATCAACATCCTTTTCCATGTTCCTAAACTGAAAATCTTGATCAATTAAAATTGACCGGTTTAGGTATTTCGAGAGGTTTATAGACCCAAGAACACATGCTTCATAGGGAAGCAGGGGCTGTTCGCCGCAGGGGTTAGTGGATTCCATAACCCCGATGTTAGGAGTCGGATTTGCTTTGTTAATCCTGTCTATAAATACAATGCCCGGATCACCAGTTTCCCATGCACTTTCGACCATCGCATCAAATACTATCTTTGCCTTTACTCTGCCCACTACAGCCTTGCTACGTGGATTAATGAGATCATATCCCTCATCTTTCTCAAGGGCATTCATAAATGCATCTGTAACTGCCACAGAAATATTGAAGTTCGTTAACTCTCCTTCTGATCTTTTAATTTTTATAAAGTCAAGGATGTCCGGATGATCCACGCGTAGTATTCCCATATTTGCCCCTCGTCTTGCACCACCCTGCTTTATCACCTCTGTTGCAGTATTGTAAATTCTCATAAATGAGACTGGACCACTTGCTACCCCTCCGGTAGAGCGAACAATGTCTGCCTTAGGCCTCAGTTTCGAAAAAGAAAAGCCTGTACCACCGCCGCTCTGAAGTATTAAGGCAGCATTTTTTAATGTGTCAAATATGGAATTCATCGAGTCTTCCACAGGTAGCACAAAACATGCGGCAAGCTGCCCGATATCCTTGCCTGCGTTCATGAGGGCAGGGGAATTTGGGAGGAATTTAAGATTGGATATAAGTTCATAAAATTTTTCTTCCCACTCTTCAGAATTGCCTCCATAGAAACCTTCTGCAGATGCAATGGCTTTTGCAACTCGCTCGAACATCTCTTCAGGAGTTTCTTTGACGTTGCCCCTCTCGTCTTTCAGGAGATACCTTAACTGAAGGACCCGAAGGGCATTCTCAGTAAGATTCATTAGAAGGTCTTTTTTCTTGCAGCCAGTTTATTCAAGGCATTAATATAGGCCTTTGCAGAAGCAAGTATTATATCCGTATCAGCACCATATCCTCTTACGGCCCTATCGTTTTCCTCAAGTGAAACTATCACCTCTCCAAGGGCATCTGTTCCACCTGTAATTCCTTTGATCTCAAATTTCAATAGGGTACTCTTTGTATTGACCATTGATGCAATAGCCTTGTAGGTTGCATCAACAGGACCATCACCATGCTCCATTCTGTCTACTATAGTGTCACCAACCCTGAGCTTGACTGTTGCAGTAGGTTTCTGATTGATACCGCTTACAATGTATAAATCAATAAGACTGTATACCTCTGGAACCTTTGTAACATCTTCAGAAACCAGTGCCTCTATATCTTCATCAAATATATCTTTCTTTTGATCAGCAAGTCTTTTGAACCTTTCGAATGCATTATTAAGCTCTGTATCTGTAAGAACATATCCAAGCTCCTTGAGCCTTGTTTTAAAGGCATGTCGTCCTGAATGCTTTCCGAGCACAAACTTAGTAGCATAAAGACCTATACTTTCCGGTTTAATTATCTCATATGTTGTCTTCTCTTTAAGTAGACCATCCTGATGGATACCTGATTCATGTGCAAAGGCATTAGCCCCTACTATCGCCTTGTTTGGCTGTACTGAAATACCTGTTATTTTTGTAATAAGCCTGCTGCTGCGTACTATCTCTTCTGTATTTATTTTGGTATCAGCATTAAAAATATCGCGCCTTGTTCTCAATGCCATAACAACCTCTTCCAAAGAACAATTTCCTGCGCGTTCTCCAATTCCATTAATAGTGCATTCGATCTGTCCAGCCCCATTAAGTACCGATGATAAAGAATTGGCAGTTGCAAGTCCAAGGTCATTGTGGCAGTGTACCGAGATTACTGCCTTACCAATATTCTTAACCTTATCATGAATAGTTTTTATCATTGCCCCGAATTCAGCAGGAATACTATATCCAACTGTGTCCGGAATATTCACAGTAGAAGCACCAGCATCTATAACAGCTTCAATAACCTCACAGAGATAATTAATGTCTGTTCTGGTTGCATCCATGGGTGAGAACTCCACATCATCCACGTAGCTTCTTGCAAGTTTAACCATCTCAACAGACCTTTTCAAAGCCTCTTCTCTGCTTACACGAAATTGATATTTGAGATGGATATCCGAAGTAGAATGAAAAGTATGAATGCGTTTTTTGGTAGCATCTTTTAGTGCTTCCCAAGCACTTTTTACATCCTCTTCTCTTGCTCTTGCAAGACTGCAAATAATCGGCCCCTTAACTTCACTGCCTATGATTTTTATTGACTCGAAGTCACCGGGTGAACTGAAGGCGAATCCAGCCTCAATAACATCAACACCAAGGCGTGCAAGCTGTTTCGCTACTGTCAGCTTCTCTCCTACATTCATAGACGCACCAGGTGATTGTTCACCGTCTCTAAGTGTGGTATCAAATATCTTTATTAATCTCATTACGCAGCTCCAGCTTTATCTGTCTGTTTTCTTCTCCTGTAAAAGAGTATTATATTTTCAATTATACCACCAATGAGATAGATCATGGCAAAGAAGAAAAGCGCAATTTGAGGATGGACAACTACAAGTGTAAAGATAATGACTATGGCAACTAAAATACTAAAGGGTTTTCTCTTGCCGAGATTCAGTTCCTTCAGACCATGGAATCTCAAGGTGCTAACCATAAGCACTGAAAGAAAGATTGTAAGAATTAATACAAGATAATTTTTATCTGGCCCGGTCTCCCATATTTTATGGTAAAAGATTATAAGCGTTGCGACTACTGCTGCAGCCGCCGGGATGGGCATTCCTGTGAACGCCTTAGATTCTGCCGAGCCCATCTGAATATTGTATCTGGCAAGCCTCAAGGCACCACAGGCCATAAAAAGAAATGCAACTGCCCATCCTATCCTGCCAAAAGGTCCAAGCCCCCATTTATAAATCATTACAGCGGGTGCTACACCAAATGCGACAAGATCTGAGAGCGAATCCAATTCTATTCCAAACTTCGTAGTGCTGTGTGTGAGCCTCGCTACCCAACCATCGAGTCCGTCGAATATATTTGATATCATTATTGCCCATGCAGCATTAATATAATTGTCCTTAAGTGATGCAAGGATCGAATAAAATCCAAAGAACATTCCACATAACGTCAGGATAGTTGGTAATAAATATACGCCTTTTTTCATTAAGCCTAATTATAATAAAAATGATAATACATTTGCTGAAAAAGCATATGCTGCCTCAACAGAAGAAAATTAAGTCTTTATTTTTTATTCATAATCTGGTAGATTTACAAAAATATTCGTCAGGAGGATGTGATGCCCAAAAAATACTTTCTTAATATAAAAGATCAGTTACAGGGAGGCAGGGTACGTCTTGCATATGATCAGCTCATATCAATGAAAGATCAGATTGAATCTCAAAGAGAAAGTCTTAAAGCCTCTTTAGAGCCTTAAACAATATCTGCAAAGTAATTTCAGGAGGTAAAACAATGAGCTTCTGGGAAGAGGTAAAAAAGGATTTGCAGAAAGGGGTAAAGGAGGGGGTCTATCTTCTCAAAGAAAAGGCAATTGTTGTGAAGGAAAAGGCTGAAGAACTCGCTGAGGAGGGAAAAAGGCGGTATAAGATTTTCGAACTCCAGACAAAAGTTCAAAAGGAGATAACAGAACTTGGTGGACGAGTATACGACCTAAGCTCTAAGCTCAAGAATCCTCTGCTTGACAAAAGGGTAAAGTCGCTTATAGCACGGATTAAGAAGTTAGAGAAACAAGTTACGAAACTTGGGAAAGAGAAAAAGGCAACACCCAAGAAAGCAACCATAAAACGTGTCAAATAGTCAAAAGCAAATATATCTGAGATACCCTATGGAGGAACTATGAAGAATATATTGGGAATCCTTTTGTTAATTGTAGTAATTATAGGAGCAGGGTATTTTGGTATACCAGTCCTCATAAAGAAAGAGACTGCCGACCTAAAGGCAGACGTTCAGGATGTAAAGCAGCGTCTCCAAAAGATAGAAAAGTATACCCAGATTGCCCCGTTAAAGCCTGATGCTGATTTCCAGAAAGTCATTAACTCCGTAAATGCCCTCTACGCAAAAGTAGTTTCCCTTGAGGACTCTCTCAAGAAAAGAATATCTTCAATTAATGATTCAATAGACAAACAAAATACATTAACAAAAGAAGCCCTTAAAAAACAGGCTGAAGCTCTCGAGAAGTTCTCCCAGGAGACACAGATTAAAATACAGGAGCTTATGTTTGATGCTACCATGGCAAACATCAGAGGGCACATCTTAAAAGCAAAAGTCGAAATTTCAGCGAAAAATGTTGGTGTCGCAAAAACTGAACTTGATCTAATTAACGAGTTATTTTCAAAAGCAGCAACGGTTGCATCTGACAAGAACAAGAATGCCATTAAGGAGCTTCAGGCATCATTACAGAAGGCAAGGTTAGAAATAGACACAGATTTGCCTTCAGCATTGAATAAAATTGATCTTCTTTGGTATGAAATGAGTAAACTGCTGAGAAAGGCTTGAGGAAAATATACCTATAGGTTAGTAAAAAAAGAGAAATGATAGCTACGATCCTAATTATTTTCATTATTATCATATTGGTTGCAATATTTTCAGTTCAGAATGCCATACCTGTGACAATAACCTTTTTTTTCTGGAGGTTTGAGGCATCTCTTGCAATAGTCATATTTCTTTCTGTACTCACTGGGCTCATTATCGGTGTGACTATCGCTTTTTTGTTGCGGATAAAAACATCTAGTAAAAAACTATAAAGTAGATGGAGATTGTTTCTTTGCCCCATTAGAAAGCCCGCCATTTATGGCGGATGGAGTAGATAAAATTTTAGTTCCTCATAGAAGGAGGGGTAAATGCCTCGTCCTTTCCAAGGGGGGGTTTACTGAGCTTCGAGAAATTCTTTGATTAAACTATAAAAGAAAAGGGTAGGAAGGTATAAATGGCACATCCAAAGATTCTCGCATTCGTTCTTGCTGGAGGTAAAGGTGAAAGACTTTTTCCCCTAACTGTTTTCCGTTCTAAACCATCGGTGCCCTTCGGTGGGAGATACAGAATTATAGATTTTGTTTTGAGCAATCTTGTTAATTCACACATATATTCTATTTACCTTCTAGTACAATACAAATCCCAATCTCTTATTGAGCACGTTAGACAGAACTGGGTCTTGTCTTCTGTTATTAAAGATCACTTTGTGACTCTGGTTCCTCCGCAAATGCGCATGGGGCCCGAGTGGTTTCAAGGTACAGCTGATGCAGTCTTCCAGAATATTGATTTCGTCCACCAGCATAATCCAGGAATTGTAATAGTCTTCGGAGCAGACCATATTTACCGAATGGATATCCGCCAGATGATAGATTTCCATCTTGAGAAGGATGCATATGTCACAGTAGCTGCGAGACCTGCTCCCATAAAAGAGGCATCAGCTTTTGGGATTATCGTAGCAGATAGTGAAAATCGAATTATAGGATTTCAGGAAAAACCAAAGAAGCCTATTCCAATTCCGGATGATCCCGCACATGCTTACGTTTCTATGGGAAACTACATTTTTAACAAAGAGGTACTTTGCGATGCCCTTGCAAAAGCGCAACGAAAAAAACAGCATGATTTTGGTGCCCATGTGATTCCTGGACTTATTGAGACAAAAAAGGTCTTTGCTTATGACTTTGCAAGCAATATCATACCTGGAACTATGCCCTATGAGGAGAAGGGATATTGGCGTGATGTAGGAACTATAAGGGCATACTTCGACGCCAACGTTGATATGTTAGGAGGGAGTCCTCTATTTGATTTGAATAACGCCTTGTGGCCCATTCTCCCGTCAGGCTATGAAGGACCCTCTACAAAGATATTAAGAGGTGACATAAGAAATTGTGTGATCGCCGATGGATCAATAATTCACAGGGCTAAAATCCGTAATTCCATTATCCGAAGCGGGGTAGCCATTGAAGATGATGTCAGCGTAGAAGATTGCATTATTATGGATCAAGTAGTGTTAAAAAAAGGTTGCAGTCTTCGGAAAGTCATAGTGGATAAATTGAATATGATACAGGAAGGCGAAAAATTTGGTTTTGAACCTGATAAAGACCGTTTTCGTTGTCATATAGACGTTTCTGGAATAGCAGTAATTCCCAAAAGGGGTAGACCTATAAAAGCGCCAAAACTTAAGATTTAAAAAATGTAAGAAATCTGTCCTGTTATTATAGAATGATAAAGAAAATCTGTAATTATTTATAAAAAGTCTTAACCCAAATAATGCAGACATTGCTCAAAAATTTATGAATTAACTGGATTAAAAGTATTAAAAAATATTGCGGGTGGATAAGAGTTTTAAAACTGCTTTGTTCCACCCTTCTGGCCCGATACCATCTGCCTTTATAAGATTTGTAATGTCGATCCGGGTATCGTAACTTCCATCGGGTTTCTGGACAATAATGGGATAGTCGACTATTTCAAGCATGGGTAAGTCATTAAGGCTATCGCCAATGGCAACGGTTACAATTTCACCAAATTTCTTTTTATATAACTCAATTAAAATGTTTACTGCTTTTCCTTTATCGCTATCTCCAAGGATATGGAAAAATCTTCCCTGAGTATAATTGAACCCTTTAGATTTGATGCTATTAAGAAGCCTTCGGGTTTCTTCCTCACTGCCCTGAAAAATAAAAGGCTCGTCAAAATCTCTCTCTTTTGCCATTATTGCCTCTTCAATAGACAGGTTAGCTACTTCTACAAGCTCTTTTGCTGTCATGTCTCCAAAACCCCTGATATCAAATCCTTCTTTTCTTATTGCTTGGATCGCCTTTCTCAAGTCAGAATATTGTGCGCCAAGTCTTATAACATAATAGTCATTTTCTTCTGAAAATCCCCCCTTCCACCCTTTACTAAAGGAAGTATTATTTTCATTGTCTTTTTTGTCGCTATGAGATATGTTTGTTTCATTTTCTACATGTTCTACATGAAAGGACAAGTCATGAATAGAGAAATCTAAATAACCCTTTGGAATAAATATCCCTCCACCATTTTCAGATATGAAAGTATGATTATTACTAAGTTTCTTTCTGTAGTGCTCTATCTCTTTTCTTGTCTTGCTAGAGCAGATAATTAGGGGGATATCCTTTTCCTTTAGCAATTGAAGAGTAGATAAGGCTGCTTCAAAGGAGTAAGTTGAGTAATCTAAAAGCGTTCCATCAAGGTCCGTAAAAATTATGAGTTTCTTCATCTTATAACAATTATCTGGATGTCCATTACATTTGTGCCTGTTGGGCCTGTAACAAAAAGGCCATCAATTTTGTTGAAAAAGTTATAAGAATCATTATTTTCCAGATATTCTTTAGGATTAAGTTCAATAGCTTTCGCTTTCTTGATAGTTTCCCCATCCACAATCGCTCCTGCTGCATCTGTAGGACCATCTGTACCGTCTGTTCCTGCCGAGAGAAGAGTGATGCCATCAATGCCTTCTATCTCTATTGCAAATGATAGAGCAAGCTCCATATTTCTACCACCAAGACCATTGCCCTTTACAGTCACAGTCGTCTCTCCACCAGAGATCAAAATTTTTCTGTTATGCCTTGCGCTAAGCAGATTGCATGTTTCTATGGCCTTTTTCGCAAGCCATTTTCCTATATCACTTGCCTCACCCGAAATTTCTGAAGAAAGTATCTCCGCTTGAAGACCAAGGGATTCTGCCCTTGTTTTTGCAGCATCAATCGCCTTTTTATTACTTCCTATGATTATATTCTCAACCTTTCTAAAAGCTTTATCCCCCTTTTTAGGTGTTTCAGGGATGAGGCCATTTGCACCTCTGTGGAGGGTCTCCAAAACTGAGCTTGGAGTTAATTCAGTCAATCCATATTTTTTAATAACCTTTAAGGCATCATTATATTTCATTTTATCAGGCGCCGTAGGGCCAGATGCAATAACATCAAGTTTGTCACCAATAACATCTGAAAGGATTAAAGAAATTATCTTTGCTGGATAGGCGATCTCTGCAAGCCTTCCTCCTTTCACTTTTGAGATATGTTTCCTAACGGTATTAAGTTCGCTAATGTTTGCTCCAGCCTTTAAAAGCAATTCTGTAACCCTCTGTTTTTCACTGAGGGTAACACCCTCATATGGATAGACGAAAAGGGCAGAGCCCCCTCCTGAGATAAGACATACCAGAAGGCTATTTCTATCTGCTCCTTTAAGGTAATTTATTATTATCTCTGTAGCTTTTAAGCCATTTTCATCAGGCACTGGGTGACCAGCCTCAAGTATCTGAATTTTTTTGATTTTATAAGAGGAAGGACAATGTTTATATTTCGTAATTATAATTCCAGAATCGATCAAGTCAAATAACTGATCTTCTATTGCTTTTGCCATAGGGCATGATGCCTTGCCAAAACCGATAACAATGAGGTTTCTGTATTGACCGTTTTGGAAGATAGAGCGTATTTTATCCGTATAGAGACTTGTTGATTTGTACGGATCTACAGCCTGTAATGCAGCATAAAACATATCTGCAAGTCTTTTATGATTAAAAACCATAATCTCTTAGTTATAGCCGAATAGGGCTGAAAGGGTAATCAAAATAGCTACGATATTGAAAAAGTTCATATGTTCCTCATCTTTCTGAATAGTATAGCTTACATTATGCATACTCATCTATCGAATCAGTGCAAGGTTGAAAATCTGACCTCATATTGTATAATTTAAGTAAACTTTATATTCCCTTGCAAAAGTAAACAAACAGAGGAGGTGTAAGATGGCTGACTTTTATCAAACAGGTGTTGTGGCAACCTTCCACATACTTGGAAAGTTAAATCTTGAAAAGATTGAAGCAGAGCTAACATGGTATTCCCAAGAAAGGCCAATCGCTCTTGTCTTACCATCCCTTTATAGCGAACTTGAAGGAGATGCCCTTAAAGGAATTGTTAGGGAATTAAAGGAGATTAAGTATATCAAAGAGATTGTAGTTACCCTTGGACCTGCTTCTGACATAGAATTTAAACATGCCACGGAATTTTTTTCGATACTTCCTCAGAATATAAGGATCATATGGAATACAGGAGCAAGGTTAGAAGCAATATATAAGGCAATTGAAGCTTCTGATTTGCCCATCGGAGAGCCTGGAAAAGGAAGGTCAACATGGATGGCCTACGGTTATATCCTTTCCCGAAAAGAATTTCATGGGATCGCACTTCACGATTGTGACATCATCACTTATAGCAGAGATATGCTTGCGAGACTTTGCTACCCTGTTACAAATCCAAACCTTGATTATGAATTCTGTAAAGGATTTTATAGTAGGGTAACTGATAGGCTTCACGGAAGAATGACAAGGCTTCTTGTTACTCCACTTATAAGATCACTTCAGAAAATTCTCGGTTATTTACCAATACTCGTATTTTTTGATAGCTTCAGATATCCTCTTGCTGGAGAATTTTCAATGGACGTCGACCTTGCAAGGGTAAATAGGATCCCGGGTGATTGGGGACTTGAAGTCGGAGTTCTTGCAGAAGTTTACAGGAATACATCCATAAGAAGGGTGTGTCAGGTTGATATTGCAGAAAATTATGAGCATAAGCATCAGGAACTATCACCCGAAGATGAAACAAAGGGCCTCCACAAGATGTGTGTTGACATATGTAAATCCCTATTCAGGACTCTTGCCTCAGAGGGAATCGTTTTTTCAGAAGGATTTTTTAAAACACTTGTGGCGACATATGTAAGAACAGCACAGGACTTACTTAAAAGATATGAAGATGATGCAGCAATCAATTGTCTTTTTTTTGACAGGCACGAGGAAAGCCTCGCAGTGGATACATTTACGAAAGGAATAAGGAAGGCAGCTGAAATAATAACAGAAGACCCTCTTGGGGTACCATTGATTGCAAGCTGGGACAGGGTAATATCAGCAATCCCTGATATCCTTAGCAGTATAAGAGAGGCTGTTGAAGAAGATAACAAATAGAACGTTCAACAGGAGAGATTATGGAGGTGAAGAAATTAAAGGAGAAAAAGTATTTTTCGGGAGTTGCTATTACCGCTTTGATTTCGTTCATCACCTATCTGCATTACTCAACCACTCATAGAATTTTTGCCTTACAGGTTAACAGTTAAAGAGGAGAGGTAAGCCGCTAAGATTTTATTCGACATAGTTAGACATAAGAGTTAACGGGTGGGTGAATTCTGGAGAAAGGATTCATTGGGCATAATACACATTAATACGAGATTCCCTGGGGGTTGAAAGGGGACAATAGAATGGCTCTCCGTTTAATTCAGGTATTTCTCCCCAAGACTGAGAAAGATCAAGTACAAGAGATATTAAAAGATCACAAGGTCTTGGGCATTTGGCAAGAAGGGGTATCAGAGAACCAGGTTCTCGTACGAATACTGCTCTTTGCAGAGGATACAGAGACAGTTCTTGACATTCTTGAAAAATATTTTTCAACTTCAGAAGGCTTCAGGATAATACTACTCCCTGTAGAAGCTTCAATTCCAAGACCTGAACCAGAAGAAAAGGTCCTTCCTGAGAACGAGAAACCTGTGGTAGAACAGAAGCCGGAGCCAAAAATAGCTGTCAGTCGTGAAGAATTATATGAAGATATTGGAGAGACTATTAAACTTTCCTGGGTTTTTATTGTATTGATTATTCTCTCTTCCACAGTTGCTGCCATTGGTCTCTTACGTAATAATGTGGCCGTTATCATAGGTGCCATGGTTATTGCCCCTTTACTCGGACCTAACGTGGCTCTCTCACTTGCCACTACCTTGGGAGATATTGATTTAGCTCGCCGAGCCATGAAGGCTGGTTTAATAGGAATTCTTGTCGCACTTATCTTTACCATAATTTTAGGGTTTTTCTTGGGGGTAGATCCGAATACTCCCGCGATAGCTTCCAGAACGAAGGTGGGTTTGGAAGACATTGTTCTGGCCTTAGCTTCAGGTAGCGCGGCTACTATTTCTTTTACCACAGCACTGCCGAGTACCCTCATTGGTGTTATGGTAGCCGTGGCACTACTCCCCCCCTTGGTCACTTTAGGTATTTTATTAGGAGCTGGTTATTGGAAAATGGCAATAGGAGCAATGCTACTGGTATTCACAAACCTCATATGTATTAATCTGGCTGGAGTTATAACATTTTTTTCTCAAGGAATCCGTCCCCTGAAGTGGTGGGAAGCGGATAAGGCAAAGAAGGCCACAAGAATTGCGATAATATCATGGACAGCCCTCTTGTTGTTACTCGTGGTTGTAATTGTCTTGTCAAGAAAAACTTGGTAGCTGTAGAAATGGAATTTCATGTGGAAAGTATGCCAAAGATAATCAGAAGTCATAACAGAAAATCAATAAAAGGGGGAAATAAATTTCTTAGAAATCTATATGGTTTGAAATATAAATCTTCTTATGTTATATATAACCCATGTGTTTCAAGAAAAAACACTTTTTCAGATTCTTATTTATTTTTTATTTTTTGTTTTATGCAATATCTCCACTTTGTTATTCCATCGCATTAAATGAGACCGCTGTAATTAAAGGTGAGATAAACCATGATTTTAAAAAAATCCGTCTGTTCTTGTGGGATCTGATCTATTCAACGGTTCTTCAACGGGAGGCCCCTGAAGATAATTCAAGCAATGTTTGCCTAATTAAAAAAGCACGAGCCATATTGGGGTCAGATACTACTACAAAAATAACCAGGGAATATTCAGCTTCTTCAGAAAATACATTTATATTACCCGAAACTCAATTATATATAACATTCGTTTTAATTCCCAATTCACCTTTCGGAGGCTTTTATCCATTATTTTCAGGCCTCTCACCTCCTTCTGTTTGATCTTCTTAATCCTATCTTCAATTGGGCAGGGTATTTTTTCATTGAGAGAAATATCAGGTGCGTTTTAATTTTATTAGAAGAAAAAAAATTATAAATCAGAGGATTTTATGAAAAAAATATTGGTTGCCTTTGGTATAATTTTATCAATATTTATTGCAAGCTATGCAGATGCTTTGTGCGTTAGTACAAACAAGGCGAATTTGAGAGATGGACCCGGCACTAATTATGAGGTAGTGTGGGAAGTATATAAGTATATGCCGTTCTTAAAAGTTGGTGTCTCTCTTTCAGGTAACTGGTATGCAGTAAGAGATGTGGATGGAGATGTGAACTGGATACACAAGGGCTTGATGACTAACAGATATCATTGTGCGGTTGTGAAAACAGAAGAAGTAAATGTAAGAACAGGGCCCGGCACAAAATATTCAAAAAGTTATTCAAGTCCTGCGAAAAAATATTATTCTTTCAAAGTCCTGAAGAGGAAGGGCATGTGGATAAGAGTAAAGGATGAGTGGGGAGACATAGGCTGGATTCACCGTAACTACCTTTGGATTCAATAAAATTGTTTAAAAAAGATACAGGAGAACTGATGAAAAAGGTTCTGTTTATAGCTATTTTGATAATAATACCCCTCTTAGTAATAAGATATAACTTTAGCGTAGTTAACCGCTCAGAAGAGGTTACTTCTGAAGAAGGAAAATATAAAGAAATACATGGCACTATCAATAAAGGGGAAACCCTTTTTGACATCTTCAAAAAATACGGGCTTGATTTAAAGGAGTTTT
>CAZXCW010000063.1:0-13422 GCA_964639385.1 uncultured Nitrospiraceae bacterium
CTATCGTCCCTACATTTACATGAGGCTTTACCCTCTCAAATTTAGCCTTCGCCATTATAACCTCCCTCTTTTAGTTATTAGCAGTATCAAAACTGACAACTCTCACGAATGACTATTCAATATCTTCCTGGAGCCCATGACCGGGATTGAACCGGTGACCTCATCCTTACCAAGGATGTGCTCTACCGACTGAGCTACATGGGCTGTAACTATTTAATTAATTCCCAACTGCAAGTTTTGTAGAACAAAATTTGCTATGGAGCGGGAAACGGGATTCGAACCCGCGACCCTCAGCTTGGAAGGCTGACGCTCTACCACTGAGCTACTCCCGCATATCCAAAAGTTAACCCAAAGATGCATTTACATAATGCAGATGTTGTAAAAAAAATTTATTTTTCGATACCTTAGTGTACCTTAAACTGTTTGCTTTCCATCTTCTGCAAATGGAGAGGGGAGGATTCGAACCTCCGAAGGCTGTGCCGGCAGATTTACAGTCTGCTCCCTTTGGCCGCTCGGGAACCTCTCCTCTACGAGTCATAGATTATGGAGCCACCGAAGGGAATCGAACCCCCGACCCGCTGATTACAAATCAGCTGCTCTGCCTGCTGAGCTACGGTGGCTTCATAGTATTTATAAGAATCATTGGCAAAAGAAGGCAGCAAAAATCCCTCTTAAATCAATCTTGTAATTTAGCAAATGATATTATAATATGGTCAATTTTGAAAATTCAAGAATAACCTCTTTTATTTCTATTTTTCTCGTAAAAATGAATTTCTATGAAATCTTTGGCGCAAAATCTCAAAAGCCAGCATTCCTACCGCTACGGATACATTTAGGGAGTTTATTTTGCCTTTCATGGGCAGGCTAACCACGGTGTCGCAGCTTTCCCTCACCGTTCTCCTAAGACCTTTCCCTTCAGAACCTATCACAAGGGCCAAAGGCACTTTAAAGTTTACATCCCACGCCAACATTTCTCCAGCCGCCTCGGCTCCAACTACTTTTATATCCCTTTCTTTCATCTCCTCAATTGCATGCTTTATATTTACTACTCTGGAAACAGACACATATTCCACAGCACCAGCAGAGGACTTTGATACCTCAGAACTGAGAGCGGCAGACCTGTGCGATTGGATAACTATACCGTGTACACCTACAGCATCTGCTACCCTTAATATGGCACCAAAATTTCTTGGATCCTCTATGCAGTCAAGTATTATGAACAAAGGGGGCTCATTCTTTCTTGAAGGAATTTCAAGTAATTCCTCCAAGCTGATATAAGGCTTTAGCATAACTTCTGCTGCTACTCCCTGGTGGCCTTTTGGGAAATGGGCATGAAAAAAACTTATGCCGGTTCTTGTTATGAATATTCTTTTCTCTTCAGCCTCTTTCTCAATCTCACGAATCTTGGGAGAATCCTTTTTACTGGAAGACAGAAAAATTCCTTTTATATCTCTGCCTGCCCTTATTGCTTCGCTAACAGGGTTCAGGCCGTAGATCCATTCCCTATCCGACCTTAACCTTCCAGTCTGTCCTGCCTTCCTTATCTTCAAGTATTATCCCTTTTGTTTCGAGTTCTTTTCTAATTCTATCTGCCACTTCCCATTCTTTTCTTTGTCTTGCATCCTGACGTTCTTTAATCTTTTCAAGGATCTCATTTTCAGAAAGACCAATCTTCTTGGTAAGCATTAATGAGTGATACCACTCTTCAGGGGCTCTGTTGAAGATATTTAGAACCTTCCCTATCTCTAAAAGGAACTCTTCTGAATTTTTTAAAAGCTTCCCGGCCTTTGGACCTGATGGTTTACTGTCAAGAAACCTGTTCACATCTCTGATAAATTCAAAGATATGTCCAAGTGCAAGGGCAGTATTAAAATCATCGTCCATTGCCTCTTCAAACTTCCCTCTGAATTGAGATATTTTTTCCTCAAAAATTTTCTCAGCACTTAAAGATTCTCTCTGCCTCTCATCTTTTTTGAGTAAGTCAGTAATCCTGAGAATTGTCGAATAGTAACGATCTAAAGAACTCTCTGCCTCACGTAGTTGTTCGTCTGAAAATTCTATCGGACTCCTGTAGTGCGTTGACAGGAGGAAGAGTCTTATTACTTCTGAGTCAAATCTATCGAGGATTTCCTTGACTGTAAAGAAATTACCGAGGGACTTTGACATTTTCTCTTTATCAATAGTAATGAATCCATTATGGACCCAGTACATTGCAAAGGGCTTACCTGTAAAAGATTCTGACTGTGCAATCTCATTTTCATGATGGGGAAAGATTAAATCTGCGCCACCCCCATGGATATCGAGACTCTCGCCGAGGTGTTTTATTGCCATAGCAGTACATTCGATATGCCAGCCTGGTCTCCCACCGCCCCATGGGCTGTCCCACGAAGGCTCACCTTCTTTTGATCTTTTCCACAACGCAAAATCCATAGGGTTTCTCTTCCTTTCATCCACCTCGACTCTCGCTCCTGCAATCATTTCCTCTCTGTCTCTCTTGGACAACCTACCATATTCAGGAAACCTGTCAACCTCAAAGTAAACACTGCCATCAATCTCATATGCATAGCCTCTATCAATAAGTACTTTTATGATTTCTATCATCTCTTTGATGTGCTCTGTTGCCTTGGGCTCAACGTCTGCTTTCCCAACTCCAAGGGCATCCATATCTCTGTAATACTCCTCTGTATATTTGCCAGCAATTTTATCCCATGAGGTGCTTTCCTGTCTCGCCCTGTTAATTATCTTGTCATCTACATCTGTGAAGTTCTTTACAAATGTGACGTCATAACCCTTATATCTTAAATATCTTCTTATGACATCAAATACAATTGCACTCCTCGCATGCCCAATATGGCAGAAGTCATAGACTGTCACCCCGCATGCATACATCTTTATCTTACCAGGAGTCAATGGTATGAACTCTTCCTTTCTGCCAGTAAGGGTGTTATAAATTCTCATCTTCCCTCCTTTTTCCCTTAGTCTTTCTATGGCATCCATTCTTTTTGTAAGGAGCTCTACTTGAGATTCTAAACCTTTTATTTTCTCTAAAATGGGGTCAGGAAAATAGTCCATAACCTCTATCAATCCTTCTTCAGTAGTCATCCTGATAATTTTTTTCTTTGTTATTCTGCCAGGGACCCCTACGCAGACCGAATTATCTGGAATAGATTTGAGTATTACAGAATTTGCCCCGATAATTACGTTACTGCCTATTCGAATAGGACCAAGTATCTTTGATCCCGCACCCACAATAACATTATTAGCGATTGTAGGATGCCTTTTACCCTTCTCTTTTCCCGTACCTCCAAGAGTAACGCCCTGATATAAAAGGCAGTCTTCTCCTACTTCCGCTGTCTCACCGATAACTACTCCCATGCCATGATCTATAAAAAAGCCGGAACCAATCCGTGCTGCAGGATGAATTTCGATGCCCGTTAAAAACCTCACTATATGTGACATAATTCTTGGTACCACAGGTATGCCCTTTTCCCACAGGAAGTGATTTATCCTGTGGAAAAAGATTGCATGAAAACCAGGATAGGCGAAGATAACCTCAAGGCTGTTCCTCGCAGCAGGATCTCTATCAAAAACAGCCTTAAAATCTCTCTTTACACTACTTAAGAAACCCATGTATGAAAATTATACAACAATTCCAAGCTAACAAATCTTCTCTTTAAAACCACGATAATATTGAGGTGAGGGTTTATATGATTATGATATTATATGCTTATAATGAACCCCTCCAAGACAGAGTATCATGACTTGAAGAAAATGATTGCCGATTATATGGAAAATGGCTTTCTCGAAAACATCATTGATATGTTCAAACATGATGTAAGCCTTTATGCATTAATTGGAGAGCTAATGAAAGATGAGAGACTCATGGTGAGAATTGGTATTTCAGCTCTCCTCGAGACACTAAAAAAAGAGGAGCCAGAAAATATATCAAGGGCCATCCCTTCCATCCTTCCTATCTTGAAGGACCAAAACCCGGTTCTCAGAAGCGATAGTGCTTATTTCCTTGGAATAATCGGGGACAAAGATGCCCTCCCATCCCTTTTAGAAGCAACAAATGATGAAGATGAAAATGTAAGGATTTTTGCAAAAGAGGCTATCGAGGAAATCGAATCAGGTTCAGATGCGGCGAAGGAAAGCTAAAAATTGGCCTCTCCTCAAGTTTTCAACCCCAAAAATGCGCTTGCATAATGCAGATGTTGTGAAAAAATTTATTTTTCGATACCTTAGTGTACCTTTAACTGATGGTTTTGCGAATATTTTTATGCATAAAATGAAATGAGATATTTTGATAATCTCATCGAGTTAAATAAATTTTTGAACAATGTCTGCATTATTTGGGTTAACGGCTGTTTGTAGAAATATCTGTAGAAACAGAGCTTTTACTTTTGAAAAAATCCCGTCAGAATCATGGTGGGCAGTCGCAGAATCGAACTGCGGACACGAGGCTTTTCAGGCCTCTGCTCTACCGACTGAGCTAACTGCCCATGAATTTAAAACTTTACAATTTTAACTTCTCTACTGTCAAGCCTGTGTATGTCAGGGTTTATATAGTTTCTTGAGTTTATAAAGACTAAAGGATAAACTACTTTGTAAGATAAGCACTATGAATCTGACAACCTTCAAAAGATTAATAAATATGTATCTCCCTGCATTCCTGTCCGGATTCCTTCTCGCACTATGTTTTCCTACCATTAACATTTTCCCTATTGCATGGGTAGCACTTGTCCCCTTTTTCTTATCTCTCTATGACAAAAAACCCAAAGAGGCATTCAAAACAGGCATTTTTCTTGGCATCCCTTATTTTTTTGGAACCCAGTATTGGATATACCATTCAATAAACCATTATGGTGGTGTACCGTTTATCGTAAGCATTGCCATTGTTTTTACACTCTGTCTTTACCTCAGCCTTTACACGGGCCTTTTTGGTTTGCTATTTTCAATAAACATCAAGACTCCTCGTTTTCCAGCTCCCTTTTTTGCACCTTTTTTATGGGTAGCTCTTGAGTTTCTACGTTCCTATTTATTTACTGGTTTTCCCTGGTCGAGTATAGGATACACGCAGTATAAATTTCTTAGTATTATCCAGATCGCAGACATAACGGGTATTTATGGAGTATCCTTTCTTGTAGTGGCAGTAAACGATTCTATCGCAGAGGTGTTGCTTATGAGGAGACGCCTCAGAGAAATGCCTCTCTTCCCGTTGTCAAAGACCGTATTTGGATTATCTTTTCTCTTTCTATTGGTCTTTACAAGTTTAATATATGGACAGTGGAGGCTTTCACAGCATAGACCTGGTAAACTTTTGAGAGCAAGCATAGTACAAGGCAACATCGAACAGGATAAAAAGTGGGAACCTGCTTACCAAGATGCGGTGCTGGAAATATACAATAATCTTTCTCTTAAAGCGGCTCTCTCCTCTCCTTCTTTAGTTATTTGGCCAGAGACAGCAGTACCATTCCTTTTTGGCCATGATAAAGAATATACAAAGAAACTTTATGATTTCCAGAATAAGCTCAATTCCTATCTGCTCTTTGGGAGCGTTCTCTTAAAGGAAGAGAGGAAGGGGAAGAACCTTCTTTCAAACAGTGCAGTACTGCTTGATAAAACTGGAAAGGTCTCTTATATTTATGATAAAATACATCTGGTTCCATTTGGTGAATACGTTCCCCTAAAAAATTTCTTTTTTTTCTTAGACAAACTTGTTGTAGGTATCGGAGACTATATTCCAGGTGACCATTATTCCGTAGCTGAGACGCCTTTTGGAAGGTTTGCTACGCTCATATGTTACGAGGTGATATTCCCTGGACTTGTTAGAAAATTTTATTTAAACGGTGGAGATTTTATTGTGAACATCACTAATGATGCCTGGTTTGGAAAGACAACGGGCCCTTACCAGCATTTCAGCATTGCTGTTTTTCGTGCCATTGAGAATAGAAAGCCCTTGATAAGAGCGGCTAATACGGGGATATCAGGTTTTATAGATAGTAACGGAAGGATTGTAGCAAAAACTAATCTATTTCAACAGACAATACTAACAGAAGATATAAAGACTGATATTACTAAAAGCTTTTATACAAAGTATGGTGATATTTTTTCATATCTGTGTATTGTTTTTTCTATACTATTATTGGCCGATATATTTGGAAAGATGAGAAGGATATTCTAAGGAGGGAATATATGCTGATACAGGAAGAATTAAAAGAAGAACTTTCAGTCCTCAGGGTCAAGATTGAATCCCTAAGAGGTTATCTTTGATTTACCCAGGTTAAAAGAAGAGATTGATGGTATTAAAAAAGACCTGATTACAAAGAAGGTTTGGTCATCTCCCCAAAAGACTAAGGAGTTGCAAAAAAGAAAATCAAGACTTGAGGATATCGTATCTCATTTTGAGTCGCTTTTTGACAAGCTTTATTATTTAGAAGAGTCAATAAGGATACTGGATGAAGAAGGTGGAAACCTCTTTCTGGAAGATCTCCGGCAGGGTATCAGAGATCTAAAAGAAAATATAGAATCAATAGAGATACAAAATCTTCTTTCCGGAGAACTCGATAAGAATAACGCTATCCTTACCATCCACCCGGGTGCTGGCGGAACAGAGAGTCAGGATTGGGCACAGATGCTTATGAGAATGTACCTAAGGTGGGCAGAGAGACATAAGTTTAGTGCAAATGTCGTTGATCTACAAATTGGTGAAGAGGCAGGCATAAAAAGTGCTACAATTACTGTAACAGGTCCATATACTTATGGGTATCTAAAGGCTGAGGCAGGTGTTCATAGACTTATTAGAATTTCCCCCTTCGATGCAAACAAAAGGAGACATACTTCCTTTGTGGCGATATTAGTATACCCTGAGGTTGGAGATGAAATTGAAATAGAATTAAGAGAAGATGATATAAGGATGGAGACTTTTAGGGCTTCTGGTGCAGGTGGGCAGCATGTAAATAAGACATCCTCTGCCGTGAGACTTACCCATATTCCAACCGGTATTGTGGTTAGTTGTCAGAATGAACGCTCACAACATAAAAATAGATCTATTGCTATGAAGATACTGAAGGCGCGGCTTTATGATTTGAAGCGGAAAGAACAGGAAAAAAAATTGGAGGCTCTTGTAGGAAACAAGAAAGATATTGCATGGGGCAACCAGATAAGGTCTTATATCCTACAGCCTTATAGGGTAGTGAAAGATCATAGGACCGGTATTGAGATAGGCAATATTGATGCAGTACTTGATGGCTATATAGATGAGTTCATAAAAGCATATCTTTGGGAAAAAGATAAGAAAAGAGTTTAATCCTACTACTTATCTTTTTATAAATATTAGTTAAGTAGTTATAGTAGTAAGTGTTTGTAAGTTTAAAAGTATGCTTTACATAGTATGAAAGAGGTTCTTTTGTGTTTAAAAGAAAGTTATTAAAGGCTATTTATTTTTCAACATTTCATGTAGATAATTATATAACACTGTATTAAACAAAATAATAACAGATTTTCTTGTCTTGCCTGTTAACATTAGTTATAATTGTATACCACTCTCCGGGTTTATTAACACATGTTAGTAAATTGTTAGTAAATTTTTTAGTTGCAGCTGGCTATAGATGGACATAGAAGATATCTGGAAAAAAAGTCTGTTGAAGATAGAGGAAAAAGTAGGTGGTAATGCAACAGAACTATGGTTTAAACCCATCAAACTTCTTCAGCTAAAAGAGGAACAGGCTACTATAGATATTCCTAACAGGTTTTTTAAAGACTGGATAGAGGATAACTACCCAGACCTAATTGCTGAGTCTATAGGAGTTGTCTTAGGAATCCCGGTAAATATCCATTACAGGACAGAAGAAAAAATCGATCCTCTTATTAAAAAGATGGATATAAAGTTAGAAAGTCGAAGGAAGAGCTTAGCAAGTAGAGGAATATATCTCAATCCCAAGTATACCTTCGAAAACTTTGTAGTTGGGCCGAGTAACCATTTTACACAAGCAGCAGCAAAAGCTGTTTCTGAGGTACCCGGTAGGACGTATAATCCTCTTTTTATCTATGGTGGCGTAGGGCTTGGAAAGACCCATCTAATAAACGCTATAGGGAATGCTGCAATTGACAGGAACCCTAACCTTGGTGTCATTTACGTATCCTCAGAACAATTTACTAATGAAGTAGTATCTGCATTGAGACATGATAGAATGGGAGAGTTTAAAGAAAGATACAGGAATTTAGACGTTCTTCTCCTCGATGACATACAGTTCATAGCTAATAAGACAGCAACACAAGAAGAGTTTTTTCACACCTTTAATGCCCTTTATGAACGACAAAAACAAATAGTAGTGTCAAGTGATAGGTCACCGAAAGAGATTACAGCTGTTACAGACAGGCTTAGATCAAGATTCACTATGGGACTTATTGCTGATATACAACCTCCTGAAATCGAGACAAAGATCGCCATCTTACTCAAAAAAGCAGAGGCGGAAAGAATAAATATACCCGAAGATACCGCTTATTATCTTGCATCGAAAGTAAAATCTAATATAAGAGAGTTAGAGGGTTGTCTTATCCGCCTTGGTGCCCAGGCATCATTGACAGGGCGGTCTATTGACAAAGAGATGGTGAAAGATATTCTGCGAGATCTTATAGAGGAAGACGAAAAACCTGTAACAGTTGAGCATATACAGAAGATAGTCTGCGAATATTATGGGATCAAGTTGACTGATATAAAGGCGAAAAAGAGGACAAAGGAAGTTGCTTTACCAAGGCAAATAGCAATGTATATAACCAAGAAACTGACAGACATGTCTCTCAGTGATATAGGGAAAAACTTTGGTGGTAAAGATCACGCAACTGTTATATATGCATACAAGCAGACTGAAGAGAAGAGAGTAAAAGACGAGGCATTTAATAGGATGATAGAAAGTCTTATACGCAAGATAAAACCATAGGGCAGAGGTCTCAGGGAGATATCTGGCCATTAGAGCCATAAGGAGGGAATATGAAGCTCAGGGTGTCAAAAGATGAGATACAGGAGAAGCTATCAAATATTCAGAATATAGTAGAAAAGAAGAACACAATGCCTATTCTAAGCCACTTCCTTCTCGATGCAGGTAAGAAAGGCTCATATATAGTTGCTACTGATCTCGAAACTGCACTCAGGGAACCTGTTGAGATTAAGGTTGATGAGGCAGGGAGGCTTTGTATACCTGCAAGAAAGCTTTTTGAGATAGTTCGGGAGATGGATGGAGATTTATTATTCGAATCAGTGGATGAATCCCCCTCTGGCGGATGGCTTAGAGTAAAAGCCGGGACGAGCGACTTCAGGCTTGCATGTCTTTCAGCAAATGACTTTCCAGCATGGCCTGTAATGGAAGATGGCGAAGAAATAACCATTGATGCCACAATATTACTGGAGATGATTGAAAAAACAATTTATTCTGCTGGGGAAAGTGATACCAGATATACACTCAATGGTCTTCTTTTTCATACAAAGCCAACGGAGAAATTACTCACAATTGTAGGGACAGACGGGCACAGGCTTGCACTCATCATGAAACAGATGGATGTAGAGTTGAAAGATGAAAAAAAGATGATAGTACCTCGGAAGGCAGTGTCTGAACTAAGGAGATTTTTAAACAAAGAGATAGAGAAGGCAAAAATTATGATTGGGAAAAACCACCTGCTCTTCAGTGTAGGCGCATCCACCGGAGGGGGGGAAGTGCAGTTTCTTACAAGGCTGATAGAAGGTACTTATCCCAATTATGAGCATGTTATGCCTAAGGCGAATGAAAAAAAGGTGTCTATTAGCAAAGAAACCCTTGCAAAAGCACTCCGCAGGGTCTCGGTTATGTCTCGGGAAAGGGCTAACGCCGTGAGGTTTGATTTTGGAGACGGAACCCTCATTCTTACGTCGTCAAACCCTGACGTGGGTGAAGCTAAAGAGGAGATTGCTGTTGACTATAAGGGTGAGAAACTTTCGGTAGGATTTAATGCGAGATATTTGATAGAGGCTTTAAGTGTTATGACGTCTGAGAGGGTCGTTCTTGAACTCCAGGACCCCTTGAGCCCTGTACTTGTCAGAGAGGAAGGGAAAGAAGATTATAGGTGCGTGGTTATGCCGATGAGGATATAATCCCAAAATGTATTTACATAATGCAATAGAAGGCAGGGCATAGTATTTGAGCGGTTTCTTTTGCCGATAGTCCAGCGAATATATTTTAATATCAAGAGGCAAAAGCCTCGGAGCCCAGATCTTATCAGGGCGAGAATGAGCGAAAATACTATGTCTTGCCTAAATACCATAGGTTTATAGTAATTTATGTCAAATAAATTTTTGAACAATGTCTGCATTATTCGGGTAACGAAAATAATATGAAAGAAAAGGAAAGCGAGAACGAGTCATATACTGCTGAAGATATAAAGATACTCAAAGGTCTCACTGCTGTCAGGAAAAGGCCTGCAATGTTCATAGGCTCTACAGGGCCAGAAGGTCTACACCACCTTGTTTATGAAGTAGTTGACAACAGCGTTGATGAATCTCTTGCAGGCTTCTGTAAGAACATAGATGTTTTAATCCACCTCGACGGTAGTTGCACCGTGATAGACGATGGAAGGGGCATACCCACAGGGCCCCATCCAGGAGACCCGGAAGGGCGCTCTGCAACAGAGGTGGCACTCACAGAATTACATGCAGGAGGGAAGTTTGAATCAAAGGCATACAGGATATCGGGGGGGTTGCATGGAGTTGGTGTATCTGTTGTAAATGCCCTTTCAGAATGGCTTGATGTAGAGATAAGGCAGAACGGAACTGTATATCAACAACATTATGAAAAGGGCGAACCCAAAAGCCCTCTGAATATTGTTGGTAAGACAAAAGGGAGGGGCACAAAGATAACATTCAAGCCAGACCCTGAGATATTCGAGGTTTTAGACTTCAGTTACGATCTCCTGGCTCAGAGGCTGAGAGAACTGGCTTTTCTTAATAGGGGACTCAAAATCATCCTTACAGATGAAAGGACGGAGAAGAAGAATGTATTTCATTATAGTGGTGGGATTATATCTTTCATAGAGCATCTGAACAAGAACAAGACCCTCCTTCACCACAAACCCGTCTATGTAACGGGTGAAAAGGAAGATATTATCGTTGAGATAGCACTCCAGTATAACGACGGATATTCTGAAACACTATACACCTTCGCCAACAATATCAATACAAAAGAGGGAGGGACTCATCTCATCGGCTTCAAATCGGCCCTTACAAGGACAGTAAACAGCTATGCGACTTCCTCGGGGCTCCTGAAAAATGGGAAAGAGGCACTTTCTGGAGAGGATGTTAGAGAGGGATTAACAGCCATTATCAATGTCAAACTCCTCCATCCCCAGTTCGAAGGGCAGACAAAGATGAAGCTCGGAAATAGCGAGGTAAAAGGGATCGTGGAATCAATCGTGAATGAAGGCCTCGGTACCTATTTCGAGGAAAACCCATCGATAGCGAGAAAGATCGTTGAAAAGTCTCTTCAGGCAGCAAGGGCGAGGGAAGCAGCACGGAAGGCAAGGGAATTAACGAGGAGGAAAGGTGCACTTGAAGATACTGGTCTGCCTGGAAAACTTGCAGACTGTTCTGAAAAAGACCCTGCATTGAGCGAACTATTTATTGTTGAAGGGGATTCTGCAGGAGGTTCTGCAAAACAAGGGAGAGACAGGAGAACTCAGGCTATACTTCCTCTAAGGGGCAAGATACTAAATGTTGAGAAGGCACGGTTTGACAAGATGCTCAGCTCAGAGGAGATAAGGGTACTCATAACAGCCTTGGGTACAAGCATAGGTCCTGAGGATTTTGATATATCGAAGATACGGTATCACAGGATTATCCTCATGACAGACGCTGATGTTGACGGTGCGCATATCAGGACATTACTCCTTACCTTTTTCTACAGACAGATGCTTCAGTTGCTAGAAAGGGGCTATCTTTATATTGCCCAGCCTCCCCTTTTTAAAGTGAAGAAAGGCAAGACCGAAAGATATATACAGAACGAAGCAGCAATGCAAAACATGCTCTTTGAGCTTGCCTCAGATGACATCGAGATTTCCATAAGAGGCCAGACCATGAAGGGCAAAGCCCTTCTCCCGCATCTGAAGAGGCTCTCTAAATTCGAGCGCTTGAGAGAATGGTTTGAGAGGAGAAGAAGAGACCCAAAGCTTCTGCAGTTTATACTTTCATTGGCGATAAGTAAAGATATGTTGAAAGATAAGGCAAAGTTTGGAGAAATCCTGAGGAGGATAAAAGAAAAAGATCAAAATATCACTATAGGTGATGTCCAGCTCGATGAAGAACATCAGACCTATGGAGTCGAGATAAGAAGACATAACTACAAACTCAACCTGGATATTAATTTTCTCACATCTCCTGAATTCAGAGAACTGGAGAACCTTTACAGCATCATAAAGGACTTAGGAGAACCTCCCTATAGGATACAGACAAAGGAAGGACCAAGAGAAGTATCCACAAGCTCAGAGCTGCTTGAAATTGTATTTGCAACAGCCAAGAAAGGTCTTGCCATCCAGCGATACAAGGGCCTAGGAGAGATGAATCCCCAACAGCTATGGGAGACGACAATGTGTCCCGATAAAAGGACACTCCTTCAGGTTAACGTCCAGGACTCTGTCCAGGCAGACGAAATATTTACCGTTCTCATGGGAGATCAGGTTGATCCAAGAAGGGATTTCATTATTACTTACGCGCTTGAGGCAAGGAATATCGATGTATAGCTCATTACGAATCGCATGTCATGCGTTGTTAGTTTTAATGGTGATTTTTCTCCTAACAGCCTGTGGAAAGAAAGAAGTTAAGAAAGCTTCTGAGGAATCAGAGATTGCACAGGAGGCATTTAAACTTGCAGAGGTCCTTAGAAATGCCTATGTAAAAAATGACCGTGTGACCCTCGAGAAGAATTCCACAAAAGAAGGCTATAGAGAACTTAGCGGAGCAATTAAAAGTTTTGAAAGCGCAGAACTCACCTTTACCCCAAAATGGGTTGAAATAGAAGACTCCACGGTTTATCTTCATATCTCGTGGGGTGGCACATGGATTGTCAGCGGCAAAAAGACCGAAGACAGAGGTCTGGCAATCTTTGTGCTTGAGGGAAAGCCCCTGAAACTCGCCAAGGTATTAAGAGAAAATCCATTCAGTAAACCTGAATAAGTATTTTTCAGTTCCTTCTCTGACTTCGCGCCCCGTAATAGTTCAGCAAGAACAATCCCTGTACAGCAGACCATGTCATTATCTACCAATTCCAGAATGACGCTGTAATAGGGTTCCTTTTTTCGGAAGAATTCAATCCAGGCCGAGGTATCAACTAAAACTCTATCCAAGCCTTCTGTCCCTATG
This sequence comes from uncultured Nitrospiraceae bacterium, assembly GCA_964639385.1. Lineage (GTDB taxonomy): Bacteria > Nitrospirota > Thermodesulfovibrionia > Thermodesulfovibrionales > SM23-35 > CAZXCW01. Next base: position 13,382 of record CAZXCW010000063.1, read on the forward strand.
TCTGAGTTCACTGGCAGATGTTGTAAATTCCATTTTACCAG
>CAZXCW010000064.1:0-13401 GCA_964639385.1 uncultured Nitrospiraceae bacterium
GGATAATCCTTTGGTAAGGCCGGCATTTTTTTTGGAGATTTAAGGAGGTAAAAAGGAATAAGTATGAGTAATGATAATTTATACGAAGAAACTGTAAAAGTGGCTTCTGAACTGTATAAAAGAAGTGGTCGGATAGAAGGCCGTGACCTTGACAATTGGCTTGAGGCAGAGAGAATTGTTAGGGTACGATACGCTGAGAAGGTGGAAAATCAGGGTGAAGCGATCGAGTCTAATAATTTGAAGTCTATAGAAGATGAGAGAAAAGGGCATAAAAGTTTGATAGTTAATGGATTACAGAGAAGTGCTTTTGACTTTTCCTACCCAAAAATCATCAACATCTGTGTTAATGGAGTAGGTAGAGAAGCAACAAAGAGGCTTGAAGAAGAAAGTAGTAATAAACGGTTTTTATTGCTTAGAGAAAATGAAAAAAAATACTTAACATCCCTTGATTTACTTGAGACAGAGTTAAAAATGATTGATGCCGAGTTGCGAAAAGCCTCTGAAAAGATAAACCAGAATAAGGTAAGGCTTTCCGAAATTGAAAAGGAACTAATTATATTAAATGTACAAAAAAATGATTCTGATTATAGAAAAAAAATCACCGCATCTATTTCCCTATTTTCTTTTTTAATTTTTATTGGGATGCTTATACGGCATTTCAAGCCGATGGCCTTTCTATTTGGTTTTTTATTCTTGGGGCTATGTGTCTATAGCGCTTTCAAATTTTTAAAAAGTTATAAGCTTAGAAGTTTAATTTCGAGGAAAAATCAAGAAAATGCAGAATTGATAACAGACTTGGGGAAATTATGGAAGGCAGAATCATTTTGTAAAAATAAATATAATCAAAAGGTTGACATGCTAGAAAAGCAAAGAAAAGAATTAGAGGCTATTGCTGCAAAAATATCAGCGGTTGAAAACAGTATTTTAACATTGCGAGAAAAAGAAAAAATTCATTATGAGGTTTTAGAACAAGAATATGACGATATGTCCATTGAAGAAAAGCGTAAATATGAGAGGAGATCATTTGTTAAACCTATAAAATATTCGCTACAAGACATACATACAGGAAAATTAGCGTTAACCTTCGGCAATGGTGTTTCTGTTGATATAAGTGAGGGAGGGGTAGGAATGATAACGAACCATGCTCTCAAAAAAGGAGATATTTTATTCTTTGAAGAAGGAACAAAGATAAATAAAATTACACCGATAGCCTCTATTGTTAGATGGGTAAAAGAAATTGAGCAAAATAAATACCGGGCAGGATTGGTGTTTGGCAAGGTTTGTTCATAGCAGATTTATAAAGAAAGGTATAGATGTAGTAGTTGAGTTGAAATGAAATTTCCTTTTAGGGCAAAAAATATGGTTCTAATTCTAATCAGTATTTCTACCTTAATATTTCCGATATCGACAAATGCCGGCGGTTATCATATTGTAGACAGGAACGGAAAAGACATCTCTGAAGATTCAGAAAAGATTATTAATGTGAGTTCTTCTGAAAAGAGAATAGTTTTTAATGATGAAGGTGATCGCAAAGTTTTTGACGTCGAATGGGATGCATCAAATAAAATATTAATCATAAAAGGTGATAATATTTATCTGCAGATTTACAGTACCGGCGAGATAAAAAAGTTTACAACTATCAATGAAAATGAGCAGAAGCAAATGCCTATTACTATACAGCCAGTTATTCCTATATTGCCAGGCCAAAAGCCTTCCACGCAAAGCAAATGATTAAGTCCAATAAGTTATTGGAATTGATGTCCAAACTGAATTGCTATATAAGATAATCCGATATATTACGGGGTCAAACAATTTTTCAGAACGATAAGTCTTTGTTTGTACGGACTGCTTCCTGAAGTGCGTCGCTTTGAGCATCGATAAAGATGCAGAGCCCACATAGAGGTCGTGTCACAACCGAATCACCTGGATGTTGATTTCTCACAAAGCAAACATGCCGGGCATCTTGTTGATTATGCGGAGTACAAGCTGGAATTGTTACAATAGCAAAATAGCATCAGGCATCATAGCACAGCTTACGACATGAGTGATAAGGCTGAAATAATGACCCACATTCCATCGGATGCTTCATCACGTGTGAGCAGACCTTACTTAAATGCATTTTTGGGAGTAACGTAACTTATAAATCCGGAGCTTATTCTATCTTTCCCCCACAATTCGTTTGATTGAAGGAATTTATCCTAAGGCAATTTTAAAACTATTTTTAACAGGGTTTACCAATAATTGTTACAGATGCTAAAATCTCTTATCTTTATGGGTTATAAGAGTATTAAAGATTGGCCTGAAGATGAAAGGCCTCGAGAAAGGCTTATTAGGTATGGCGCCCATCACCTTTCAGAGGCCCAGCTTCTCGCTATAATACTCCGGACAGGAGGTGGAGAGAAAAGTGCCATTGATCTTGCTATAGAGCTCATGGACCTTTTTGGAGACCTCAAAAAGATTGAAACAGCATCCCTTGGAGAATTTACAGTACTAAAGGGTATGGGAAAGGCGAAGGTCGCTCAGCTTAAAGCTGCCTTTGAGCTCGGAAGGAGGCTGATGAAGGAACCTTGTGTTCAAGGTCCTGTCTTCTCCTCAGGTCAGGATGTTTATACTTACTACCATCATTGTTTTAAGAATCTTAAAAAAGAGATCTTCCGCTGTGCGATGCTTGATGCAAAAAATAGAATATTGAAAGACTGCAAAATCTCTGAGGGAACTCTAACGAATTCATTGATACATCCTCGAGAGGCATTCAGGGATGCGATAAAAGAATCGGCGGCATCTGTTATATTTGTACATAACCACCCGAGCGGAGATCCAAGCCCAAGCCGTGAAGACATTTTGATAACTGAAAGGCTTGTTAATGCAGGTGAGATAATCGGAATAAGGCTTCTTGATCATGTAATCATAGGAGACGAAAAATATACAAGCATGATGGAAAAGGGATATATAAAATGAGAATAACCAAATAAAAGGCAACGGTTACGGTTAGGAAACCCGTATCGCATTTTTGAGTTAAGGGAGGTTTAAATGTCTACGATTAAAAAGGCTCTGATAAGTGTTTCTAGCAAGGAGGGTATCGTAGAGTTTGCAAGTGCTCTTGAATCAATGGGAGTCGAGATACTTTCGACTGGTGGAACGGCGAAGGTTTTAAGAGATGCAGGCATTTTTGTCAAAGATGTATCGGAATATACTGGTTTTCCCGAGATGCTTGATGGGAGGCTGAAAACTCTTCATCCAAAGATTCACGGTGGCTTACTTTCAAGGAGGAATAATCCAAAGGATATGGAAGAGATAAAGAAACATGATATCGATCTCATCGATATGGTGGTCGTGAATCTCTATCCTTTTGAGAAGACAATCTTAAAACCTGGGGTTACCTTTGAAGAGGCCATTGAAAACATCGACATAGGTGGCCCCACGATGCTTCGTTCTGCTTCGAAAAACTTTCAGGATGTCGCTGTCATAGTAGACCCTTCAGACTACAAGAAGATTATTAGGGAAATGAAAAAATTGAAAGGGGAACTGAGTGAAAAGACAAGATTAAAGCTCGCAAAAAAGGTCTTCAGGCGCACATCTCAATATGATAGAGCAATTGCGGTTTACCTTGCCAAAGTTACAAAAGAAACTACAGTGAACGTCAAGAATAAGTTTATTAATCCCTCTCAGTCCCCCTTTAGTAAAGGGGATTTAGTGTGATTACTTTAAGTCTTTTACCATAAGTAAATTGCAATGAGGTTATTACGTGAAGGTACTTGTCATCGGCGGAGGTGGTAAAGAACATGCAATCGTTTGGAAGCTATCCCAAAGCCGACATGTTAAAAAAATTTACTGTTGTCCTGGGAATGCAGGCATAGCTGAGATTGCCGAGTGTATAGATGTAAGCCCCTATGACTTTGCTGCTCTTGTTGATTTTATAAAATATGAGTGGATAGATCTGACGATTGTGAACGCAGAAGAACCTCTCTTAAAAGGTGTTGTCGACTCAATTGAAAAAGAAGGGTGTAGGATACTCGGTCCAACTAAAACCTCTGCACAAATTGAATTTAGCAGAGTTTTTGCAAAAAACCTCATGAGGCATTACAGAATACCAATGCCTGGATATAAGGTCTTTACTTTTTATCCTCATGCGGAAGACTATGTCAGATTAAAAGGGTCTCCTGTGGTAATAAAGGCAGACGGGCTTGTAAGGGGCAGTGGTACCTTTTTAGCCTTTACTGTAGAAGAGGCAATAGATAACCTCAGACTCATTATGAAAGATAGAATTTTTGGTGATGCTGTAAAGCAGGTTATCATAGAAGATTTTCTTAAGGGGAAAGAAATAACTTTTATGGTATTCACTGATGGGAAGACCCTTGCTCCTCTTGAAGTTTCAAAGAACTATAAACAGTTATTTGATGGTGATCTGGGCCCAAATACTGAAGGTATGGGTGCTTATAGCCCTGTACCTTTTATTAAAAAGGATATTGAGGCTGTTGTCATGAATAAGATAATGCGGCCATTAGTAAAGGCACTCTATTCGGAGGGCTTAAGATATAAAGGTGTTCTCTCTGCAGATATATTGATGAACAAGGAGGGCATTTATGTTCTTGAGCTCGGGTGTACTTTTCGAGACCCGGAAAGTCAGACAGTTCTTCCGAGGCTAAAAACAGACTTGATGGAAATCTCATTTGCGATTACAAACGAAAGATTATCGGATATTCAGAATGTAATAGAATGGAAGGATGAGGTATCAGTTTGTGTAGTAGCTTCTTCAGGTAGCTATCCAAGAATATATCAAAAGGGCTTTATTATATCAGGACTTGAAAAGGTAAAAAAAATGAAAGACATCTTTGTATTCCATGCAGGTACTGCATATAGCAATGGGGACATTGTTACCTCTGAAGGAAGGGTTATCAGTGTGTCAGCTATTGGGTTCGACATAAAGGATGCCCGGGCGAAGGTGTACAGTGCAGTTGAGAAGATACATTTCGAAAGAATGCATTTTAGAAGAGATATTGGAATGTAAAAAATCCTAATTTTGGTTATTTGAGTTGAAGAGCATCTTGGAAAGCAAAGGGAGGGAGACATGAAACCACAAGTTTTGATCGTAATAGGAAGTGACTCAGACATTCCTGTTATGGGTGAGGTAGGAAAAATTCTAAAAGAACTAAGAATCCCTTATACAATTACTATTACTTCAGCTCACAGAACCCCAGAACGCACTATACGACTTGCGTCGAAAGCAGAAGAAGAGGGCATCGAGGTAATTATCGCAGGTGCAGGGATGGCAGCCCACTTAGCAGGTGTACTTGCTTCTTACACAATCTTACCTGTGATAGGTGTGCCTATTGAGGCATCACCCCTCAATGGTCTTGACTCACTTCTCTCTACCGTACAGATGCCTCCAGGTGTACCCGTTGCTACGGTGGCGATAGGTAGGGCAGGTGCAAAAAATGCTGCTATCCTTTCAGCCCAGATTATAGGCAGGAAAGATTTTAAGCTTGCGAAAAGATTGAAGGAATATAGGAAAAAGATGTCTGAAGAGGTTGAAAAAAAGGCAAAGGCACTTAAGGGGCGTTTCTAAAAATGAGGGTCCACCTCGATTGTTTTCCCTGTTTCCTCAAGCAGGTTATTATTGCACTTAGGCTCGGGACAAAAGATGAGTTGTTACAAGAGAGCCTTTTAAAGAATGTCCTTATAGAGGTTCAAATGGCGGATGTCTTAAAACCACCTGCCTATTCAACTACATTTATCCACCGAAAAATAAGGCAGTTGCTCGGCAAAGATCCATTCAAGGAGCTAAAATCCGAATATAACCAAATTGCACTCGGTTTGTATCCTTCATTAAAGGCTATAGTTGAAAAGAGTCTTGACCCCTTATGGGCAGCCACGAGACTTGCAATTGCCGGGAATGTAATAGACTTCGGAATATTTACATCGGTAGATATAGAAGGCGCTATCTGGAAAGCCCTTAACAATCCATTGGCCGTAGATGAGTATAGTACATTTAAAGATGCCCTCCTTGAAACAGATAGAATACTTTACCTGATGGACAATGCAGGCGAGATTGTGTTCGACAGGCTTCTTATAGAAACCCTTCTTTCCATGGGTAAACAAGTAAAGGCAGTTGTGAAAGGTTCTCCTGTAATTAATGATTCTACTATGGATGATGCTTCAGAATCTGGCCTTACAGGAATATGTGAAGTGATCAACAATGGGTCTGATGCTGTAGGCACAGTACTCGAATGGACATCTTCTATGTTTCAAAAGGCCTTCAAAGATGCTCAACTTGCAATAAGCAAAGGCCAGGGAAACTTCGAAACGCTCATCGGCAATGAAAAGCAAATATTCTTCCTCTTCCAATCTAAATGCGATGTAGTTTCTAAAGAACTTGGCCTTTCGACTGGCTCGATGCTTCTAAAGAAATCCTGATCTTATTGGCTGGTTAAATTAAAAAGGAAAGTCTATCTTCTTCTCCCTCTACCAAAACCACCTTTTTCTCTTTGGCCTCTCTCGCGCCTTTCCTGTGGTTTTGCCTCATTGACAACAATGTTTCTGTCCATGAAAGGCTTACCATTCAACATGGAGATCGCCTTCTGTGCATCTTCCTCTGAGGCCATCTCCACAAAGCCGAATCCTCTTAGCCTTCCTGTAGCTGCATCTTTGATCAACTTGACAGAAACAACCTCACCTGCTTGAGAAAACAACTCCCTCAGGTCATCCTCTGATCCCTTAAAGGAGATGTTTCCCACATAAAGCCTTGTACTCATCCTTCCTCCTTCGATACTTTTTACGCCCCTTTTAAAACCCTCAGGGCTTTAAAAGAGACCTTATAACTGTGCATGATGGGTAAACCCTTTGTCAAGTACTAAAATGCAAAATTTATAAGATAGTGTTGTCTGTGTTAGTATTCCATCATGTTTAGGATATTAATCTCTGAAACAAATATGGAGCAGGTCTTAGACCGAGCTATTGGAACACTCAAGAAAGGCAATATTATTGCATATCCAACAGAGACTTTTTATGGTCTTGGGGTAAAGTTTAATATGGAGGATTCGCTGCAAAAACTTTGTGATATGAAACAAAGGCCACAAGACAAGGCTATGCCTTTGATTATTGGTAGCAAAAATTTGCTTCACCTTATTACAGAATATGTGAATTGTAAAGCTGTGTTACTCATGGAAAGGTTCTGGCCAGGTCCTCTTACCTTAATTTTTGCTGCAAAACAAGGTGTATCGAGATATATCACCGGGGGTACCGGAAAAGTCGGGGTAAGGGTACCCGGAGGGTCTTTTGCTCTTCACCTTGCAAAAATGGCCAAATTTCCCATTACTGCAACAAGTGCCAACTTATCTGGCATGCCACCTGCAAAAGATGCAGAGACTGTAATCAGGTATTTTGGGGATAAGATAGGCCTTATTATTGACGGTGGTTCAACCCCTGGCGGCCTACCTTCAACGATTGTGGATGTTACAGAAGAGGAGATTAAAATTCTTAGAGAAGGGGCAATAGATAGGGAGTCACTAAGAGAATTTTTAAAAAAGAATTCTTGACTTTCTTTGGACTTTAGACAAAAATATTTTTGATTTTTTGAATCCAGGTGCCTAAGGCTTAATAGGGAATCCTGTGAAATACAGGAGCGGTCCCGCCGCTGTAACCGGGGACGAAACCCATGATATCCACTGGTCGTAAAGGCTGGGAAGGCATGGGGGATAGGATGAGCCGGAAGCCAGAAGACCTGCCTGTCAGCAAAAAATCCTTCCCGAAGAGGAAGGTGAGGGTGAAGTAAATCAGGGTGCAATCCTCTCGTGATAGCGAGGGGATTTTTTATTTGGGAGAGTTTAACTATCCAAAACTCATGATTGAACAAACAAAATATAGTATTTTCGCTCATTCTCGCCCGCTAAGGCGGACTCCGAGGCTTTTGCCTCTTTATAAAATATTCTATTTGGACTATCGGCAAAAGAATCCGCTCAAATACTATATCCTGTCTCCCCTTCTTTTGCTTGCTACTTGTTATTTGTTATTTGTCAGTACTGTCCATGCTGAACCACCGAATCGGATCATTTCCCTTGCTCCTAACCTAACAGAAATCCTTTTTGCAATGGGGCTTGGAGACAGGATTGTAGGGGTTACAAATTTCTGTGACTATCCGGAGGAGGCAAAGAAAAAGACAAAGGTAGGAGGTATCTATAATCCTTCATTAGAAGCAGTAGTTTCATTGAAACCCGATATTGTTGTTATGACTACTGATGGCAATCTCAGGGAGTTTGAGGAGAGGCTACATTCATTGAAAATAAGAACATATGTATTTAGGGCAAGAAGGTTAAATGAACTACCACAGGGCATAAGAGACTTAGGTTTAGCACTCGGGGTCAAAGAAAGAGCAGAAATACTTGCAAATGAAATAGAAACGGCTATCAATAGATTCAGGTTTGAAAGAGGGAGGCAAGGGGGGATTAGGGCTTTATTCATTATCTGGCCCGAACCTTTAATAGTTGCAGGCTCTGGAACTTCCATAGACGATGCAATTACCCTACTTGGTTATCAGAATGTTGCGTCAAAGGCAAATAGTTCATACCCAAAATATTCCGTGGAAGAGATCATTCATCAGGCCCCTGATATAATCTTTATAGGTAAAGGTCATGTCAACATAAAAGAGGCATCAAAGGGGCTTCTGGAGAAACTCTCTAAAATCCCAGCAGTAAAAAATGGTAAGGTTTGTTATATAGGCGAGAGTATTTACAGGCTCGGTCCAAGAGTCGTCAAAGGTATTAAAGAGATGGCAAGATGTCTAAAATAAGAATCTCGCTCTTGCTCTTAGTCTTAATATTGGTCTTGGTGGGCTCTCTCTTTCTTGCTCCAAAGGTGCTAAATCCCTTTGCATTGGATACCACTGAAAGAAGTATATTGTTCTCAATACGATTTCCGAGGACAATTGTTGCATTACTCATGGGAATGGCACTTGGAGCCTCAGGCGCTGTGCTCCAGGGCATATTGAGGAATCCCCTTGCTGACCCTTATATCCTTGGAATCTCAAGCGGTGCATCACTATCGGCAGCAGTAGTGCTCTTATCAGGTTCATATTTCTTTGGAAAATTCACCATCCCCTTGGCGGCCTTTTTCGGAGCCTCCTTTGTCAGCATATTAGTTGGCTTTTTTGGGTGGAAACGGGGATTTTGGCCCGAAAGAATTCTTCTCGCCGGAGTCGGCCTGAGCTTTCTCTTTCATGCGGTTCTAATGTTCCTTATGAGCATTTCTCCTGGTGAGCGTCTGGGGAGAACGATTTTTTGGATATTTGGAGACCTCTCGATTGCAGACTGGTCATTGATTCCCTATGGCTCTCTCTTTATCATCTCAGGATTCGTTATCTTTCTTTTCCGGGCAAAGGCTCTGAATGCATTAATATTAGGCGATGAGCTAGCGCACAGTCTTGGTTTTTCTGTCCACAGGGAAAGGCTCCTCTTATTCGTATCCATCTCTCTCATGACTTCCGCTTCTGTATCACTTGGGGGGATTATTGGTTTCATTGGCCTTCTTGTGCCTCATATCATGAGATTCTTTGTTGGCGCTGACAGCAGGATCCTGGTGCCCGCATCAGCCCTTGGGGGTGGGGCACTCCTGTGTATGGCAGACTTGATTGGAAGATCAATGATGTCACCTATGGAAATTCCATCAGGTATCATTACGGCCATCATCGGCTCGCCTTATTTTCTATATTTGTTGAGGAGGAAAGATGTCCTCAGTATCTAATCACTATATTCTTGAGTTTGCTGGCGTAGGTTTTACCTATCAGAAAGATAAGGATTTTATCCGAAGCCTTACCTTCTCAGTAGGCGATGGGGAGTCTATTGGGCTATTAGGTGCAAATGGTTCTGGAAAATCTACCATCCTCAAACTCGCAAATGGGATTTTAAAGCCTTCTGACGGTTCTATAAAACTCTGGGGAAAGCCCTTACAATCATATAGACATAAGGATAGGGCAAAGCTACTTTGTTATCTACCGCAGTTTCTCGATATAAATATACCCTTCAGGGTAAAAGAACTTGTGTATATGGGTTTTTATCCCTACGACATAATTCCAGATATGACCGTTGAAGAAGCATTAGAGACGGTCGGGCTCAAAGAGAAATCAGAGTCTTATATTAAAGACCTTAGTGGTGGTGAAAGAAGAAGGGTTTTTATCGCAATGACCATTCTTCAGGGTGCAGGACTTTTGCTCTTAGATGAGCCCCTTGCAAACCTTGACATAAAGTACCAGATAGAGATTATGAAATTACTCAGGGAATTAAAGGAAAAGAAGAACATCTCTATAATCATGGCCCTTCATGACATAAATATGGCACTTCAGTTTGAGAAGGTAATGTTAATTAAGGATGGGGAAAAACTCGGTATCGAAAATACTGAGAGGATGTTAACAAGTGACATGCTTATGGAGGCATTTGATGTAGCTATTGATGTAAAGAGCTCTCAGGCTGGCAGCACATACATAAGCTATAAAAATAACTTCTGAAAAGGAGGCAGCAGTGTATGTTTCATCATGGAGTGGAGGAATTGAGGGAAGATTAATAAAGATTCAATCAGAACTTGCGGGAATGACTCTTTTTAATGGAAGGATTGAAATTACAGGGAAAGAAGTCATAGAAAGAAATGGCCATTGGTTTCTTGATATAAAGGATTTCTGGGTAATTCCATGAGGGGAAAGATAATTTTTATTCTTGGTGGTGCGCGAAGCGGGAAAAGTACCTTTGCAATTAAAGAGGTATCTGAGATTTCAGGCGGTAGGGTATATATTGCGACTGCCGAGGTGCTCGATGAAGAGATGAGGGAACGAATAGAAAACCATAAACGTCTGAGAGGTGATGGGTGGATTACCTATGAAGAGCCATTAAGGATTGGTGATTTGGTTGAAGATATAAAAGGCAAATACAGTGTCATTTTGATTGACTGTCTTACATTGTGGCTATCGAATCTAATGAAAGCTGGTTTGAATATAGAAGTTGAAATTGAAAGTTTTATCTCGTCGATTCTCACTCCTCACTCATCACTGATGTATATCGTCTCCAACGAAGTAGGTATGGGAATAGTTCCGGAGAATGAGATGGCAAGGAGATTCAGAGATATGGCAGGGGTACTCAATCAGAAAATGGCTGAGGTCTCGGATAAAGTATATATGGTAGTAGCAGGTATTCCCATAAAAATAAAAGATAAAGGAGAAGCATGATACAGGAGACGATTAAAAGAATAACACCTGTTAAAAGTGAGTTTGCTGAGAAAGCGCAAAAACGCCTCGACAATCTCACAAAACCACCGGGAAGTCTTGGAAGGCTTGAGGAGTTTGCAAGAAGACTTGTGGCAATTACGGAAAACACAATGCCTGTGCTCGATAAAAAAGTCATCTTCACATTTGCAGGTGATCACGGCGTCGCAGAAGAAGGGGTTAGTGCGTATCCAGGTGAAGTCACAAGGCAAATGGTCTTTAATTTTTTACGTGGCGGTGCTGGTATAAATGTCCTTGCACGGCATGCAGAGGCAGAAGTTGTGATTGTAGATATAGGAGTTAATTTTGATTTTTCCAATAATCCTCTCCCGCCCCCCTTTGACCTCTCTTTATCCCCCCTTACTAAGGGGGGAATTAAAGGGGGGTGTGGGGGATTATTTATTTCAAAAAAGGTCATCATGGGCACATGGAACATCAGAAAGGGGCCTGCTTTGACAAGAAATGAGGCTCTAAGCTGTATAGAGGTGGGGATAGAGCTTGCCAATGAATACACAAAGAAAGGTTATAAAATCTTTGCTACCGGAGACATGGGTATCGCAAATACAACTCCTTCTTCTGCAATAGCAGCAGTGCTAACAGGCAAGCCCGTGTTGGAGGTAACAGGGAGAGGTACGGGTATAGGCGATACTGCTTTAAAAAACAAGGTTAAAGTTATTGAGGATTCAATAGCCTTAAATATGCCTGATTCAAAAGATCCGATCGATGTCCTTTCAAAAATTGGCGGTGCTGAGATTGGTGGTATTGCTGGATTAATTATTGGTGCAGCAGCAAACAGGATTCCTGTTGTCATTGACGGATTTATATCCACTGCAGGGGCATTAATAGCTTATTGCTTTGAACCGAAGATAAAAGACTATATGTTTGCAGCACATAATTCCGTTGAGATTGGGCATAAGGCAATGCTTGAAAAAATGGGATTAAGACCTATCCTTGACCTGGATTTAAGACTCGGCGAAGGTACTGGTGCTGCACTTGCGATGCTTATGATTGAGGCAGGTCTTAAGATCTATAAAGAAATGGCAACCTTTGGTGAGGCAGGAGTAGCTAATAAAATTTAAAATGCAAAATTAAAAATTGTCTATGAAAAGATTATTACTTGCGTTTCAACTCCTGACTGTTATACCCATAAAGCTTAAGGTTGAGACCACTGAAACAGAGATAGCCCGATCATCCGCCTTTTTCCCGGTTGTAGGAGTGTTTCAGGGCCTACTGGCCGTATTATCCGTTGTATTACTGATAAAAGTTTTTCCTGTGGAAATTACAAGCGGATTGATAATTTTGATTTTGATAATCAGCAATGGAGGTTTTCACCTTGATGGGCTTGCTGATACATTCGACGCGCTGGCTGTGAAATCCAGCGGAAATGAAGCAACAGATAAGGGAAAAAGACTCTCGGTGATGAAAGACAGTTCTACTGGCGCGATCGGAGTAGTTGCAATAGTAATTTCAATTTTATTTAAATTTTTATTCATAAATTCGATTCTCCGTACCAGCACACTTTTTACTGCTTCTGGCTTACTTTTTTTGATGCCTGTATTTTCAAAATGGGCAATGAACACGGCGATATTTCATGGAATATCTGCAAGACAGAACGGACTCGGAAAAATATTTATTGATAATACAGGTGCAAGAGAGTTTTTGCTGGCAACAGCAATTGCTGTCTGTTCAATGGTTGGTGCCCTTAGCTTTATGTGCTCTTTATCAAGTTGTCTGCAATTTTTACTGCTTTCATTATTTGTACTTTACATCTTAAGTTTTTCAGCAACGAGATTTTTTAATAAAAAATTCAGCGGTCTCACAGGTGACACGCTTGGAGCAATGAGTGAGATATCAGAAATACTCTTTTTAATGGTGGCATCGGCATGGTTACGACACTTTATCTAATAAGACATGGTGAGACTGAAGGTGGCGAGATAAGACGGTATAAAGGAACAATTGATGTGCCGCTTTCTGAAAAGGGCTTAAGGCAAATGAAACATGTTTCAAAATACATAGCTGAATTAGTTCAAAATAGCTCGACTTTTAATAGTTCAAAGCAAAAATCTAATCCCCCCTGCCCCCCCCTAAAATCCCCCTCAGCTCCCCTTTTACAAAGGAGGGTGTGGAGGGATTCGGGGAGATTACTGAGTGCTGTATAC
>CAZXCW010000065.1:0-13344 GCA_964639385.1 uncultured Nitrospiraceae bacterium
GTACTGGAGGGTATGAGCCATGGAAAGATAGCTTTGACAACGGATTCATATGTTGTCTCCCCAATATTTTTCCCTGGAGGGAATATCGGAGATCTCGCTGTTTATGGCACTGTGAACGATCTTTCTATGGTGGGAGCGAAACCTCTCTACATTACAGTCGGTTTTATTCTCGAGGAAGGGTTCTCTTTTGAAGACCTTAAAAAAATTCTTATTTCTATGTCTGAAGCAGCTGCAAAAGCAGAGGTAAAGATAGTCGCAGGAGATACAAAGGTAGTTAATAAAGGCAAGGGAGATGGTATATTTATTAATACATCCGGAGTCGGGATAGTTGAGGAAGGACTTGAGATATTGCCTTCAAACGTTAAGACTAGTGATAAGGTTATTCTAAGCGGCCCGATCGGAAATCATGGAATCTCAATTATTGGAGAGAGAAACGGACTTACTTTCGAGCCTCCCATATTGAGTGATACAGCTCCCTTGAATAGTCTCGTCAGAGATATGCTGAATACTACTCAAGAAATTCATGCCATGAGAGACCCTACAAGGGGAGGTCTTGCAACTACTCTCAAAGAGTTTGCAACTGACTCAGGACACTGTGTCTTTATTGAAGAAGATTCAATTCCTGTTCCTTCCGGGGTAAGAGGTGCATGTGAGCTCCTCGGGCTCGACCCCCTTTATGTAGCTAATGAAGGAATACTTGTTGCGATAGTAAATCCTGATGTAGCAGATTCTCTTGTGAATGTAATGAGAAAGCATCCACTGGGTAAAGAAACCCGATTAATCGGTGAAGTACGAGAGGAACCAGCCAACATGGTCCTTTTGAAGACATTGATAGGCGGTACCAGAATAATCGATATGCTCTCAGGCGACCAGTTGCCGAGAATATGCTGAATCAAATAATGCAGACATTGCTCAAAAATTTATTTACTTAAATTATTTATAAATAATGATATTAAGGCAGGACATAGTATTTTCGCTCATTCTCGGCTCAATATACATCGAACCTCCGAGGTGAATTCTGTCTTCGACAGAATTCAAAACCGCTTGAATACTATGCCCTGCCTATCTTTACCGAGGTTTATGAATTATGAATAATGTACATTAAGGTATCGAAAAATAAATTTTTTCGCAACATCTGCATGATATTTAATTTCATTTTTGGGTTAATTATGAGATTTCAAGCCGTTCTATTGCGCGTTATGCTTTATGTGCTATTCGCTATCATTATTGCAATCATCGGCTGTGCCAGCTATGAAGTCCAGAACCCAGGTTCAAACCTCCAATCTCCGGCCTCGAACCTTTTCTGGCCTCCTCCTCCCCAGACTCCGAGGATTCAATACATAGGAAGGATTTCAAGTACGGCAGACCTAGGCGTGAAAAAATCCTGGTTTAAGAAGGTAATTGAATCCATCGCTGGTGAAAAAGATGTAGAGGGAATGATGCTGAGGCCCTATGGCATTTTTGCTGATTCTGACAGGATTTATGTGACAGACCCTGGCATCTCTCTTCTCCATGTCTTCGATATGAAAGAGAAAAGATATTTCCAGATTAGAAAAGCAGGAGAAGAGGATATCGTATCACCTATAGGTGTTGCTGTTGACAAAAACGGAGAGATATATCTCTCAGATTCCATGCTCAAAAAAGTTTTCGTTTTTGATAAAGAAGGTAAATATCTGAGGGAAATAGGTTCATCTGATTTATTTATGAGACCAACAGGCATTGCGATTGATGAAGATAGAATTTATGTAGTCGATACCCTTGGCCATCAAGTGTTAGTGTTTGCTAAAAAAACTGGTAAACTCTTATTTCGATTTGGTAAAAATGGTGCCGGAACAGGTGATTTTAACTATCCGACTAATATATTCATAGGAAGAGATAAACTCCTTTATGTTACAGACTCATTGAACTTCAGGGTTCAGATATTTGACAGGGATGGAAAGTTCCTTTCTATGTTTGGAAAACTCGGTGATGGCTCAGGGAATTTTTCAAAGCCAAAAGGTATTGCAGTAGATTCTGATGGCCATATATATATAGCTGATGCACATTTCGACAATGTACAGATATTTGACAGGGACGGTAAGTTACTTCTCGGTTTTGGAAATACAGGACGAAGAGAAGGAGAGATGGTTCTCCCTGCCGGGATATTTATAGATGAAGGAGACAGAATCTATGTGGCTGATTCCTATAATAACAGGATCCAGATATTTCAGTACTTAAAAGAGAAGGATACAAGGGTTCAAGGAGTCAAAGATTCCAATGAAAAGAGGTAGGAGATGAACTTTAAACAAGTTTTAAGATCTTCCATTTTTGCATTTTGCATCTTGGTCTTTATATCTTTTTTAGCACAAGCTGGTATCGTTAATACAAAACACAACCTTTCAGCTTCAGGCCCGGGTACGATAAAAGCAGTTAGGGAGACGGAGATATGCAAATTCTGCCACACACCCCATAACGCAGAGCCTGCATATCCCCTATGGAACCATGAATTATCTGCAGTTGAAAATTATATAAATTATTGGAGTCCCACGCTGAAGTCCTATCCTCAAGGAGGAGCACCACCTATTGACGGTTTCTCAAAGCTTTGTCTTAGTTGCCATGATGGAACAATAGCACTCGGCGCATTAGTAAATAGAGGAGAAGAAGTAGAGATGGTTACCATTCCAGGCGCTGTAGAGTTTGGAAAATTGAGGCCTGGTGCGGCCGGATACCTCGGAACAGACCTGTCAGGGGGGCACCCAATATCTATCATATACGATGCAGCATTGGTTGCGGCAAGAAACACGGATCCGCTTCTTATGCCGCTTAATCTACCTAGTTCACCGCTAAATGATCCCGATGTCAAACTTTATCCTACTCAAGGTAGCATGGGGGTCCAGTGTCCTTCTTGCCATGACCCACATGGGAGTAAAGCACCACCGTCGGGTCCTCCATTATGGCGGAAAGCAACATACGATGAGGTTTGTCTCGTATGCCACAATATATCAATTCCCGGAGTCGGACATTGACGAATATCCTTAAAACCTTTTTAGCAATTTTGGTCCTAACACTCTTTCTAACTCCAGTCCAGCTTTATTCTAAGTCGTTTAGAGAATGCGCTCATGGTGATAGGAGTAAGCTACCGAAAGGATGTGCGAGCTGCCACAAAGGACACGGTATGCTTAACACCCCTATGCTTCCAACTAATAAGGATGTCTTCTGTTTCAGGTGTCACGGCGATCAGATGAATGTGAGGGCCGCAAAGAAAGAGGGAGACCTTACACAGGATATTAAGATGACTGACATTCAGAGTGAATTCACAAAATCTTATCACCATCCTATTGAAAAAATCGGGATTCATACGTATAATGAGACCCTACCTGAAAAGGATCCTTCTATGCCAAGGCATGCAGAATGTGAAGACTGCCATCATCATCACTATGTAACAAGGAAAAACCCACTGGAAGCTGTTAGAGGCGTAAATAAATTAGGAGTAAAGGTTGATAATATAAGCTCTGAGTATGAGCTCTGCTTTAAGTGCCATTCATACAGTGCCAATCTCCCTCCAGATCAGACAAATAAGGCAGAACTCTTTAACACATCAAATCCATCCTATCATCCAGTGATAGCACCAGGTAAAAATACTGATGTCCCGAGCCTTATCTATCCATTGACAGTATCGAGCCTCATTAAATGTACAGATTGCCATAACAATGACGACCCTCGGGGTCCGAAAGGGCCACATGGCTCTAAATATAAATATATCTTATGCAAAAATTTTGTAGAAAGTGATGGCCCAGAGGGACAATATCAATATGAACTCTGCTATAGCTGTCATAGAAGGGAGAGTATTCTTAGCAATGAAAGCTTTCAATTTCATAATCTTCATATCTCCACTGTGGGCACTTCTTGTAAAACTTGCCACAATCCCCACGGTAGTAAACGGTATGCCCATCTTATAGACTTCGATGATAGTCTATCCATTAGACCTTCAAACAGTGGTCGTTTAGAGTTTATTGCTTTTGGTAAAAGGGCAGGTCAATGTTTCCTCAACTGTCATGGTAAAGATCATAATCCTGCGTCATATCCCGGAGCAATGTCAGCACCTTCAAAAAAGTCACCATCTCTACGCTATGGATTACAACCGCCTTCTCTCCCATTACGCCGTTTCTGAACATTATTCAGTCTGGGCTATTTCTTTCATGATCAGTTCCACAACTTCTGGAATCTTACTTTCGATCTCCGGGGTCAGCTGTGAGCTTTCGGTTTTAACATCCTTTGGTACGACCCCAATAAATATAGTCTCAGGGCATTTACCACCACTTATTCTGATTTGTTCTAACGTTTCAATAAGATGGAACTTTGCTATATCCGTGACTCCATTTACAGTCAAAGGGACTTCCTCGGGCTTCAGGCGAACTATAATACCGGGTTTATCATTGATCTGGAAAACATCTACGACAATCATTTTGTCCATGCCTTCGATAATAGAGGGCATCATTGATGCGGATTCACCAACTTCACGGAATTCCACATTATCAGGTAGATGCATTTTCTCCAGGACTTTTGCTACATGGAACCCGAATCCACCATCACTTTCATAGGGATAACCAGTACACAAAAGCAAAATATTTTTCTCTTCTGTTTTCATATTAATCTATTTATTCTCCTCTTAATATATTTTACCCCGTAGGGATGCACAATATGCAATTCCAAGCTGGGTTTACAGAATGTGAAAATCTTATACCATAACTAACAAAATTGTCAATCAAACAAGACAACTAAGTTAGCATCTGTGATTCCGCGAAGGAACTGTTATATCAATATGCAAAAAAGCCTCCGAGCGTTTCTAAGAAATCTTTGGTAAACAGAGGCTTTTCTTATCTAATACCCATGAGCATTCAGAAAATCTAATTTTTCCATAATAATATTATTTTCTGGATTTTTTTCTATGACCTTCATATATAGTGCCTTGGCTTCCGCATAACTCTTCTTTGCAAAGTAGGCATCTCCAATAGTTATGTAAAAGTTTATATTTTTTCTTAAGAAACCTTTAGACTTTATAATAGTCTCAGTTATTACTTCATTCCATAACCATTCCTTTGGCATTTCTAATCTCTTTATTATGTCTTCATTCTCCGGAGTGTTTTTTACAAAAATCAATGAAATATTGTCCATATAAATTAGTTTCCATTCCGGGTCATTAAGAATAGCAGGGATCAAAGGTACCAATCGGCCGGTATATCTATCAACAGAGAAGGTTAGGATAAAATTAACCCTATAAGCGTTAAGAAGTGCCTTCCATTCCGGTACACCTTCAAAATCTCGAGAATAGGCTCCCATAATCCTTACTTCCTGAAAAAATACTTCTTTTACCAGTACCCTTCCATCTACAAAGACCTTATAGTCAGGGTAAAGAGCCCATATGAGATAACCACCCCAGACATAAGGGTTAAACATATTCCCCGGGATTTTATTCTCCCTCAAAAATCTCAAAGCCCCTTCGGGATAATCATTGACTGCAACTATATGACTTCTTTCTAAGGGCTTGCTACTCATTAAATTTTTAAGAAGGGGCACTTTAATCAATATGAAAAGAAAAGTTGCAGAAAGCAGGACTGAGAACACCATTTCAGATTTCCAACCGATAACTTTAAATTTTTCTATCTGCAGCAATTTTTTACTTGTTCTTGCTCCGTATCGGGCTATCATAATAATGGCTACTGGGGTAAAGAAGGGAATAAACCTTGCCGCATAAAAAATCATAGCTGTTAGACCTGTTATTATAACTACATCAGTAAGATCCAGCTTCCTGATATTGTCAAAAAAGAGCGAGAGAATTAGGAATAGAAGAATACAACAAATGATAAGAACTGGTCTATAGAGCTGCGAACTCCAAAGAACAAAGGGAGACATCCATTCAATTATCTGGGTCTGAGTAAAACTTATCTCAGGTTCTAATAAGACTGAAACAAAATTATAACCATTTGGATTAATGAGTGATAGGAGGATTGAGAGTATGCTTATAATAATCAGGTACTTGAGTAAACTGAAGGGGAGTGGTTGACCGAACCTTTTCGTGAAATATTTAATAACCTCACAAAAAAGATATCCTAAAATTATGACAGTTCCTAAGATGAACCCTCCATGGAGGTTAGCCCAGAAAAGCATTATCAAAGGAATAGGAATTAAATACCCTATAGTAGCAGCCACGGGCGACTTTTGACTGTGTTGATCGTGAGAGGCAAAAGAAATCCGTCTGAACCCTTCTAACAGATAAACTAATAAAAAGGCCAAGAGAAAAGAGAAGAGCTGAGGTCTCTCTCCTTTAAAACCAAAATTCAATATTAATGTTGCCGGGATAAGAAGCAAGATGGAAAGATAAGGACCAGGTCCTTCTTTCCTTACCGCTTTATAAATAAGAAAGATAAGAAGTGTAAAAATTGATGCCCTTAGGTATATGATTCCCTGAAAATTAAAATAATGATATATTCCGTACATGATAAGTTGTGCAAGCCAGTATTGAGTAAGTATAAATTTTGATCTTTTGGATTCCTGACTGAGGGGATTTTTCGTAAGTGACGTATAACTAAACGGGTCAGCTCCTGGCAGAGAACCTGTCTGATATATATACTCCCCCGTCTTTAAGTGCCACCAGAAATCAGGGTCCGAAATCCTGACAGAGAAAAGGTTGAAGACAGAAGTAAAAAAGAGGATGAGTACAATTAGCTTAACTGTTTTCAAAATACTCACGGGTTCGAGAAATGATGCTTTATATTAATACAAATGCATAAAATCAAGTTACCCCTCACCCATCCCTCCCCCTCAAGGGGGGAGGGTTAGGGTGGGGGTGATGTCACCTTATTTGTTGCGTTTATATTAGTCCAAAGACCATTCATAAAAATGTTCCAATGCTTTGAAAATTTATGAATAATCTATATTAGGAAACTTACCAACTATATGCACTGTTAACTAACAGCCTTTTCGAGCAGTCCTTTCATCTCCTTAACAGCCCTTTCCATACCGACAAGCACTGCCCTCGATACAATACTATGCCCTATATAAAGTCCTCTTATGCCCTGTATAGAGGCTATTTTTGTAACATTAAAATAATTCAGACCATGTCCCGCGTTAACTATGAGACCAATATCCAATGCATGCCTGACTGCATTCATGACCCTGAGTAACTCTTTTTTCTGCCTTTTACCTTTGGCATTAGCATAAGCTCCTGTATGAATTTCTACCATATCCGTTCCTAACTGTTTCGATGTAGTAATGTCTTCAATGTCTGGATTTATAAACAGGCTCACAGGCATGTCTTTATTTTGAATCTTTTTTATTGCATCACCAATGCTTTTTTTACATGATTTTACATCCAGTCCGCCCTCAGTTGTAAGCTCTTCCCTTTTTTCAGGTACAAGCGTAATTAGGTCTGGCTTCATCTGTGTAGCAATGCTTATCATTTCTTTAGTTGCCGCCATCTCAAGGTTCAGTTCAACAGGTACAAACCCTTTTAACATTTTCAGATCTCTGTCCTGAATGTGGCGCCTGTCCTCTCTAAGATGAATAGTAATTCCATCTGCGCCACCAAGTATAGCCAATGTGGCAGCCATAATAGGATCGGGCTCAATGCCCTTTCTTGCCTGCCTTACAGTAGCTACATGATCAACATTTACACCCAGTAACATTTAAACACCACACTTCAAGTTAAATTATCAATTAGCAAAAAAATATATTTCATTGGGAATTTTGCATTATTTATTGCTAATTTTGACTTGTTTTATGGTTAGTAAAAAGGTCTCCTTAGCCTTAAAAAGACTCGTTTTGTATCTGTCGTTACGCTATTTTCTTCATCCCGTAGACCCTCATATTCCAGGCTAAAGAACACCTGTCCCAGTGCGTAAGTGATCAAGACATCATAGTCCCTGATCTTTCTGTCAGCACCTCCTTCAAACTTATCCCATATTTGCATCCACCATGCTGAGAAGGATAGTCTTCTTGTTAAGGGATAAGTAAATCTTTCATCATAATAAAATCTACTCACGCTTTTTGAATCAGTAGTTCCAGTAGAATAACCAGCCCTTAGGTTAACTGTCGCTCCCCTTCCAAGAGGATATGACATCTCTCCGTAAACGGTATATTGACTTGTTTTTCTTGAAAATTCCACAATAAGCTCTCGTTCAAGGGTTGTTATCGGTCTTTTTCCATTCGCTGTTGAGTGTAAATATTGGCCCTCAATATTCCAGTAGGCCCTGCCTGCTCCCCTTCCCAATCTTCCTCTTATCCCTGTCCTGAACAGATATGAAGTGGTATTTACTGTGCTTATTTTAAACCCTGCTCCCGGTGTTAAAATGTCCTCTTCGGTTGCAAAAAGCTTATCTATAGCATTTGATTTGAGATAGTCATAGTCCACATATATAGTCCCCAACTTGAACCTTCTTGTTTCAAGGCCGAGTTCGAGATCATGTTCTTTCAATTCCCCCCTTTGCTCATCCTTTCTAAAGAAATACACATAATGAGATGAAAAATCAAAACCAGCGATAGGCCTTCTATAGTCAAGGCTGGGGATAAACCCGTAATAAGTCCATTTGTTCGCATTCGTTATCTCCGTAATACCCGCACCCTCCCTATGAAGGCCATAGTTTAGGGACATTGAGCCATATAACCTTTCGGTAAACCTATAGCTCCATTTACCCGTAAAAACTCGATCGGATGTTTTTGTTATTTGTTCTTGAACTCCTGTTTCTATATCCTTAAAGTTAAATTCATAATCGTAATTCTCATATCTATATTCTTGATAAAAGCGTTTTCCAGGTTTAGGTAAAAGGTAAACACTATATTCCGTCTCCTTTAAAAAGTCCTGATCTAAAGTCCTAAGATAGGTCAAAAGCTGTATATTTGCTATATTAGTAGCCGTACTTCCAGTTGCATAACGGGAAGTGTAACTTAGTAGGCTACTTGAGGTATCCGAGAGTCCAAAACTCACCGCATATTTCGTATTTATAGGCTTCAAACCCCCACCCATTCGAATCTCCCATGTGTCTGTTTTTGTTTTAGTTGATGACACTGAGGAACCAATGTCGAAGTGCCAATAGTCAGCATTTATATCCGGAAGTTTCCAGACATTACTGAGTCTCAGTCCAGCAGCGTACTGATTTGTAGTGCCTTCGAGAGGGGCAAAAGTACTGCTTACGGTGTAATCGCTCCTCTGAGCATAAGCATACAGAGAGAAAGGTCTGTAAGGGAAAAACCTAATATCGATTTCATAACCTATGTTTTTTAAGTTCGTACTAAAACCATTTTTGTACATAGTATAGTCATAATCTAATTTTGTGGAGAAGACTAAAAGCCTGGGATGGTAAATATAACCTTCAAGGCCGACTTGATAAAGCTGTTCGAATGTTGAAAAACCGCTCTTGAACTTTCTGTTACCAGCAGTAATATCTATGCTGTAATCTCTGTAGCTAAGTTCTATAAGCCCTGTTAGATGAAACCTTTTGGGATAGCCACCTGCCATCTGAGCATTGGTCTTTTCGTGAGTAAATATTATAGAGAAGAAAAGAACAAGGACAAGTAAACATAAGCCGCCCGTTTGCTTGACTGGAGCATTTTCCCCCAGCCGCGGAATCGGCAGTGACCATGCCAGAAAAGATTAGCAGGTCTCTATTTCCATTTTTTGAACATCTAAACAAGATTAGCTGTTTTATGTAATCTTGCTATTCGATTACAGGGTCCCTAAGCGTACCTTTTGACTTCACTTTATATAGCTCAGTGAGTTCCCATGCTCACGAAAGACTTTCTGCGTGCCAGCCTATTCTACGACCCATAGGGTAGAGGAGCTGGCACAGCTGGAGGAAAAACATACCATTCTATTTCTTCTCAGCCAGGTATTGAAAAACCTGCACCCTTCTGTTGAAGGTATCAGACACATAAATTCTATCTTTTTTGTCTATATACATATCTGACGGAAGATAAAACTCTCCAGGGTTTCTTCCTACATTACCTATCCAGAGGAGGAGCCTTCCTTCTTGGTCAAATATCTGGAAGTTGTTGAATGCGGCATCCACTACATAAATATGACCATCTGAGTCTACCCCGATACCATTAGGCCTTGAGAAATAACCAGAGGCATCCCCCAAGCTGCCGAATTTTTTAAGGAACTTACCATCAGGGTCAAATATCTGAACCCTGAAATTAAATGAATCAACGACATAAAGCCTGCCGTTTCTATCAAGGGCTAAATAGCTTGGAAAATTAAATTCACCATCGCCATTCCCCCTCTTTCCGATTGTGAAAAGTGGTCTCCCGTCCTTGTCAAAGACCTTCACGATATGGTTACGTGTATCTGCTACATAAAGCCTATCTCTTACGTCATCAAAGGCCATACCTGCTGGACTCTCAAATTCACCTGGACCACCAAGAACCATAACAGTCCTTCCATTATTTTTATCAAGGCCAAAAACCTTCTTAAGTCTTGCGTCTGAAACATATAGAACTCCCCTTTTGTCGTCTATAGCAAGCCCAACGGGTCCAGCAAGAGTACCCAGCCCCAGGAATCTCAATGCCTTTTTCTCCTGATCGAATACAAATATTATATGATACTCTGAGTCAGCAACATAGACATTTCCAGCAGCATCAGCCACAACACCATTAGGCCTTCTCAACTTCTCTACACGCTCTCTCCCTATGAGAAAAGTAATAAGTTTACCCGGCCGTCCACCAAAGTCATATCTGCCTGACCACTCTGTAAGCCACTTAATTTTTGGACTTGCTGGAGGCGGGGGCCAGACATATTCTCCAGTTGGTTTTTTGTAAGATGCAGGTTGCGTGGTAGCACAACCGCAAGATAAAATTAATAAAACGTACAGCGTATAGCGTATAGCGCGTAATAGAACAGCTTTTTTTAAGTTAAAATTATCAATTAGCATTTATCAAGTCAAATTGCTATCTGCCAGCCCATATCCTTTATTCATAGCGAACTCTGTTCCAATGGTTGTCATTATCCTGTCTTGACCGGTTAATCCAGGTCTTTCTTCTGGATTGCCCGATCACGTCGGGCAATGACTGGAAAAAACCTAAAACTTTTTTGAGATCTTTGAGGATTAATAGCATTATTAAAGTTAAATTTCATTTGATAATTTTGCACTGATCACTGCTAATTTTTAAATGAATTAATAATAACTTTTATGGCATTTCTTACATATCCTATCTTGAACAAATAATTTCCGAAAATCTGAACTATGTGGGTCATGGCAACTTACGCAGGTTATCTCCTTTCCCGGGTTCTTAGGGTCCGGCACATCTATCTCAAATTTCGGATTCTTAGGGTCTGGCACCTTCACCCATTTTTTCACTGTGCTTGGATCTATCCCACTAATCGGATGGATCTTTCCTCCGGGAAGCGCCACTATATGCACGCCTGTCGTCTTATTTACGTGGCAGCTTTTACATACATTGTTTACAGATCCTGAAAGAAGAGATTCATAAGCACTTGCATGTGGGGCATGACACATGGTACATCCTACAGCGGGTATTGCCGCATGAACATTTTTTCTCGTAAATTTTGCCTTATCATGACACGTATAACAGAGTCCTGGCATGTTACTCACAAGGAGCTTTTCGGAATCTGACTTATGAGGATTATGGCAGCTTGTACACATACCACCTGCCACAGGCGCATGGATCACCTTCCCATTAAATTTGGATTGATCATGGCAACCATAACACAGCTCTGGCATATCCTGAGTAAGTTTTACACTTCCCTTGTCCTGAGGATGCTCCTTGCCTTGTACTTTCATATGGCAAGTCTCACAGCCCATGCCCATGGCTGCATGAACACTCTTTGCGGGTTTTTTGAAATCTGGATGGCACGTCAGACAAGGGCTTTCCTGTGCAGTTTTTTCCTGTGCAGAAGGATTAGAGGTTAACAGCCAAGAAGATAGTAATAAAAACGTTAGAATGCATAGAAATTTCAGAAATGATATATACTTTATTCTCATAGTTAATTAGTTTAATAAGGTAATTATTAAATTTATACTTTTTGGGTTATATTTGTCAAGGTCAAGAACTAAAATTCACGTATAAAAGGACTGACGCCACATTTCTGTGGCGTCAGTCCAAGACATTTCGTTTATCTCTCAGTTATATCTCTAACTATTTACCTGCTGATTTTGTTGGTAGATTGTGTGCATCAATATGGCACTGTAAACAGTTAGGGAACTTCTTGAGCAACACTTCACCATGAGGTGAACCATGGCATTCTGCGCATTTAGGAATATACTTATGCTTAGAATGATGGCATTTTGCACATGGTACCAACCTGTGTTTGCTCGTACTTGCATTCAATTTATCGTAGACCTGCTTATGGCAGGAACCGCAGAGGTCATTAGAAACCGTCTCAGCATATGTGATATTTAAAGGAGAATGAGCGGGGTGACAGGCCACACAGTCCTTCACTGTCATTTTTTCGGTGTGAGGCGTGTGGCATTCCATACAAGAGGGTTTATATCCATGCTTCTCATGATGGCATGTTGCACATGCTACTTTCGTATGTTTACTAACATTTGTTCTAAGCTCTTCGGTTACTTTAGAATGGCAATCTGCACAGGCCTTAGTTAGTTCTGTACTCATTGCTATTTGCTTTTTGGGGGCATGTGGTTCGCTATGACAGTCAGAACATGTTGGGAATTTATCTCCATGGAAAACTCCATGGCATGTCTTGCACTGCGGCATGATATCCTTCCAGTTCTGTTTTGCAGGGCTGTAAACATGATACTTAGTATGGCAATTTGTACATTCAATCTGGTGCTTACCACCTTCATTCTTGATCAGATTGTACACAGGCAGATGACAGCGTCCGCACTCAGCAGCGCTCAAAGGTTTGAGTTCAGCAGCGTAGGGAGACACCTCTTTTGCCTCGGGTTTTGGAGCTTCTGAAGCTGCTGCTTCAGGTTGAGAGGTTGCCGGTTTGGGTTCCGGGGCGACTGTAGGTCCGGGTGCACAAGTCGCTATCATCATCAATAAGAAAATACCTCCAATTAATACTACAAGCAGTAAGGCTGTTTTCTTCTTCTGTCCCATTTGTCTTACCCTCCTAATTTATGAGCACTTATATGACACATATTGCATTTTGGAAATTTCTCCAGCATTGGTGCTGGATGAGGTGTACCGTGGCAGCTCTCGCAACTTGGTATCATCTTATGTTTCTCTTTATGGCAGAAAACACAAGCAAAGGCAGCATGTTTAGTCTTACTTGCGGTAAGGGTATCGTAGATATTAGCATGACAGGCAGCACAGTTCTTGGAAGGCATATCCGGCCCATAAGTAACTACAAGTGGTTTATGAGGTGGATGACATGACAGACAGTCC
>CAZXCW010000066.1:0-13235 GCA_964639385.1 uncultured Nitrospiraceae bacterium
GAAAAATAAATTTTTTCACAACATCTGCATTATGTAAATGCATTTTTCGGGTTAAGCCTATTTTTAAAAATAACATAAATGACTTTACATACAGGGTCATTCCTGCGAAACTTGTCCCTGCAGGTAGTAAGCAGGGAGCAGGAATCCAGACGCCATCCTTGCGGAAGGAGGGAACTATAAAGAAATAGATTCCCGTTTACACAGGAATGACGGATGAAAAAAGTGTAAAGAAATGTTAGGGACACTATACGAGGAACAAATCTGCTAAAATTAAAACATAAAACAACTTATAGATCTTAAACGCAGGCTAAAGCCTGCGGCTACAATGATCTTTACAGAATTTAAAAGAATAAAAGGAGTGAATTTACATGGTTGAGTTGGGACGAATTGACAAACCAAAGGCAAAGGACTTTTCAGGGAAAAGAAAGCTTTACTGCGTAGCAAATATTTATCCTCTTTATGATGCACCTGATGACTATAAAGAACTCTTTAATAAATATTGGGATGAAGTGGCTGAGCAGATAGAAAAAATTGAAATTGCTGGAAAAATAAAAAAGATATTCTGTGAGATGATTTATCTCCAGGAAGAAGAAACACTTAACATGTTGGCTAAGTTTAACGAAAAGGTTCAACAGATAGTTAAAAAGAAGTTAGATGAAGGAAGTACATTTTTGCCTCTCGAGGACAAAACAATATTAGGATCCTATATGGATTGGGGAAATTGTCTTAAGGTTGTGAATACGAAAGAGGTGTTTACAAAAGTCCTCGAGTTTTATACAGAGTTTTCAGATAAAAGGTATCAGCATATATTGAGTGTAATAGACAGTAACCTTTCGGAAGCTGAAGCAGGTCTTCTAATCATGAAAGATGAAGATAGGGCAAAACTCCAGTTTCCTGAAGATATAGAGGTGTTTTTAATAACACCCCCGTCTTATGATGACATCATGAGATGGTTCAGGGAAAAGTGGAAGGAGATTTCTAAACTTTATGAGAGCGATAGTAAAGAAAAACCTCAATAGAGGTAGTCAGTAAATGTTTATCAGTAATAGGCTGGATTTGATGTTGCAGACACGGCTAGTTAAAAACAGGTTGTCATTCCATTTTTCAAAAACTAATGTTTGTAATTCCCTTCTAAGAAATTCCTTGCATACTGCTCTACTGAACTATCATCGTGGAGGAGCGCATCAAGGCATCTTGTATAGGCAATCAGCACACCCAGTCGTTCGAGTACTTCTATCATCTCATCGCGGCCTATATTTGCAAGCCTTGCGATGAGAAGGTCGCCCTTTATGCTGATGTTGAAGCCGTATTCCTTTAAAATAGTGGCAAGGAGTTGAACTCTACGCGAGCGTTTTACAATGTCCATTGCTCCCCCGACAAATCTAAAATAGATATGGTTGTTCCTTGCATTCTCACTGCAGTAACAATCAAGCACAGTGAAGTGGTACCCAAACCTAATGTTAAGATTTACATATTCCTTTGATACTATGGCAACATTGTACATTGCACTTTCTAATGGTATATCTGAGGTTCTGACCATTCCCGAGAGGAAATCGGTTGCCGTTAAAGAGACAGTCTGGAAGTACCATGCATCAGGATGCATCATTCCTTTAATGATTGCCTTCAGGGGCAGCGAGGTAATCTCTTCAGAGGTGACGGATTTTAACTTTTTCGGTAGATGCTTCAAGAAATTTCCAGGGGAAATGTCATCACGACTTTGGGGAAGGTTCAAACCTCCGCCCAGATCCATCACAACAATTCCTGCAAGTATCGGGAGATCCAGTTTCACAGCAAAGCGTCTGTTTAATTTTGAACTTTGATCCTTTGCACTGTCGATCAGTTCTGCAATCGATTTTTCATGAATGAACCTGATAATATCATGAATGGTCTTGCATCCTTTAACTGTAAAGTTATCGTTCAACGGGTCTATAAGGTTCAACGGTGAAATATGCCTCAACACATATCTTTTCTTGCGATATTCATAGACATCTTCCATGCTCATATAATTCGTATAGGCGCGTTCAATAAGTTCCGGAACAGGCCCATCATACACGGTAATATTTCCTTCATCATCAGCATGTAACGTAATTTCCTGTCCATGTTTAAGCACCTTTGTTGCATTACCCGTATTAACAACTGTGGGAACTTTGAATTCCCTACTCAGGGAGGCCATATGACTCGTCGGAGTTCCAATATCAGTAATAATCGCCGATACGAAAGTCATAAGGCGTACGAAATCAGGAGAGTCATGCCTCGCAACAAGAATTGCACCCCTCGGGAAATTCCTCAAATCTTCAACATTTTCTAAAATGAACACCCTGCCTGCGCCAATACCTTTCTGTACGACAGTCCCTTTATTTCTTAAGAGGATCTGCATTGAATCAACTGGATGAGACAGAACTGAAGAACTCTTTGATTTGTGATCTTCTGTTCTCATCTGCCTAGACTGTAAAATAAATATCCGTCCATCTCTGTCAATCGCCCATTCGATATCCTGCGGCTTCCTGAAGTGCTTTTCAATAAGCAGTGCCTGGAGGACAAGCTCGGTTAGCTGGTTATCGGTAAGCGATGTTTTTTCCCTTAGTTGATCAGGAGTTTTTATATTTTCTGTACCTCCTTCTTTTATACTCACTGTCATAAATTCTTTTTGTCCAGACTTCCTCTCGATTATTTCAGGATTAACTGACTTTTTCACCACATAATAATCAGCATCGGTCTGACCCCCAACAACTGATGTGCCCAGTCCCCATGCAGAGTTTATTATCATTGTTTCCGTGCCGCCGCCGGGATCGATGGAATATACGACCCCGCTGGTTGCAGCATCCACCATAACCATACACCCAACTGCCATTTTTAATTTACCAATGTCATATCCAAAACTTCTTTGATACGTTATTGAGTTGGCAGAAAAGAGGCTTGCTATAACTCGTTTATACGCCTCTTTAACGGCATCGCCATTAAGAGACACATTTAGTACGGTCTCGAACTGGCCCGCAAAGGAAAATTCGCCGTCTTCTTCTTCAGCGCTGCTCCTTACTGCAACGAAACAATCTTCTCCGCATCTGGCTTTGAGCTTTTCGATTGCGGCGTTGATACTGATATCAAGATCAGGAGGAATTTGTGCATTGATAATTAAATCCCTCAATTCATTGAGCAGCAGTTCGTCGTGGCCGGAAACCTGATGCAGGGACTCAATCCTTCCCTTAAGACTATTGAATAGTATAAATTCATCAAAGGCGTGGGTTGAAATTACGAATCCATCCGGAACATTAACTCTTAAGAAATTTTTCAATTCAGCGAGGGCTGCATTTTTTCCCCCGACATCAGGATACATATCCCAGGTAATATCTTCATAAAAAATTATCTTCTTACCCATTTCTGACTTCGGTGATATATCAGAGAGCGCCTTCCTGATCTGGCTGTCAATATGCTTAAATACGTCACGAAGTTGCAAGTACTTGTTTCGTGTGAGCATATCAAAGTTTACTATTGAGCCGGAGATCGCATCAAAAAGTTCTTCATATGCCCTTTTCATATAAACAACGTCAAAGAGATAATCTCCTCCGAGCTTTTCGCCCATATCTGTAATGATCTCGATTGCCCGGTTGTTGGAATCAAGAACAGCTCCGAACTGCTTAAACAGTATTTCAAGGGGCAGGTGCTGGACTGTATCTTCTCCTGTCCCGAAAATCGATCTCAAATGGTTGAGGAAACCTTTAATCATTACTTGTTCAGTGCACGCTTTATTGACGCCTTCAGCTCGTTTATCCTTACCGGCTTCGGGAAGAAGTCATGAACGTCGCCTCTCAATGCCTCTATGGCTGCATTGAGATTGGCAAATGCTGTAATCATTATAACCTTGGTTTCAGGATAAAGCCTTTTAACTGTCCTGAGGATTTCCATACCGTCTATCCCCTTCATTTTCAGATCGGTAACAACAAGATCAAATTTTTCTTCTTTCAGGCGTGCAAGTGCAGCTTCTCCGTTCAAAAATGTCTCGACGATATACCCTTCCTGCTCGAGTGCCATTTTCGCCATGTCGCCGACTATTTTTTCGTCATCGATAACCATAATTTTATAATTACCCATTTCCTCCTCCTACTTTTTATAAACTGGCAGCTCTATGGTGACGGTGGTACCAACACCAACAGTGCTCTCAACCTTGATATTCCCTCTATGGTTTTTGATAATTCCATAACTTACCCACATGCCGAGTCCCGTTCCTCTCACTTCCTTTGTGCTGAAGAAAGGGTCAAATATATACGGTAAAAATTCCTTTGGTATTCCCTTACCTGTATCCCTGACATCTATTTCTACGGTATCTTTTCCCGAAACGAACCTTGTCTCAATGAAAAGCCTGCCGCCCGGTGACATGGCCTGCACGCCGTTCAAAATAAGATTAACCAATACCTGTTGTATCTGGTTTTCGTCAATAAACACAGGTGGTATATTTGAATTAAGCACCAGCTTTGTCTCAATATTCGAAATATTGAGGGTGTTCTGCATGAATTTTAGAGATCTTCGTATGGTATCGTTAATATTGGCTTCTTTCAAGTTGGCCTCTTTTGGCTTGGAAAAATCGAGGAGATTCTTCACAATTTCTTCTATCCTCTTTGTCTCCTCTGCCACCTTATTCATAAACTCTATTCTGCTTTTATTATTTAGTTGATCATAAAGTTCCACAAAATTCTGTGAGATCATCGAAATATTGTTGAGAGGATTGACCAATTCATGTGCAACCCCGGCAGTGAGGATACCTAATGACGCAAGTTTTCTAGACTGTAAGATCACTTCTTCGCGGGTTTCGAGTTGTTCAGACATGTAATTTATTGCTTTGATAACCTGACCGAATTCATCATTTGATTTTATATCTTCGATTTTGTTGAAATTTCCATTCGAAATAGATAACGCAACTTTTTCTATCGCCCTCAATGAATTCAAAATCTTTTTTGAGACGAAATGGCCTGAGGCAATAGCAATCAGAAATATGCCGATGAATGAGACAAGGACAACTTTTTTCCGGGTGTTGATAATATCATTCACATGCCTTCTTTCGGCCTTTGTAATTTCTTCAGAGAAATCCCGCAGTTTCCTGCCTTCGGACCTGAGTTGCAATTCGAGTTCGGGGTTTATCGTCTTATTCGCTTTATTCGCTTTGATCTTTTCTATTACCGCCACATATACATTCAGATAGAGTTTGAGCTTCTGTAAGTTGTCTTCACCAATAGCACGGGTGATATCGGCTTTCAACGTCTCGATAGATGCCGTCGTCTGATTTATTTTTTCAGTAATATCAACAAGTATGTTTGCATCCCTGTACAAAAAATAATTTTTTTCGGAAATCCTCATTTCAAGAAACGACGCGTTGAGGTCGTCCGCTATTTCAATAAAACGGAGTTTGGAGAGAGCCTGATTCAAGATTCTGAAAGAGAATATGCCTATCAGGGCAATGAAGATTACGGCGAAAATGTAGGAAAGTATTATTTTATATTCTATTTTCATTTGATTTGTATTATTCCGGAACGGGACACCGTGGAATCTCGGACTGCTCCTTTCTTACAGGCAAATACCATAAAATACCATCAACAATCATAATGATTCCTGCGATAACCAACATGGAATCGAAAAAGGTCAGAAGGCTTAGACCGAAATATTGCATAAGTCCAAATCCGAGGCTAGAAAAGACGATACCCGTCCGGACAAATGAAAGACCCGTCCTCGCCTGCGAATAAATTGTGCGGTAGCAAGAGGCCACGGTTCTTTGTGCAGCAAGCACATTCCTTTCCCTGGCAAGATGGGTACGCTCTCTGCTGGCGGGAGCTGGATACATGATCGTGCAGTGATTTGCCAGAAAGTCGCCGAGGCGGGCGAGCATTGTCCCTTTTTCATAATAGGCCGTGGAAGTATTATCAATAAAATGATAATCCTCAAGGAAATACAGTGTTGCTGCCGTCACTTCAACAAGTGTCTGATGCCGAGGCGGCTTCATCCTGGACTTCCTTATCTTCAGATATCCGGACAATCCAAAAACGCTAACGGATAATCCAAGGGTTATCATACCCCAGTAACTGTATATTGATAAAATCTTTTTTGTGTGCAAAAGGGCATTCGCAACAGCTATAATGCCAAGGCCGAGTCTAAGAAATGCCAGGCTGGTTCTTCCTTTTGCAAGGTCATTCCTGTAACAGGCAAGTCTCGTTCTCCACCGAGCCATTGTATTGCGCCAGAATGAAAGGCCCGTCCTCTCAGTTCCGATAAGATATCCAGGTTTTTCATGTAGAAAGTCCTGTATAAACCACACAATATCTTCTCTAAGGGCTACGCGGAATTCATACCTTTCTGCCGTTACAACGCTCCTGATTTCACTTAAAAGCGCAGGATCATGCGGATTGTTTGCTGCTATGACGACTGTTTCCCCATCCCTGATGATCGGAAACCATAATCTCCTAAGAAGTATGTCTCTATCAAGCCCTGTTAAGATCTCAGGAGGTATCGGCATCCTCTCGTCATATTCAATAAAAGGACACCGGTAATAATTAGAGATGGCCTGTAAAAGTATACGCTTCGGGACTTTATAATCTCTTATGAGAATCCTCTCGAGATCAATGCGCCGTGAAGTGCAAGCATATTTCGCCGAGTTTAGTTTTTCAGGGGTTAAAATACCCCGATCAACCAATAAGTGGAATCTTTCCGTCACTAATTTATCAGACTCAATCATGGCTAAAAACCACCTTTTCCCACGACCTGACCGGCTTTCCGTAATCAGGAATCATAATTTCCATCTCGCTGAAGCAATAGGGGAACTGCTTTCTTATTTTTTCAGCAGGTAGATGCCAGTACAGTCCATCAGCAATAGACAGAAGTCCTATCAGGATAAGCATAATATCAAAAATAGTCCACGATATATTGCCCATGCCAAAATAAACCAGGAGGCCCATGCCTACTGAGAAAATGCTGATGCCTGTGCGGATGAAAGACATTCCTGTCCTGGAACGTGCCATGACTGTACGAAGCCGTGCCATTACGTTTCTTCTTTCAGCAAGGACTGTCCTTTCAAGGGCCAAACCAGTCGTTGCCCAGATTCCCGGAGAATGAGACTCCTTTACTGGCGGGACAGAACCGCGGATATCCTCAAGGTTCAATCTATTATGTCCAGGCGGGAAAACAAAATCCCAGATATTTTTTTTATCTGCTGCCTTCTTAACCGATTCAAAGCACTCTATGCCTGAACTGCGTCCTGGTAAATACCAGTGAAACCCCTCCAGTGCCATTAAGATACCCATCAAAATAAGGGCAGCATCAAATACAGTCCAGGGACCGGTGTGGAGCTGTTTTAATCTTAACAAGGCTATCCCGATGCCGATAAAAGCAATTCCGGTACGTGTGAAAGCAAGACCTGTGCGGGCTCTGGCCATCATCGTTCTATGGCATGCAAGGGTAGTTCTCTCCTCCGCAAGATCGGTTCTCTCGTTTGCAAGGAACCTGCGTCTCATGACCGGGGAGAGGTTGCTCCAATCTTTATATAGTTCTTCAGCGCCTCCAATAACTGCAGTGCGTTTAAAACATGGATTGTTTCCCGGGTTGGAAATTTCAAGAACAGTCGTTCCTCCCGTAGGTTCTGTTGATGAGCAGTCCAGCTTTTTTGATCCAGTTTTTCTGGCGGGTAAATACCATATAAGGCCGTCGTAGGACATTACTACGCCGGTAATGAGGCGAGCAGCTTCAAATATAGTCAGATACCCGAAACCGAAAATCCTGAAAAGAAGCACTGCAATGGTGACGGAGGAAAGTCCCGTACGAAGAAAGGCGAGGCCTGTCCTTCCCTTTGCCAGTGATGTCCTGTAACATGACAACTTTGAGCGTCTTTCTGCAAGGAATGTCCTGACTAATGCAAGAGGTGTCCTGCCGGCTGAGGCTGAAAAACAGGGATTTAAATCAAAGTTGTTTTCAATAATCCTGATAAGATCGGATGGCAAAGCAATAAGGAAGCTAATCCGTTCAACCCCAAGTGTATTTTTAATATCTTGGATTACTGAAGTATCATACGGGTTATACACAATTACCTCAGCCTTATCCTGTTCTACTGATAAAGGAAACCAGAGATTTTGTTCAAGCTTCTCTATCTTCAGCTTCTTTACAAGGAAATAAGAAGCGGTAAGATCTTCATCGTATTCCACAAATGGAAAGCCATAATATTCAGAAAGGCAAAATAAAATTTCATGTTTAGGAATGCCTTTTTCTATAAATAATTCTTCAGGATATCTATACGACATTGCTGATTCCTCTATAATTGAATCTAACTCTGCTTTGGTAATGATATCCTTTGCTACCAGTCTTGTAAACTTTTCATTGAGCATACAGCGCTAACCACCCGTAAAATTTTCGTTTTTTTTATATTAGTTTATACAAAAATGACTGCTTAGTAAAGGAGGAGGCGGTATCTATTTCCTTTTAATTGTAACCCTACCCGGTTTACCTACTTCACCTTCGATTACATATTGAACGCTGAGAAATTTATCTATCGCCCATAGGTTCGTGAGGAGATGGTTTGATATCTCGGATGTTGTTAATGAAGATTCATCTTGAGCAATAGCAAGGTAAAGAACTATCTGGTCAGATAAGTGATGGTCAAGGCAAGCAGATGTTGAATAATAGTCCAGAAGATTTTCAGCTGCCTCTTCACCAACTAACTCCGCCTTTTTGCCACGTTCACCGAGGGACGAAAAACCTGCAATGCAATTGCCTGTTAAGACCTCCAGGAATATGAACGTCCCCTGTCCAGGGGTTGGAACTGAAAGGGTCTCTATCTCAGCCTTTATCCCTATGGATGAAAGGATTTTAAGGGTAGCATCTCTCTGGCGTTCGGCAATACTAATAGGAAGATTCCCTACTCCAGAGATACCAGTAATTTTTTTAATATCTCCCCTCTCTAAAAAATTCATACCCTTAATCACTTCTGACGGTGTGATCTCCACATTAACCTTACCGCCTCCTTTCGGATAAAAACCATAACTTTCTATTGTGGCTCTTACTCCTACGCCAAGCTTGTTAAGCATAGGAATAAAAACCTTGGTGATATAGTGAAAAGGAGGGCTAAAGGGGACATGGGTCCCTCCTTTCAGGGTTAGAGAAGATCTAATCTTTGCAAAAATGAGGGCTGGAAGGATCGCCTGTAGGAGAAGAGAAGTCGAGCCTGCAGTGCCTATATCAAAAAAATAATCTCCGGCCTTTACTTCACTGGGCTCGAACGAAAGCTCTGTAGAACCCTCTGAATCACCTTCTACCTTTGCATTGGATATAAGCTTCAGCGATCTTATTCCCATAAGATGCTGGGGCATCAAGCCTGGTTTCTTGCGGCCTTTCCTTATATTGAATAAGCGAAAAGGTTTATTAAGCAGGCAGGAAAGACTCAGAGAGGTTCTGAGAATCTGCCCCCCTCCTTCTCCAAAGCTCCCATCAATCTCAATCATGACCTTTAATCCCTTTTACAATTTCTGATAATAGAGAATTCCTATTCTTTTGTGTTATCTCAAAAAGCCTTATATCATCCCTTTTCTTTATTGCTTCAATAAGACCACCGCCTTTAAAGGCAATAGTTGCGATAAGTATTTTTGAAGAATCAAGGATCTCTCTTATGAGTCTCCTGAACTTAGATGACAGGCATTCCATTTTTCCTATCTCATCAATAATAATGAGACTTGTTGCAGGGGCAAAAAATGTGATGGAACTGAGAAAATCCTCAAAGCCTTTAACATCAACTCTGTATTTGCCAACCCTATAGGGGCTTTCTATCTCAACATGGGAAAGGAGCCCCCTTCTTCCATTGAGGCTTATCAAATCAAACCCCTTTCTTATGCCTTCTACCCTGGTCTCCTCTGTATAAAATCCAACAGGGCTAAAACTTGATAATCCCTCGGATAGTTTTTTTATGAGTGTAGTTTTACCGACTCCTGGTAGGCCTGTTAAGAGGATATTCTTTTTTGTCATATTTATTTATAGAACAATTTTAACATTAAACCCAAAAAATGCATTATTTGGGTTTAATTCAGTCATTCTCAATTATTTCAAACTGAAAAATGATCTTGGAGAAGGCATTATGAAATTTTTGGTTACCAGCCTTTTAGCAATATCTATTTTATAATCTGTAAGCATAAAAGCAGGATACCGTATCTTCGCTCATTCTCGGGCTATCGCCCTGCGAGGCTTTTGCCTCTTTGTATCTTAAATTTTAAATAGAATTAAGGACTATCGGCAAAAGAAACCGCTCAGATACTATATCCTGCCATCACGGATTAGGAAATGCTTATTTCTTCGGTCTAATTTTAGATGGCCGTAATAGAATCTGATATAATATAAAGTTTAGATACATACAATCTTAACGGACTTAACGGAGAGGTAAAAATATATGAGATACAAAAAATTAGTAATAGGGCAGAAAAAGAAGATTGCCCTTGTAGCGCATGACAATAAAAAGAATGACCTGCTTGAATGGGCAAGATTCAATAAAGATCTCCTTGCTCAGCATGAGCTCTATGCTACAGGGACAACGGGAAAATTATTAGAACAGGAGTTGGGTGTTGAAATTTTTAAACTTCAAAGCGGGCCTTTGGGTGGTGACCAACAGATCGGATCAAAGATCGCAGAGGGATACATAGATTTCATGATCTTTTTCTGGGATCCCCTTGAACCGCTCCCTCATGATACAGATGTAAAGGCCCTACTGCGGATCGCTGTCGTCTGGAATATTCCTGTCGCCTGCAATCGTGCTTCCGCTGATTTCATGATCTCATCATCTTTGATGACCAGCGAGTATGAACGTATTATTCCTGATTACACTGATTATAGAGAATGGATGAAAGGTGTCCCCAAGTAAAAACCCAGATTATTTTTCATTATTTTTGGGATTGCGATGGGATTTCTGGAAGCTACGGTTGTTGTATATTTAAACACGCATTAAAATGATCTGTGGGGTGCTTAGTAAAACGGATGAACTCACTGATTCGTCATAAGGGCTGCATCTGGGCGCTACTCGCAGCAGTATGCATCAGTACACTGTTGTGCTTTGCGAGTGTCAGGTGGGCCTACGCCGACGATGGGGTTCAGTTAGCTGGCAACATTCTGACATATGCCTTGCCGGCCATCATAGCAGGGTTAACCCTCAGCCACAGAGACAGCAAGGGAGCTTTGGAGTTTGGCGAGTCAGCCGCGCTGACGCTTGGTGTCACCTACGCCCTCAAATACAGCATCAAAGAGGAGCGACCCATTGGTGGCCCCCACTCTTTTCCTTCAGCACACTCTTCGTTTGCCTTTTCGTCGGCCGAGTTCCTGCGCAAGCGTTACGGCTGGGAGTATGGCGTGCCTGCCTACGCTGTAGCATCGTTTATCGCTTACAGCAGGGTAGAGTGCAGGGCGCATCATCCGCACGATGTAATTGTCGGAGCTGCAATTGGAATTATTTCCAGCTATATTTTCGCCAAACCCTACAAAGGTTGGCAGATAGAGGCCGATACAGACAGCAAGTATTGGGGCCTCAGACTGACACATAGTTGGTAGGATGAAGAAGTCAGCAATCCATCTGACATTGTCAGATATGTCAAATTCTATCTTTTACAGATACAGATTATGCATACCAAAAAACAAAAGGAGACCAAACATGAAAGCACAGATTGAAATCAGTATCGTGAGAATACTGATTTTGTTTTTGACTTTGACCGCAATTTCTTCAGCTTTTGCCGATCAACAAGGAGCCAAACGACCAGCTAAAGGGGAAGCCGTTTTCCTCCTACTTCTTGAAAGTGTGATTTTTAAATCCTTTCATACATTAAAAAAACATTACAATAGTAATCAATTAATATCGTTCATTAATATGATATATACTTAATATACGTTTCTTGAAAGAACAATATGCAAAACAGAAGAGAACATAAGAGATATAGGGTAGATGTCATGGAAATTAATGGCAAGATGGTGCTTGCCAAACATGTGAAAATCCTTGATATAAGCATTGGTGGCATTTGCTTGAAGACAGAAAAGAGACTTAACGTAGGCGGTGAATATACACTTAAAATAGAGGGGAAAGGGAGGGTTTTAACTGTAAGAGGCGTTGTTATTTGGGCTTCATTAAGTGAAAGTTCAGTAGACTCTATTGGCGATATTATTCCGATATACAAAGCTGGCATGAAATTCATAGATGTTTCAAATGAAAAGATGAATGAAATCGTGAATTTTATGGAAGCTCATAAGCGAGATATTGACAAGCTTGTGGATTTATCTGCCCCCAGTGGCCGCAGGATTTATGTGAGAATCTATATTGAAGACCCAGAAAAGGCTGAATTGAATTATCATGAAAGTTACAAAGTTAAACGTCTCAGTCTTGATGGCATGCTTATAGAGAGTGAGCATCCACTGGAAATCGAGAGCAAATTGCCTATGGAGATAACTCTGACTGAAAATAGCTGTATAAAGTTCTTAGGAAGAGTTGCCTCTTGTCTCTTGATAAACAATAAAGATATTGAGCACTATGACATAGGGATAGAATTTATCGAAATGTCAGAAAAGGACAGAGAAATATTAGGGGAATTTATCCGCCTACTCGATACAGTCATAGGCTTATGAATGTTTCTACCAGTAATCGCAAACTCTTCAGACCCGTTCCGGGTGTTTCTTTGTCCTCTAAATGGGTGTAGGTGAACTAAATAGCTAAAAGGAACCCTGTTCTCTCTACTACAGCACTACAATAGCCGTCATAATTTGTATAAATTGTATCACTCATTGATTAAAGCCTCTAACCCAGATTATTCATACATTGTTCAAAAATTTATTTAACTCGATGATTTATTGGGAATATCTTTATTCGTTATATCCATAAAAATATTCCAATAACCATCAGTTAAAGGTACACCTAAGGTATCGAAAAATAAATTTTCTCACAACATCTGCATTATGTAAATGCATTTTTCGGGTTAAATCAGTTAGAGGCTTTCTTTTGTGCAGACGTGGAGGAGAATAGCAGGTGCGTCGCTTTATTTCTCCAGATAACAGATTTTCAAGCCTTTGGCACTAACACAGTGATAGATGCCATATTAGCCTTATGCAAATCTCCATGCAGCCCACCATTGAGCACTACTATTGCGCCGTAGGAGGCGGCGTAGACGGGTATGGCGTAGAATACGTCGGTGGTTCAGAGCCTGGAGGAGGTGGAGGGGGGATCCTCCGGACACGAGGAGTCTGTGTTA
>CAZXCW010000067.1:0-13098 GCA_964639385.1 uncultured Nitrospiraceae bacterium
GAATATACCCTGAGGATACCTGCGGGTAAAAAAGACTCCTTTTTAGAAAACCTATCCCAAATACCGGAGGAAAAACGTTTCTCCTATGATGTATACACGATAAAGAAAGGAGATACCTTTAAAAGAATCTCAAAAAAGACGGGTATCCCACTTCAGGCTATACTTGACCTGAATGCCCTGGAGGGGATAATACCCCTTGCAGTGGGAGAAAAAATTTACCTTCCTCCAAAGGGAAAGTTTGTATTAGACAGAGAAGGCAAGTCAACAATAAAAAAGGTATCATTGAAACAAAAGGGAAAAGCTGTTCATATGTTTCGATAGCAACGTTTGGACTACTTAATCCACGATGGTGCTTATTCTATCCCTGCTTTCGTAGGGGCAAATTCAAGTCTGAATTCATCCTCCTCATGTCATTCCGCACTTGTCGGAGCGACTCTCAGCGAAGTCGATGCGAGCCTTCGCAAAGACCCGCTTCGAGATGCGGAACGATACCGAAAGGATTTTTAAAGAAAAACAATAAAGCTGTTGTGATTATCATTGTTTATGACAAGGAGGATAAGCCAATTAGTCAGATCGCTCCATATAGACAAGAAAATGATATCGTAATCCTGAAGGCCAAAGGCAAAATCCTTCAGACTGTCAAAATCGGAGATGTAAAAAAAGTGAATGTTGGGGAGAAGGTCAATATGATAAACATTCACAAGGACTTGAGAATGCAATTTCTGACGGGGCATTAAGTAGGATAAGAGAGATGATAGTAACTCCTATCATTGAAAAGAAATACCTACTATAAAAGAATTATAATATGCAGGTTATGACTTACGAAGAGATTATCAAAGAAGTTACTTCTAAATTATCTGGCGATAACGAAAAAGACATACGATTTCTAATTGAGGAAGCCAAAAAATACAAAGACCATGAATGTGAACGTGAAATTTCAAAGGCAATTTTCCGAATAGTTGCTAAGAGATTACCTGACAGCGAAAAAGGAACCCTACAAAAAGAAGTTGTCAATATAGATCAATTCATGGATATCATATTAGAAGAAGTTAAATTCAAAATAAAAGAAGAACATGCATTTGATGAGGCTGAAAGATTATTAAAAACACTTCTTCCCTTCCATGAATTAGTCTCTGACGACAAAGTTTCCGAATATTTTTCTTTTAATAATCTAATAGAATGGATGTACTATGAGATGAAATACAAACCGTCGAAAGAGATTAGACATCACCCTACAGCAAACTTGGCAGTTTATTTCTTTTATGCCTACATATTTTTTGAGAGAAAGGATTATGCAAAGGCACTTGAGATGCTGGACAAAGGCTTAGCCCTCAATCCATTAAGTACCAATTTCTTATTTGAGAAATCAGAGATTTTCAA
This sequence comes from uncultured Nitrospiraceae bacterium, assembly GCA_964639385.1. GTDB lineage: Bacteria > Nitrospirota > Thermodesulfovibrionia > Thermodesulfovibrionales > SM23-35 > CAZXCW01. Next base: position 1,381 of record CAZXCW010000067.1, read on the forward strand.
AGTAAGAAAAGACTGGCCTAAATTTAAGGAATTAACGGACAACGCAATTGAATACGCTTACACTTGCTCCGACTTAGCAAGAGCTTATAGAAACTATGGTTATATGTTCATCGAAAAAGAAGATTATGATGGCGCGATTGCTTGTTATATATATAGTTCTTTTTGGCATGAAGATAAAATAGCCCAAAACGAGCTTTATCACATATCGAAGAAAACAAAGAAAATTATTGATGAAGAATACTACCGAAATAATCTGTTAAAGATTTTACAAGATCGACAAATATCTATAGAGCCAAATAAAGAAATCCTAGCTATTATTTATTCCCTTGCTGAAAAATTCTTTCAAGAAGATAATCTTGATGAGTCACTATATTACTACAAAATCTTATATGACCTTGTCAGAGATAAAGATATATATGCCAAAATACAAATTATAGAGGGAAATATAAAAGGCACAGCATAAATTAGACTGCTGCTGTTTAAAGGAGGCTGAAACGATTTTGCTTCCTTGGAGTTTAAGAAAAAATAATCTTCTTTTTATATCAATAATTTCGATAATCCTGATAATCCTTTCTCCTGTCATTTCTTTTGCCGATGCTGACAAGATTTTCAAGGAAAATAATAAAGCTGTTGTGGTTATTGTTACTTATGATAAAGAAGGCAAAGCAGTTACTCAAGGGAGCGGGTTTATTGTGAGAGAAGATGGAGCAATAGTTACGAATTATCATGTTATTAGTAAAGCAACCGAAATAGCCACAAAGATAGGAGATAAGATTTTAAAAGTTGAGGGACTACTCTACATAGACAAAGAAAACGATATCGTCATCCTGAAGGTCAAAGGTGAAAATCTTCAGACCGCTAAGATTGGAGACATAGAAAAATTGAATGTGGGAGAAAAAGTTTATGTCATAAGTAGTCCACAAGGTCTTGAAAATACAATATCTGACGGGATATTGAGTGGAATAAGGGAAATTGACCCTAAAATTAAAATTCTTCAAATAACTGCCCCTGTATCACCAGGGAGTAGCGGGGGTCCAGTTTTTAATAAGGATGGTGAGGTTATCGGAATTGCAACATCTATGTTAGAAGAGGCACAAAACCTTAATTTTGCAATGCCTGTGAATCTTATAAAAGATAAAATTTCAGCCAAAAAGGTTATCGCATTAAAAGATATTGGAATTGTGGATTATAAAGAGATAGCAGAATATTGGTTTTATCTTGGTGCTTATTATTTTGCGGCTGATTTTTACGAGAAGGCTATTGAGGCATATAAACAGGCAATAAAGATAAAGCCTAATTTTGCTGAGGCTCATTATGGTCTTGGAGTTGCTTATGACAAGTTAGGTAAACATAAAGAAGAAATTGATGCTTACAAGCAGGCAATAAAGATAAAGCCCGATTATGTAGAGGCTTATAATAATCTTGGTGTTGTCTACAGTGAATTAGGCATGCATAAAGAGGCAACTGAATTATTTAAGCAGGCGATAAGGTTAAACCCTAATCATGCAGAGGCTCATTCCAATCTTGGGGTTGCCTACGAAAAGTTAGGTATGTATAAAGAAGAAATAGAGGCATGTAAGCAAGCAATAAAGATAAAGCCTGATTTTGCAAACGCTCATTATAATCTTGGGGTTGCCTATGTAAAGTTAGGTATGTTTAAAGATGCAATAGAGGCATTTAAACAGGCAATAAGGATAGAGTCTGATTATGCAGATGCTCATTATAATCTTGGTCTTACCTATCTTATTTTGAACAATAGAGGCTCTGCATTAGATGAATATAGGATACTAAAGGAGATTGATCCTCAAATGGCTGATGCATTATTCAATCTGATTTATAAATAAATCCTTTTTTGTATGAAGAAAAGTGGAAAACTTTGCAAGATTCCTTTTGCGTTGACTATTAGCACTATTTAGAGGAGATATGAAAAACAGTCAAAACTCAAATTCTACAGAAGTTATCTTCTTTTTTGGTGCCGGCGCATCTGTTGATGCTGGTATGCCTACTGTTTCTGAATTAACCAAGGAATTAAGAAATATTTTACATGAACTTCCAGACGTGAATGGTAAACTTCGCCCTGAGTTCAAGTGCCTTTTTGAATTAATCACAGAAGTCGACAAATCTGTTGAAGAGAATTATGAGAAGTTTTTTAAATGGTTATATCTACTAAATGAATCACAGAAAAAACCGTTCAGTAAATTCTTGGGCCCTAAAAAGGAACAGGAGATTTTTAAAAATGCTGGTGAACTTAGCTTTGTTATAGGCGATGGTATTAAAAGGATTTTAAAATCACGCAACACTGAGCCAGGGTATCTCAGTCAGTTTAGTGATTTTATACCAGCAACAGATCATCTAAAAATATTCACTTTGAATTATGATTGTTGTCTAGAGGATGCCTGCCGCTCTGCGGGGATTGATATTACAACTGGATTTAATACTGAATCAAAAAAGTGGAACCCTGACCTTTTCAAAAACAACAAAAGAGGAATTAATCTTTATAAGTTACATGGTTCCCTTCGTTGGTTTGGTGTACGAGATAAAAATAATTTTCGATGTACTATGGAACTTATAGAGTTGAATAATGAAAATCGTCAATCTCTTCCTGTCAATTATACAATAACAAGCTACCCAGAATTAATATTAGGCCCTGAAAGCAAAATGCAACCAGACGATCCATTTATTACCTTGCTATATGAATTCCATGTTGCCATTTATCAAGCAAAGGTATGTGTTATTATCGGGTATGGATATGGTGATGAGCATATAAATAAAATGTTGGATAAAGCTCTTGATAATGGACTCGCTATTCTTGATATAAATATAGGAGGACCAAATAATAGGTATCTTTCTGAACAGCGATACAAGCATCTTAGAAATAAAACCAAAGAAGCCATAGAAAACGGATTAATCAAGGAAGAACTCCAAAAGTTTGTTCAAAGAGATATCTGAATAAAGAAGCAAAATAGGGACAAAAGAAAAAGTGAACTAAAAAGTAAACTACACTGGAGGCTTGAAAAGTATTTAGTGAATAAATCACCTAATACGGAAAAATTTCTTAACTGCAGCAAGCACTGTACAGTTGAATGTCCTAATGGGAATGATTCTGCAATGAAAAACATCTGTAATGCTGAAAAGTGGACTCTCACTCCTGGAAAGCTTATAGATATAATTCCAGATGTAGATTATGAAAAAGCCGCGAATCTTTGTGAAAAATGCGATGCTTTTATCCCAGAATTGAATTAGGCAAGATAAATATATTAATGAGGTGAAGACTTATAATGGAAAAAGATTTTGATTTTTTTATCCGATGCCTGCTGGATGCTGGAGAAAAAATAGAACCTCATTATTTTCAAATTTCTACTGCTGGTGCTAATGAATTGATATATCGAGAAAGAGTCTATTGTTATGAACTGTATCATCAACTTCGGAATGCTCTCGGAGATGACTTTCTTTACAAGTTGGATGGTGAAGTTGACAAAGAAGGTCATCCTCTTATCCGTCCGACATTAGGCCCTAAAAAGCCTGATTTTATCGTACACATCCCGGGCAAAATGAATAGAAATTTAGTTGTTATTGAGGTAAAGCCAATAACTACAGAAAATCGGGAACTCGAGAAAGACATTAACACACTCAAGGGATTTTTAGAGAAAGCCCGATATTACCGTGCTATTATGTTTATATATGGTGAGGGGGAATGCAGGAACAACATTATTCAGATGGCGAAGAATTCAATTGGGGATAATAATCGCATTTTGTTAGTGCGGCACTGTAGACCAGGAGAGAAACCACTAATAGTTCCAAAGTAGACATAACAATAAATAATGAGGATCTGTCTTCAATCTTTATAACGTTAGATCTCAAACGAGGCAAGGAATTCTTCAGGAGTTAAAACAGGTATTTTATCATCTACATAGTCATCCTTATCTCTCGTGATGAGACAATCTGTTTTTACTTGGACAGCAGAATAATATTGGACAGCGTCTTCAAAATCCTTAAAATCAGAAGTTAACGACAGGTCAATTACTTTTTGATCAACTGCTGCGACGCTGAAAACAATCCTTATTTTTTCTAAAGTCTTTACTGCATTCTCTCTGCTTAGTTCTTTTGATAATAGGTAGAAAAGAGTTGGAAAACTTAATGCGCACAGAAATCCTTTCAACTCCTTATTCTCAATCTTCTTGAATAATTTAGCAGCAGAATAATAAAAAGGTTCTCGTTTCAAAAAGATATCGAGTATGAAGTTGATATCGCAGAGGGCTGTCTTCAAAGATATTTCCTCTCAATATGTTTCTTGTAGCTCCTGAACAATTTTTTATTGTCAGCTTTTGAAGGTAGGATGCCTGTTATTTCCGATAAGATAGGCGACTCAATCATTTCTTTCTTCTGTTGAGATGAGATAGACTTAAAATAATCCGAAACCATCTTCGATAGACTGACTCTCCTTGATCTCGCAATCCTTTTTGCATTCTTGATTAATTTTTCATCCAGCCGTAGTGTTAGCTTTGTCCCCATATCAAAACCTCCTTGACGTATATATCTTAATTTATTATACGTCAATTGTCAAATGGGATTTTAGTTTAGAACGAGGTCTCACAGATAAATCATTTTCCTTGTGATGTTACTATCCACAATAAAGTTTGTTTATTGGGTATTAATGTTTGGAATTTGTATTAAATAAGGTATAATATGAGCCGTGATAAGGAACACGTTTACTATCCTCGATGGAATTGGTCAGAGGCTTGAAAGGAGGCTATGGAGAGAAGGAATTCTTACATGGAATCATTTCCTCGATACAAGGCTTTCATTCATAAATCCGCAGAGGAAAAGGTTCTTGGATGAGACATTATTTTTTGCAGCTACTGAGTTAAATGAAGGGAATGCAGAGTATTTCGCTACTACCCTGAAAAGATATGAACACTGGCGACTCTTTGATTTTTTTAAGGGGGATGCCGCCTGCCTTGATATAGAGACGAATGGCTTCACACCTAATAGTGGTGGATATGTAACCCTTGTTGGGATGTACGATGGGCATGACTACAAGTGTTTTATTAAGGGAGAGAATCTCACTGCCGATGCCCTGGATAAAGAGCTCTCAAGATATAAATATCTGATAACTTTCTATGGGGCAGTTTTTGATATACCTTTTCTGAAAAATTGCTTTCATGAACTCAGATTCAATATCCCGCACTTTGACCTCTGTTTCGCTGCAAGGAGACTCGGTCTCAAGGGGGGGCTTAAAAAGCTTGAACCTTATTTCGGTATACAGAGACAAGATGAGGTAAAAGAGATGGATGGCTATGACGCAGTCCTGTTATGGCAAGAGGCAGAAAGAGGATGTAGTAGGGCCCTCGATTTACTCATGCTTTACAATAAAGAGGATACAGTAAATCTCTTTGGCATAGCAGAAAGTATTTACAGAAGACTAAAAGCCTTGACGGGAATTGAGGAGTATCTTAACGGTTCAATTCCTTAAATATCCTTTCATTATTATTTTCCTTAACAAACTTGGCCTTATTCTTTATTATGATTTTTATATTGCCATACTATAATAGCCTGGTATTGCATATATGAAAAAGCTTGCCATCACAATGGGAGATCCAGGAGGGGTTGGGCCAGAAATAGTTGTCAGGGTACTTTCTTCAGCCGAGATAAAGAATTGCTGTATACCGATAGTTATCGGTGATAGAGGTCCCATAGAAGAGGCTTTGAGACTTCTTAAATTGTCTACAAAATTAATAATTATCAAATCGCCTGAGGAGTGTAGACGAGCTTGCATAGGTAAGTTAATTAACCTTATTGATATGGAAGCTGTTACGAAATTTAAGAAAGGCAGGCCGACTGCTGAGGGTGGTAATGCTTCGGTTCGCTACATAAAGAGAGCTGTTTGGCTTGCGTTAAATAGGCAAGTACATGGAATTGTCACGGCACCTATTTCAAAACAAGCATTGAAGATGGCTGGCTTTAGATGGCCTGGTCACACAGAGATGCTTGCCGAGTTCACCAATACGAAGGACTATGCAATGATGCTGGTTGGCGAGACAGTAAGGGTTATTCTTGTCACAATCCATACGTCTTTAAAGAGCGTCCCGGCATTGATTACAAAGGATAAAATATTGAAGACCCTTCGCCTTGCGAAGAGAGCATGCGAGATGCTCGGAATTAAGGCTCCGAGGATTGCTGTTGCTGGTCTTAATCCACATGCAGGCGAGGCAGGCCTATTTGGAGATGAAGAAATTAAAGAAATTATTCCTGCTGTTAAAAAAGCGTTGAAAGAAGGGATTCCGGTTTCGGGTCCATATTCTCCAGATGCTGTCTTTTATAAGGCATATAGAGGGGATATTGATGTCATTGTTTGTATGTATCATGACCAGGGTCTGATTCCCTTAAAGATGATTGCCTTTGATAAAGGGGTGAATCTGACAATAGGATTGCCTATTATCCGGACTTCTCCCGACCATGGTACGGCTTATGATATTGCATGGAAGGGTGTAGCGAATCCATCAAGCATGGTCGAAGCTATAAAATTAGCAGTGAAGTTGAAGATATAATGGCAAAACGGTATTTAGGACAGATTTTTCTTTACGACCCTTCAATCCTTAGAAAGATTATCCAGATAGCCCAGCTTTCAAAAGAAGACCTTGTTGTCGAAATAGGGCCAGGATTGGGCAGGCTTACGAAGATGCTTGCAGAAAGGGTAAAAAAGGTTATCGCTATCGAACTTGATGAGAGACTTTTCAAAAGATTACACACCATTCTTACTGGACATAAAAATATTGAGTTAATTCATGGTGATGCCCTTAAATATACTTATGAAGATCTCCCTGAATTTAAAGTTGTCGCAAATATACCTTACTATATTACAAAGCCTGTCATCTTTAGACTTATTCAGGCAAAGAAAAATCTCACAGCCATGACCTTGACTGTCCAAAAAGAGGTTGCTGAAAGGATAGTGGCAGCTCCAGGAGGAAAGGATTATGGTCTTCTTTCTGTGATGGTTCAGTATCATGCAGAACCAAGGCTTAAATTCATAATACCCAGAGGTGCATTCAGACCAGTTCCAAAGGTTTACTCTGCAGTGGTGCATATCAAGATCCTTAAGCGGCCTTCTGTCTTGGTAAATGATGAAAAAATATTCTACAGCGTAGTAAGAACGGCCTTCTCTCAGAGGAGGAAGATGCTTTCCAATGCTCTTAAAAGTTTAAGGGAAGATATAAAAGATAGACTTGCAGAAGCAAAAATCGACTTACATAGAAGGCCAGAGACTTTAAGTATTGAAGAGTTCGCAAGGCTTTCGAATATATTAGCTGATTCTCACTTTATTCTAAGTGAGACTCCTCAACGTTGTTTATAAAGGCATCTACAAGGTTAGGGTCGAACTGAGCGCCTGCGCTGTCTAACATAAATAGTTTACTATAAAACTCCTAATAAATTAGGTCAGATAAAATGTAAAAATCAACATTTTTATTATGATCTAATTCCCGATTACAGGCTTCTGAAGATCTGAATTTAAAGTTGACATCAGCTTTATGTCAGGCAGAGGGTCTCAGTAAGCACACTGCAAATGCTGCTATGCCTTCACCACGACCGATGAAACCTATGCCTTCGTTCGTTTTAGCCTTAATATTGATTAAACCTGAAGGGATTCCAGATTTTGAAATGGCTCTTCTCATGGAATCTATGTAAGAATAGATCTTAGGTTCTTCTAAAATTATGGTGGTATCTAGCCATAATAGCTCAAAACCTTCCAGTTTCATAAGTTCAATAACGCTTTTAAGCAATTCAATGCTCGAGGCATCTTTCCATTTTGGGTCCGTATCTGGGAAATGTTTTCCAATGTCGCCAAGACCAAGGGCCCCAATGACAGAGTCAATTATCGCGTGGCATAAGACATCTGCATCTGAGTGACCGATAAGACCTTTTTCAAAGGGGATATTTACACCACCGATTATAAGCCTCCTGTTCTCTACGAATCTGTGAGAGTCGTAACCGATGCCGATTCTTACAGGGAGTTTGTTAAGGTTTAAAGAATTCAAGATCTCAAGGACCTCGAAAGAAGAGACCCTGCTGTAATTAGGTCTTCAGGCGTGGTAATTTTAATATTCCTATATGATCCCATTATAACCTTTACCTTTCCCCCATATTTCTCAACAAGTGCTGCATCATCTGTTGAGTAAAATCCGTCTCGTATAGACCTTTCATAAACTTTTGAAATGATAGCGTATGGAAACACCTGGGGAGTCTGGATAGCCCAGAGTGAATCCCTTTTCAGGGTTTTCTTTATAATTCCTCTTTTTGCCTCTTTAATTGTATCCTTGACAGGTACACCTAAGACAACACCGTCAAAACCTTCTACACCCCCCTTACCCACCTTTAGTTCTTTTATCGTTTTTTCAATCAAATTCTTCTCAATAAGAGGTCTTACTCCGTCATGGATAAGAACAATACAATCTTTATCATCTATGAGTTTGAGGCCGTTATATACAGAGTCCTGCCGTTCTTCACCCCCCTGTGCTATTCTCTTTATTTTAGAAAGTTTATACTTTTCAAAAATGTCTGCGCCTTTTTCTATGATATCTTCTCTGAGCACAGGTATTATCTCTTCTATTTCCTCAACAGACTCAAGGGCTTCAAGTGACCAAACGAGAAGAGGTTTACCCATGAGCTTTTGAAAAGGCTTGCTAATATTTGAACCGAATCTTTTGCCAATCCCAGCCGACGGTACAATTGCTTTAATTTTGTAATACATTTAACTCAAATAATGCAACTGAGACAATACAGATGTTGTGAAAAAATTTATTTTTTGATACCTTAGTAAACATTCATTTATACTGTGCCCTGCCAGTAAGTCATTGAATTATAAAATTTGTATCTAACAAATTTTTGAACAATGTCTGCATTATTCGGTTAACTTAAGGTAATTATTTAGCAGTTCTGTATTCCTCCCTCTCATATTCTTCCTTGAGCTTAGTGAAGATCATTCTTCCAGCTGTTGTCTGTAGCACGCTTGTAACAGTTACATCTGCATTTTTGCCTATAAGCCTTCTCGCATTTTCAACAACGACCATCGTTCCATCATCAAGGTATGCAACTCCTTGGTTGTATTCTTTTCCCTCTTTTAATATAAAAACTTTCATTGTTTCACCTGGAAGAACAACGGGTTTCAAAGAGTTAGCAAGTTCGTTTATATTAAGGACTGGAATCCCTTGTAGTTCCGCAACTTTATTAAGGTTAAAGTCATTAGTTATTACTTTTGCGTTCAAGAGTCTTGCTAAAGCAACAAGTTTTGCATCAACCTCTTTTATCTTTGGGAAATCTTCGTCAACTATTCTTACTGTTAAGTTGGACATCTTTTGGATTTTGTGAAGGATATCGAGTCCACGTCTTCCTCTTGCCCTCTTCACGGGATCAGGTGAATCTGCTACATGTTGTAATTCCTGGAGTATAAATTGGGGAAGTATAAAAACCCCTTCGAGAAAACCTGAATCGCATACATCAGCTATGCGGCCGTCTATTATTACACTTGTATCAAGGATTTTAAGGTTCTCTTCGAAACTTTGCCCCCTAAAAAGCTTAAAAATATTGTGTATCGAGATCTCCTTGCCTTTGCTCAGACCGAGGAGAAGCCCTCCATAGCCAAATAATGCCATTAGTCCGAAATACACTGTTGTTATATTCTCACCGAGGATTGGCTTTAAAGGTAGCATAAGTAGATAGGCAAACAAAAGTCCGAGGGAGATCCCTAAGATACCCCCGAAAATTGCCCCGATTCTTACTTTCTTAAGTAATGATTCTGTGGCTATGATGACAAGACTTAAAAATCCTCCCATCATGGCACCATAGATACTATTGTTATATTTAGTCCCTAAAAGGTACCCTGAGAATGTAAAGATTAAGAAGATTGCAACTCTTAAGATAATAAACATTCCTTTTCACCTCCCTTCCAGCTTATTATGTTCAATGAATTGGGGGAAAGCGAAAAAACAGGTGTCGGAGATTAAGACGTTTTGAGAGTAAGATAAAACTTTTTGTCACCCCTGGCGATAAAAAGAAGAACTGAGTCCTCTTTTTTTATATTTGAGATGATCTTATTAAAATCTTCTAAATTATCCACCCTTTTTCTATCTACCTCTTTTATGATATCTCCTTTTTTTATCCCTGCTTCATCTGCTGGGCTTCCAGGTTCAACTCTTACAACTACAACCCCCTTTTCATCTTTATTGAATCCAAGCTGTCTTACTATTTCTTTTGTTAGACTCATAACTGTCAGACCCGTCAGGGCTCCTGGTTCAGGATTATCAGGTGTCTGGTTTGGGACAACCTCCGCTACTTCTCTTGGTAACTCACCTATGGCTAATCTAACAGTGTATTCCTTACCTGACCTTAATATTTTTATTGATACATCAGCACCTACCTTACTTTGGGCAACCATATTACGCAGACTACCTACATCTTTTACTTCTTTACCATTAAACTCAAGAATTATGTCGCCCCTCATAATGCCGGCCTTCCCGGCTGGGCTACTTTTTGCGACATCACTAACAAGGGCACCCTGGGATTTTTCGAGGCCAAACTTCTGAGAAATCTCAGGAGTAAGCTCCTGTATAGTAACACCAAGCCATCCTCTGATAATCTTTCCTTTTTGAATAAGCTGGCTCATAAGGGGGCGCACCATGTCACTAGGTACTGCAAAACCTATCCCCTGATATCCCCCTGTTCTTGAGAATATCGCAGTATTTATGCCAATGAGTTCTCCCTTGATGTTCACGAGAGGCCCGCCTGAATTTCCGGGATTTATAGCTGCATCTGTCTGAATGAAGTCCTCGTAGTCTGCAATACCCACATTAGCCCTTCCGACGGCGCTTATTATGCCCATTGTGACAGTGTGGCTAAGACCGTAAGGATTACCTATGGCAAGAACAAATTCACCAACCTGAAGCTTTTCTGAATCACCCCATGGAATTGTAGGAAGGTTCGTTGCATCTATTTTTACTATGGCAATGTCTGTTTTGGGATCAGCACCTACTATCTTACCTATAAATGCCCTCTTATCAAGGAGGGTCACCTTTATCTCATCTGACTTTTCAACTACATGATTATTCGTAATTATATATCCATCTGGTGAAACGATTACACCTGAGCCGAGGCTCTGTTCCTTCCATTTTTTCGGCATTCTGAACTCACGGAAAGGTCTGAAGAAATCGAAAAAGGGATCCTCAAAAAAGTTTTCCGTATCTCTTCTGAAAACCTTCGTTGTTGAAATATTGACAACAGATGGCGATACGGCCCTAACAATCTCAGAAAAAGCCCTGCTTGTCTCCATTATCTGTCGGGACACATTAGGAGTTCCGGTATAAGGCGGATAACTACCCATCTGCCCCGTGATCTTCCCGAGCATATAAAATGCGAGTCCTCCCAAGAGAAAACCTGAGAGGAGGATAGCAATACCTATCAATATTTTCTTTCTCATAAATTTAATTATAATCGTCACATCAAGATATTGTAAAGTATCGTTCCTTGAAGGGAACAATATGAATTTATAGCGCCCTTTAGGGGGAATAAATCCGTTAGAGGGCATAAAAGCAGATTTTGGCGTTTAAAAGTCAATGATTCTTGTATTACCTTTTTAAAAATATTATGATATTAAAATTAGTTTCAAAGGATACTTAAATTGGCACAAGAGAGAAAGGCGATAACAGAAAGGATCTGGGAACTTTTAGC
>CAZXCW010000068.1:0-13034 GCA_964639385.1 uncultured Nitrospiraceae bacterium
TTTCCTTTTCAAGTCGTTACAGCATTATATCGGTGCTATTGGCGAAAGTCGGGTATAATTCAAATAGTTAATTACTATATATAATTGGTTACTTATCGAAGAAGCAAATAGAAAAAGGACTTTACGTTCAGTAGTATGTAAAAATAAGTAGAATATATTGTTAGATTGGATTAATCCGGTGCTAATTTATGTATATAGTCAACTGTTATGCGTGTAAGAGCTTTCTTGTTGACCTTGAAATCGACCCAATAAGCCCTCTCATATTAAGAAAGGTTTTATCTAAATCATTATGTTTAAATAAACCAGGACCCATAACAACTTTAAAATCTTGGTTTTGCCACCATTCTTGTATGTCTCTTTCCAACCACAGGTTGTTACTTTCATAAAAGAATTTGAACAAATTGTGCATAAACCAGCTCTTTTTATACAATGATGGGCTATTTGAGAAACAGGCGTTTTTTGAAGATGAACAAAACCAATCCGGACCTGCTTTGATTTTTTCGATATAATCGGGAAATTTTAAGTGGGGGTTTCCTATCCAGTGTATTGACTCTAATATATGAGTTAATCCATTTAATTCATTACCCTCAAATGCTATTTTAGACCACAAGGGATGCCCATAGTTCTTTCTATGTCTGAGTTTTATCACATCTGCATTATCATCTTTTAAAAAACTTATGGAATTAGAAATTATTTTGTAAACATTGGATATGTTTTCTACCAATTCCCAATCATTTTCTAATAGCAAAATATAATCTGATTTGGCATTGTTGACTAATTCCGAAAATGCCTTTCCTATTCCTATGTTATTTTTGCTGCCCAAAAAATCAAAACCGTATCCAGTTGCTATAGTTTTATCTTCTTCGTTTATTTCTTGAAAAAAGATCAATCTCTGATTTGATAATTCGAGCAAGCCATTTTTTTTATATGACGAAAGAGTATTGTTTAATGTTTTATAAGATTTCCAACTTAATACACAGAGCGTTAAATCCTGTTTACTCATTTTTCAAAATTACCCTAAATTGATAGTATTGTAATAAATTTATCTTCCGTTATTATAAAAATGCACGGATGACTGCTGCAATGCTGTTCCTTCCAGATATTTCCGCTAAAGCAACATTTTTAATTGTCCCGATTTTCTCAACCATTGCATCTGAGAGCATCCATTCAGGAAAATCCGTAATGAGGTCTGGTTTGTTGGCTAAAACCTCAAGGAGTTTTTTATGTATAACGTTCATACTGTTAAAGGTTTATAGTTTCCAGGATAATATGGTTGATCAATTGGCGTATCCATAAGTCCCTGCATCTTTGCCCTATCGAGAAAATTAAGGATAAGATATATCAGCTCCTTTCCCCTTACAATCCCCAGTCCCCCCTGTGGGGATGTTATTTCATTGAATTCACCGACATTGTCTCTTCTCACATATTTTCCTATTATCATAAGGGGCACAGTCTCACCGGTGTGGATCATAATGCCTGAACTCGCTGTTGAATGGTCAGCGGTAATAACCAGTAAGACCTCTCTATCTGGAATAATTTCCTGTACGGCAGCAGCCATTGCCCTATCTATAGCTTCAATCACTTCTTTCTTATACCAGGGATTTTTCTTATGGCCAGCTTCATCCGGCATCTTCGTATGAACATGAATAAAGTCATAATCATTCATATCCTTTGCGAGGCGAAGACGATATTTCAAATCCTCTTCAATATTTCCCGAGTCTTTAACCTTTATTGTATCCATTTCCAGTTCACTACATAGTCCCCAGTATATCGAGCCTGAAGATATAGATAACCCCCGAAGCCCCCATTTTTCTTTGAAAGGTGTAAGTTTTCTCCTTTTGCCTGCCCTCTGGGTAATAAGGGCATTAATAAGGAGTAGATTCGCTGCCGCTCTATCCTTATTGATGTGATGGCAAGAAAGTTTCTGGTAGCACCAGATGAGGTATTTATTTAACACTGAAGCGGTCTCCTTAGCTTCCTTCGTTATTCTTTTCGTAATGGTCGGCATAATCTCTATTACTGTCCTCCCCTCATATATGGGGTTTGAATCTGTTATATGTTCTGATACATTTCCTTTTAGCAAAAGTATTCCCTCAATTTTTTTAGTATGTATGAGATTGATCTTTATCCCGCCAGATTCAAATGTTTTCACTTCCTCCATGAGCTTACGTGCCTGGTCGATATCAAGATCAGGATATTCATGCCTGAGCACAAGGTTTGCGTTGATCTTATCAACAGAGCATAAATGACAGAGAACAGCAACATCATTATTCTTAACTTTTATTCCCTCGCCTATGGCCTCAATTAATCCCCTTCCAGGAAAATCCTCAATTTCATATCCAAAGATCAAAAAGTGCGCTGTTTCACTTGACATCGGAACTCCCTGCATCAAACTGTGATACAAACCATTCATCCCGATGGATGCAAGATAATCCATATTTGGTGTATATGCTGCCTGAAGCGGTGTTCTACCTCCAAAACATTCCTGTCCTCTATCTCCAATGCCATCCAAGATTACCAATATACATCGCATGTCTTTTTATACCAAAATATATATCCTGCTTTTCTGAGAAATAATTTTAAAAGGAAATCTAAATCTTCCTATATTCTAAGATCTTCTCCTTGTAGGAAAAATTCCTACGGATAATTCGCTAAATTCTTACAAAAAAATCAGATTTACACTGATATCCCTCTATTATTTTTTGCTTTATAATAAATCACATTTTTGTATATTTGTATATATGTATTATTATTATCATCCATGATCTCTCTTTATTATTTTTTCTGGAACCGTATAGATTGAGATAGTCTTTGCTAAGCGTAGATTATGCTGGCATTGGGCAGAATAAAATTATAGAATGTTTATGAGGATATCATAGTAACTAAAGTCGAAGAGGCTACCATATGACAATAGCTATTGGGGCAGACCACGGCGGATTCTGTCTTAAAAAAGAAATCATGGAGTTTTTAAAAACGCTCGGATATGAAGTAAATGACCTTGGCACTTATAGTGAGGCTCCTGCAGATTACCCTGACTATGCCAGAGCAGTATCCAAGGAGATAATGATGAAAAAAGCAGACAGAGGAATCCTGATCTGCGGTAGCGGGGTAGGGACATGTGTAGCAGCAAATAAATTTCCGGGGATACGTGCTGCGATTTGCCATGATACCTTCTCTGCCCACCAGGGGGTTGAGGACGATAACATCAATATTCTCTGCCTTGGTGCGAGAGTTGTTGGACCTGAACTTGCAAAAGAAATAGTAAAGGTCTGGCTGTCTGCCTCGTTTTCAGGAGCGGAAAGACATATTCGCAGACTGGCTAAGGTAGATGCGATAGAGAAGGAGTTTCTAAAGGTAAAGGGATAGAGAGGAAAATGGTAAAAAAAGAAAACTTAGAAAAATTGGCGAAATTAATCCGTTACTTTATTCTCCTTTCGACCACAGAAGCAGGTTCCGGTCACCCGACATCTTCTCTTTCTGCTGCGGATTTAATGGCAGGCTTACTGTTTGGAGGAACCTTTCTATTCGATGCAGATAACCCGGAGCACCCAAACAATGATCGGCTCCTTTTTTCCAAAGGGCATGCCTCACCTCTTCTCTATGCCTTATGGGCTGCTGCGGGTAGATTAATAGAAGAGGAACTCAAATCCCTGAGAAAATTCGGTAGTCCCCTGGAAGGCCATCCTACTGTTGTCTTCCCTTATGTTGAAGCCGCTACAGGTTCCCTGGGCCAGGGTCTTTCCATTGGCCTCGGAATGGCCCTGAACGCTAAATATATTGACAAGTTGCCTTACAGGACATATGTACTTTTGGGAGACAGTGAAATGTCAGAAGGCTCGCAGTGGGAGGCCATACAGATTGCTTCACATTACAAATTGGACAACCTTATCGGCATTATCGATGTCAACCGTCTCGGCCAGCGCGGAGAAACAATGTACGGCCATAATCTCAATGCCTATGAACAAAAAGTCACTTCCTTTGGATGGCAGACGATTGCAATCAATGGTCACGATTTCGACGAAATTCTTCATGCTTTTCAAGAGGCACGTCGTGGTAAAGACAAACCGACAATGATTATTGCCAAGACCATCAAAGGGAAAGGGGTTTCTTTTCTTGAGGATAAAAATGGTTGGCACGGCAAAGCGCTGAATAAAGAACAATTCGAAAAGGCTATTGGAGAACTGGGTGAAATTGATACATCAATCAGGGGAGAAATTCCAAAACCGGAAAACCTGAACCCTAGAAAACATACTATTGTGAAAGCCGAACAGTTTTCTTACCCGTCTGACAAGAAAATTGCAACAAGGAAAGCATACGGCAATGCACTGGTGAGAATCTTCCCTCAATTCCCTGACATGGTAGTTCTGGATGCTGAGGTAAGTAATTCTACCTATTCTGAAATCTTTAAGGAAAAATATCCTGAGAGATTTTTTGAAATGTATATTGCGGAACAAAACATGGTGGGAACTGCATTAGGCCTTGCCTGCAGGAGCAAGATACCTTTTATCTCTAGCTTTGCAGCATTTTTGACCAGGGCATTTGACCAGATCAGGATGAGCCAGTATTCAAATACTCGTGCGAATATTAAGTTTGTCGGTTCCCATGCAGGGGTATCTATCGGCGAAGACGGTCCTTCTCAGATGGGACTTGAAGATATAGCCATGTTCAGAACAATTCTCAACAGCGTGGTACTCTATCCTTCAGATGCAGTATCTACGGAAAAATTAGTCGAGGAGGCTGCAAAACATAAAGGTATCGTTTATATACGCACTACGAGAAAGGAGACTCCAATCTTATACAGTCAAGAAGAAGAATTTATTATTGGCGGAAGCAAGGTGTTGAGGGATAGTATCAATGACTTTGCTACTGTCCTTGCAGCAGGTGTAACACTTCATGAGGCATTGGCTGCCTACGATGAATTAAAGAAAGAGGGTATCTTTATCCGTGTCATCGACCTCTATAGCATTAAGCCGATCGACAAAGCAACCCTTTATAAGGCTGCACAGGAAACGAGCGCATTCATAACGGTGGAGGACCACTTCTCTGAAGGCGGCCTCGGAGAAGCTGTGAGAAGTGCCATGGCAGATCTCGAGGTACCTGAAGCACCTATTTACTCGCTATCAGTAAGAAAGATGCCGAAGAGTGGAAAACCAGGGGAATTACTGGATTACGAAGAGATCTCGGCAAAGGCAATCATAAAAAAAATAAAGGAGCTTGTATGAGACCAAAAGACCTAAAGACAAAAATATTTTTAGATGGAGGAAATCCTGATGAGGCAAGGGAGATCATCAAAATCATGGGATTTCTCGACGGACAGACAACAAACCCAACCCTTATTTCAAAAAATCCAGAAGCCCGTCTGCGGCTTGAGCGGGGAGAAAAATTCAGCAAGGGAGAGTTACTCCTTTTTTATCGTAATGTGGTAGAAGAAATTTCTAAGTTAATCCCCCAGGGATCAATCTCGGTTGAGGTATATGCGGATCTTCATACATCCACTGATGAAATGTTGCGGCAGGGAAAGGAGATGTTTTCCTGGATTCCGAACGCCTGGATTAAGTTCCCCTCCTCAAAGGAGGGCTTAAAAGCAGCGGAACAGGTTGCCAAAGAAGGCATGCGCATTAATATGACACTGTGTTTCAGTCAGGAACAGGCTGCTGCCGTATATGCGGCAACGAAAGGGACGAAGAGGGGCTATGTATATGCCTCGCCTTTTATCGGCCGCCTCGATGACAGGGGAGAAAATGGTATGGATATTATCTCTCATATCATTAAAATGTATGAGAAAGGTGATGGTCATGTTATGGTCTTAACAGCAAGTGTAAGAAAAATTGAACATCTCCTGTGTGCTATCAAGCTCGGTTCAGATATTGCTACAGTTCCTTTCAATATACTCAGGGAATGGGCGGGGAAGGGACTTCCGATGCCGGCAGGCGACTATGTATATAACCCGAAGGATTTAAAAAGTATCCCCTATAAAGATATTATCCTCACAAAAAACTGGCAGGAATATGATATCTCGCATGATCTGACTGTAAAAGGCATGGAAAAATTTTCAGCAGACTGGGATTCGCTGATTAAACAGATGTAGTCCTGTATTACATAATGCAGACATTGCTCAAAAATTTATTTAACTCACTGATTTTATTAGGAATATCTTTATACGTTATACTCACTAGAACATTACATAGACCATCAGTTAAAGGTACACTAAGGTATCGAAAAATAAATTTTTTCGCAACATCTGCATTATGTAAATGCATTTTTTCGGTGTATGAAAGTGAAAGATTTTCATGAAGATAATACCGGCAATACTTGCTGAAAAATTTGATGAATTTCTTTTGAGATTACGGCAAGCAGAGTCATTTACTGATTATATTCAGATTGATCTTATGGACGGTATCTTTGTGCCATCGAAAAGTATCCTGCCCGAGAAAATAAATGATGTTAGCACACCTTTGTCTTTTGAAGTGCATCTCATGGCAGAAGACCCTTTAGATTTTATGAACAGGATAGACAATAGAGGCATGAAAAAAGTCATATTCCATTTTGAATCAAAGGTCGAACATTATGAACTGGTCAAAAGAATCAGGGATAGGGGTTTGACAACTGGACTGGCTATTAGGCCCGAAACCGAAATAGACGAGTTTAGGGGCATAGCGGAATATGTTGATTCATTGTTGTTCCTTACTGTTGACCCAGGTCGTTACGGAAGCCTCTTCAAACCGGAGGTGTTGAAGAAAATCCAAAAGGCAAAGAATATTTTTAAGAACAAGGTTATTTCGGCTGACGGCGGAATATCCCCGGATAATTTGAAAGATTTCTATGATCTTGGAGTTGATTATGTTTGCGTAGGAAGCAGGATATTCCTTCATGGAGACCCGAACAATAATTATCATCGATTCATCGACAGATTGAAGGAAATTGAAAAATTGTCTGTTTAGAATAGGAGGATTAAAATGCAATTAGGCATGGTAGGTCTTGGGAAGATGGGGATGAATATGACAAGGCGCCTTCTCAAAGGAAAGCATAAGGTCGTTGCCCATAATAGATCCCCTGAACCAGTGCAAGAAATTTCCCGTGAAGGGGCCACAGGAGTTTATTCTCTTGAAGAACTTGGCAGAGTGCTGAAGCCTCCCCGCATTGTCTGGCTCATGATTCCTTCAGGTAACCCTGTCGATCAATCTATTTTAAGGCTTCGCGGTCTCCTTGAAAAAGGAGACATCGTTATAGACGGTGGAAACAGTTTCTATAAAGATGACCTACGGCATGCGGAAGAGCTCTTGCCTGCTGGGATTCATTATATGGATGTAGGGGTAAGCGGAGGGATATGGGGGCTTAAGATAGGCTATTGTCTTATGATCGGAGGAGATAAGAAAATCTATCGGTATCTTGAACCAATCTTTAAGACTCTCGCACCAAAGGGTGGATATCTTTACTGTGGAAAGACAGGTGCCGGTCATTTTGTAAAAATGGTCCATAACGGTATCGAATATGGCTTAATGTCTGCCTACGGAGAGGGCTTCGAGATTTTGAATACCTCACCTTATGCAGGAAGCCTCGATTATTCGAGATTGGCTCACCTCTGGAATCAAGGGAGCGTGGTCAGGTCCTGGCTCCTCGAACTCTTGGAATCTGTTTTTAAGAAAGACAGAAACCTGTCTTCTATTTCAGGTTATGTAGAAGATTCAGGCGAAGGACGCTGGACTGTTCAACAGGCCATAGATATGTCCGTACCGGCATTTACAATCGCCTCATCCCTCTTCCAGAGGTTTCGTTCGAGAAGGACAGATACCTTTTCTGATAGGCTTCAGGCAGCCCTTAGAAGGGAATTCGGCGGACATGCTATTGTAAAAGCCGGAGGAAAAAGCATATTACAAAAAAAGAGGCTATTACGACTAAAACATGACGTCTAATACGGAATTCTAAAAATGATTCAGAAGGCAACGGTAAATGAGCCAATATAATAACACTGAAAAAGCTTATATAGAGGCAGAGCCTATTTATAAGTCAATCACTGGCTGTTTTATTCAGATTCCACATCCCTGTTGTCTCGTGATCTTTGGTGCTACCGGGGATCTTACACATAGAAAGCTCATGCCTGCCCTATATCGTCTCCATAAAAAGGGAACCCTTTCAGAAAGGTTTTTTATCGTCGGTGCAGCCCGCAGAGAAAATAACAGTGATCGGTTCCGGGAAGAAATGTCAAAGGCTGTAAAGAACGCCTTTCCGGAAGATTTTGACCAATCTTCATGGATGGAGTTTGCATCGCACATTTATTACACAATTTTTAACTTTTCTAATCCTGAATCCTATATCAGGTCACTGAAAGAAATACTTCTTCCCTTGGAAAAAAAACATGGGACTGGTGGAAACCGCATCTTTTACCTGGCAATCCCACCAGGTGTTTTTCAAGATGTCATCATTAATCTCGGTGTTGCGGGTCTATCGCATGAGAAAGAAGGCTATGCCCGTATTGTCATTGAAAAGCCTTTTGGCCGAGATCTCGAATCAGCTAATAAGTTAAACAAGGTTTTACGCAAATATTTCAAAGAGAAGCAAATCTTTCGCATAGATCATTACCTCGCTAAAGAAACAGATCAGAATATCATCATGCTCCGTTTTGCAAATTCAATATTTGAACCCTTGTGGAACAGAAATTATATAGACCATGTACAGATAACAGTTTCAGAGTCTCTCGGAATCGAAAACAGGGCAGGCTATTATGAGGAGGCTGGTGTGATTAGAGACATGTTCCAGAATCACATTTTTCAACTCCTCGCCCTCATTGCCATGGAACCTGCCGCTGCCTTTGAAGCTGACAGGGTGAGGAACGAAAAGGTCAAGGTTTTTCATTCCGTGGTGCCCTTTCCCCTCGATAGAATCAGTGATTATGTTGTCATAGGTCAATATGGACGAGGCAAGATTAATGGAAAGGAGGTAATAAGTTATAGGGAAGAAAAAGGCGTTTCCTCTCAATCCATAACCCCCACCTTTGCTGCCATGAAGGTATTAATCGATAACTGGCGGTGGAGTGGGGTCCCTTTTTATCTTCGTTCGGGAAAACGATTATCAAGAAGAACGACAGAGATTTCAATACACTTTAAACCTGTTCCATATATGATGTTTTCAAAATCTATGGAAGGACCTATCGAGCCCAATATGCTGATATTCAAGATACAGCCGGATGAACAAATCAGCCTTCTGTTTCAAACCAAAAAGCCGGGTTCCCCAGTCTGTTTGGATCCTGTTTTGATGGACTTCTCCTACCAGAAG
This sequence comes from uncultured Nitrospiraceae bacterium, assembly GCA_964639385.1. Lineage (GTDB taxonomy): Bacteria > Nitrospirota > Thermodesulfovibrionia > Thermodesulfovibrionales > SM23-35 > CAZXCW01. The sequence goes on from CAZXCW010000068.1 coordinate 9,274, forward strand.
GGAATTCTCCTTGATGCATATGAGTGGGTACTCCTTGACTGCATGCTAGGAGATCATCTGTTATTTTTGAGAGAGGATGGGGTAGAATCAACATGGGCACTGCTCACACCCGTATTACGAAAACTTGACTCTATAGCATCTGTTGAGAAGCTTCCAAACTATTCGGCAGGCTCATCGGGGCCAGAAGAGGCTGTCTCATTGATCGAGAAAGACGGTCGCTCTTGGAGACCTCTTTGATCGATGCATGAATTTCACCTTCTTGCCGATTTAGAAACCCTAAGCCTCAGGGCTGCCGAAATTTTTATAGAAATATCGAGATGCTGCATCATTTCAAAGAAAGGGTTTGTTGTGGCCGTTTCAGGAGGCTCCACACCGAAAAGACTCTATGCCATCCTCAGCTCGGATCAGCATAGCAATAAAATCGATTGGGAACATCTTCATTTTTTTTGGGTTGATGAAAGGTTTGTCCCTCCTTTCCATGAAGATAGCAATTATCGCCTTTTACGGGATAATCTTTTAAGCAAGATTTCTATACCTCAAGAGAATATTCATCCTATAAATACAGACCTGTCTTCTCCAGAGGCCTCGGCAGAAAGATATGAAGACGAGATTAGAAAATTTTTTCAATTACCCGCGGGGCTGTTTCCCGAATTTGATCTTATCTTGCTGGGCATCGGCGAAGATGGTCATACAGCATCCCTTTTTCCAGGGAGCGAGGTTTTGGGAGAAACAGAGCAACTTGTTACGGCTGTCATGGATAAGAAACATGAGCACTATAGAATAACCCTGACATTGCCAGTAATAAACGAAGCAGGAAAGGTCATTTTTCTGGTGAGCGGGAAGAATAAAGCAGGAATAGTAAAAAAAGTGCTGGAGGAAAAAGATCGCTCGTTGCCTGCGTCTCTTGTAAAGCCCAAAAAGGGAGACCTTATCTTTTTGATAGATAAAGAAGCAGGTTCCTCCTTAGAGAGCGAATAAGTTTACCTAATTTGCCCGAATAATGTAGATGCATTTTTGGGGTTAATCCGCTTAGAAAGGAGGTGAGAAGAGATGAAAGTTATAAAAATATTGCTATTGTCCATGATAGTCCTTGGATTAATTTTTTCCTTTACCTTTGCAGCAGGCAATGTAGAAAAAGGTAAGGCACTCTTTAATGACCCGAAGTTTGCTGGCGGAACAGCGGGAAAATCCTGTGCCTCATGTCATCCAGATGGAAAAGGATTGGAAAAAGCTGCTGAAAAGAAGGAGTGGATGACGCCGGCTGGCTCTGCAAAGACTCTTAAAAAGGCCATTAATCTCTGCGTCGTCAATGCCCTCAAGGGTAAGGCACTTGATCTAAAGTCTGAGGAGATGAAAGACATCGTTGCCTACATCAAGTCCTTAGGAAAGACAAAGATGTAAGGCTTGTCAGATCTCAAACACGGAGGGGAGAAATTCTCCCCTCTCTTGTTATACTCCTCTTGGCAGCGGTTGCCAAGTTCACTATGTTTGAAGGAAACACAAATCCGAACACTATATTCTCAATCAAACTTATGAATGAATAATCTGGGCTAAGAGAAAAAATTATTGTAGGATTAATACCTACAAAAAAATAGGCTTAATTCTGACATAAAAAAGAGATTCTTGCTGATACCTTTTGTCTTTCTTTCTTTTTATAATTTTTACAAAAAGAAAGAGAAGAAATGAAAAAATTTTACAAAAAATCTTGTCTATAGATTTGTATTCAGAGAGGAGGTGAAAGGGATGAAAAAACCTTTGAGTACAAAAGCATCAAGGCTTGAAGCTTCCTTGTGGGGTGACCTTAAAAAGGCTTTGAAGGATAATCCTACAAAGGTATGCCAAAAGTGAAAAAGCTGAAAGAGTTGACGTTGCTGGTCAAGCAATGAAAAGCAGACATGGCGGATATAAAAAAATCTATGAAAATGATTTATGCCATGTCTGCTTACTTATTCTTATCAAGTGTATTTTTATTGCCCCGTAACACGATATGTCAATAACTCAATCGTTTGATTTCTTTATTCAGTGGCACCTCACTGAGAGATGCAACCTGCGGTGTAAACACTGTTATCAGAATGGCTCAAGAGGGGAGGAAATGTCCTTGCCAGAAATAAAGGAGGTTATTGTTGAGGTATCTGATATGTTGAAGGAATGGGAAAAACAGCACGGAATCGAATTGTCCTTGAGCTTTAATATTACAGGTGGTGAACCTTTTTTACGTCAAGATATCTTCGAGGTCCTGGAGGAAATAAGGTGCAGAGGATTTGATATCAATCTCCTTTCAAATGGTATCCTTATTGATAAGGAAAAAGCAAAATTTCTTTCAGAACTTTCCGTAAAAGGAGTTCAGGTAAGTATAGAAGGACCAGAAAAGATTCATGAAATGATCAGGGGCAAAGGTAGTTTCTCCTCAGCAATAAAAGGAGTCCGGCATCTTCTTGATGCAGGTGTAAAAGTTACATTAAATCTTACTCTGTCTGATATTAATGCCGATTATTTTATGGAGATGGTAGAGCTTTCATCCTTAATAGGTGTCCAGAGACTCGGTTTTTCGAGGCTTGTTCCTTCAGGGAGGGGCGCTGGGCTACTAAATAAAATGCTGAGGAAAGAAAAGATAGAAAAATTATATAAAACTATCCTGTCTTTAAATGTAGACGGACTTGAGATAGTAACGGGAGACCCTATTCTATCCCAGATGTCTTCGATAAATAACAAAGACAGAGGGTCTATTCCCTTAGGAGGTTGTGCAGCAGGAGTCTCGGGGGTGACTATATTGCAGGATGGAACAATTATGCCATGCAGGAGACTTCATGTTCCAATAGGCAATATAAGAAGAGATTCCCTTCGAGAATTATGGGCTACATCAGAAATATTATTAAGACTAAGGGATAGAAAATATTATAAAGGCAAATGCGGTAGATGTCATAGATGGGCTTCATGCAGAGGATGTAGGGCGATTGCCTATGCTTATTCATGTTCAAGAGGAAAAGATGACTTCCTTTCTGAGGATCCACAATGCTTTATTGAAGTATGAGTATGCTCGACTTCCTTGCCCTTATGACAATTATCCTCTGGCCCATAATACCTCTTTTCTGGATACCTGTACATGGGCTTTCAAGAATTATTAAAAAAATAGGGCTTTTGACCTATGTAACGCCTCTTTTAACATGGCTCCCATTAGCATATATCATTTATAGTAATAGAACTTTTGTGCTTCAGTTTAAAATAAATCTTACCCTAATCTTAAATATAACAGGTATAAGTTTATTAGTTCTTGGCACCTTACTCCATGTCTGGACTGGTCAACTTCTCGGCCTGTGGGGGTTGGTTGGACTACCTGAGGTGTCTACCAGGATAAAAGGGAAACTGATAACAAGAGGACCTTTTGCTGTTGTTAGGCATCCGACCTACTTTGCTCATATCCTGATGTTTTCAGGCATCTTTCTCATCACGGGAGTGATAGCTATAGGTATTATCACATTATTTGATTTCTTATTGGTCTATACAATAATTACTCCTCTGGAAGAGAAGGAACTTTTAAATCGTTTCGGTGAAGAATATAGACTTTATAAGAACAGGGTGCCGAAATTCTTTCCAAGATTTCATTTTTGAAAATGAAAGGGTCTCGACCCGCTCTGAGAAAGCCTCCTCCCCTCTTTTATAGGACCTCGGCCAAAAAAATTTATGGATTAAAAGTTTAACCCGAATGATGCAGACATTGCTCAAAAATTTATTTAACTCGATGATTTATTGGGAATATCTTT
>CAZXCW010000069.1:0-12935 GCA_964639385.1 uncultured Nitrospiraceae bacterium
ATGAGCGAAGAGATTGCCTCCTTCCCTTGTATGCAGATCTATGAATAATATGGGTAAAAGCACATTTTAAAAGGAGAGAAAATTGAAGGAAGAAAAGATATCGAAGGAAAGAATTAATCTTATCGAAAAGGAACTTGCAACTTTAACAGAGAAGTTAGAAGAGATGGGTGCTTCTTTGAAAGAAATAGGGGATCTGAAGCTTGAGATCAAGGGGCTAAAGTTATTTCTTGGAAGAGTATACCCGGATTTCAAAACTAAGTTTCCTGAGATAATGAAGAAGATTTTCAAAAATAGATAGCAATTGTTGAAATAGTTTCTTTATAGCTCGATATAATGAGTCTCATTTTGCGATTGGATTTTTCTTAAGAACAGCAGAGCGATCTCCATTCTGGAGGACATCAATAATTCTAACAAGAGATTCTTCATGGAGTTTTTTAATGTCATCTTTCGTTACAGGGATTAAAAGATTTCTATCGATGAAATCACCGAATTTTTCTTTATTAAAGCCTGAAAGGAAGAGCACTCCCTTGAATATCCTTTTATTGGTCTTGAAAGAAAAAATGGCTCGATCCAGAGATCTTTCAAGGAATCTATCATTTCTGTATTGAATAACTCTGTCAATACCTCTTGCTTGAACCCAGTATTTCCTGTCAATGAGGCTATCTGCCCTTAGTTCAATAAAGGTATGCTTGATATTTTTTTTGCGGGTATAGATACCGTGAGCCACAGTATCAGCGGCCAGATGACTTATGTAGCCGAGGGAGAAAGCCTGTTCAGAAGATTTTTCTGCAGATTCTAAAAGATTAAATGCTACCTCCCAGCTATGTGAGTTCTTATCTAAAGGCAAAAGATTCTTAGCCAGTATGATATCAGCCATGAGATTTCCATAAAGATAGTCGCTTCTATATCGCTTTAAAAGGTTTAATACCCATAGTGGCAATAGAGGACTGAAATAATAAATCTCGCTACCGAGATAGATATGCGTTAAAGGTCCCCATGCGAAGGCTATAGAGGGGATCAACAAAAAAAATATGAGTGAAAATAAAATGAAAAACATTTAATATAATGATTATTATAACAGATATTCATATCCAATAAGTCAATTACTATTTTTGGGCAAAGGCAGATGAAAATTTTAAAGAGGTGAAACTAAAGAAGGCTTCACTCACCTTTAATAAAATAATCCATCAATTTATAACCTTCCCCGAAATTAATTATATCTTGCCTTTCAAGTAGCGTTTCGTCAAAAGTAGCACCCTCATTCCGTATCTTATGCCTGCTATCAAATATTACAAAGGGAACCGCTTCATCTGTGTGAGTCCTTATCTCTACTGGGGTCGCATGGTCAGGCATCAGGAGGACCCGGTATTCCTTGAACTTTTCCAATCCTCTGATAACTGTCCCCACAACAAGGGCATCAAAATCCTCAATAGCCTTTATTTTGTCCCTATAGTTGCCAGAATGACCCGCCTCATCAGGCGCTTCAACATGAATATAAGACAAATCAACCCTTTTTAGAGCCTTCAGAGACTCCTCTGCCTTTCCAAGATAATTGGTATCCAGATAACCTGTGATACCCGGAACATCAAGTATCTCAAATCCTGCATAAATCCCTATACCTCTAGTAAGGTCAACGGCAGAGACAAGTGCACCATCTATGGAATATTTTTGTCGAAAGGTTGGAAACGACGGTTTCTTGCCCTGTCCCCACAGCCAAATGCTGTTAGCAGGTTTTTCGCCTTTTCTTAGTCTCTCCCTGTTAATAGGATGCCTTTCAAGGACATCCGTCGATTTAAACATAATTTTTCTTATTACATCCTCTCCGCCTCCAACAGGCAGGTAATCTGCTATATCCTTGCCTATAATATCATGAGGGGGGATACATTCAATGTTCACAGATCCTCCAGCCCAGACCATGAGATGCCTATAGCTCACCCCTGGATAGAAACGGATATCTTTTGTCCCAAGTTTATTATTAATCTCATAAATGAGTTCCCTTGCCTCTCCTGTTGTTATATGTCCGCTGCTGTAATCTTCCATGATAGCCTTTTTCTTATATTTATCGTACTTGAGGGTAACTAAGTTGCATCTGAAGGGCACATCATCTTCCTTAAGTTTTATCCCAATACTTGCTGCTTCGAGGGGGGCCCTGCCTGTATAAAATTCCAGAGGGTTATAACCGAGAATGCTCAGGTTCGCGACATCTGAACCAGGATAAAACCCCTGGGGTATGGTTCTGACCTTGCCTACAATACCCTCTTGTACAAGTCTATCCATGTTGGGAGTGAATGCTTTTTGTAGGGGCGTTTTTCCTTCAAGTTCCTTTATAGGTCTGTCTGCCATGCCATCACCAATAATGACAACATATTTCATATAATACCTTCTAACGCTTTCTCTACGGCTTTGATGTCAGCCTTAATTTTGAGTGGTTCCTTTGAAACCTTAAAAACGATATCGGCATCCTTGAGACCATTTCCTGTCAGTGTACAGACAACAATATCACCTGAATTGAAATAATTCTCTTTATACAGTTTTATAACACCTGCAAGGGAAGCGGCAGAAGCAGGCTCACAGAAAATGCCTTCTAAAGAGGCGATAAGGCTATAAGCGTGGAGTATCTCATTATCCGTAACAGCCTCGATCCTACCACCCGATTCATCCCTCGCAGCAACAGCACCTTTCCAACTCGCCGGATTTCCGATCCTTATCGCCGTAGCAATGGTTTCGGGTTTTTTAACGGCCCTACCGAGTACGATTGGTGCAGCCCCTGCTGCCTGAAACCCAAGCATCTTTGGTAAAGAAGTAATTTTCTCAGCCCCAATATATTCTTTATACCCCTTCCAGTAGGCGGTGATGTTCCCCGCATTACCTACTGGAAGCGCATGGAATCTTGGAGAAAAGCCAAGCTGGTCGTAGACCTCAAAAGCCGCGGATTTCTGGCCTTCGAGCCTGTAGGGATTTATAGAATTTACTAAGGTCACAGGATATCTCTCAACAAGGGCTTTAACAATACTTAATGCCTCATCAAAGTTTCCCTTTATTTGAATAACGTTTGCTCCGTATATAAGGGCTTGGGCAAGTTTTCCAAGGGCAATCTTCCCTTCCGGTATCAAAACTATAGCCTTGATTCCAGCTTTAGCAGCATAGGCTGATGCAGATGCAGACGTATTGCCAGTTGAAGCACAAACTACCGCCCTTGAACCTTCCTCCATAGCCTTTGAAAGCGCAAGGGTCATCCCCCTGTCTTTAAACGAGCCTGTAGGATTTGCACCATCAAATTTAAAATAGATCTCGAGATCTATCCCTAAATTCTTCTTCAGATTCTCTGCCTTCAGCAACGGCGTATTCCCTTCCTTTAGGGTTACAATTGGTGTCTTATCTGTTATAGGAAGAAACTCGCGATATTCTTCAATGATACCTCTCCAGGAGGTCTTTAGGCTTTTATACTCTTTTATTTCCATAGATTCTCCGTTAGTATTGTAATCTGTTATGCATAATGCTTGAAAAGTACAAAAAAGTTCAAAAATTAAAAATAAAAAACGGATTACTCATTACTCTATAACGTCTCCTACAACAAGCTCAACATCGACACCTTGGTTCCTGAGAGATTGTATCCCTTTATCGAGATTCTCCTCTGTTCCCTCAAGCTCAAGGACCATCTCACCAACCGTTTCCGTAACACGTGCCCTTCTAATATTCGGCATTACATCATATTTCTTGGCCATAGTAAATATGACGGGCTCTTTAATTAGATGCTGCGGAAAAGTCAACTTCACCCTTTTTTTCATGTTACCTCCTTACCCGCCTGCAATAGCCGGGATAATAGATACCTCATCCCCGTCCTTGACTTCTGTCTCCTCTGCCTTGAGAAATCTTACGTCCTCCTCGTTCACATAAATATTCACAAACCTTCTTATCTTTCCTGCTTCAGAGATCCTTTCACCCATTCCTGGAAATCTTTTGTCAAGATCATTAACAAGGTCTATTATCGTCCCTGGTCTTCCTTCTACCTCTTCCTGCCCCTGCGTTAACCTCTGAAGAGGGGTTGGAATCCTCACCTTAACTGCCATCTATACACCTCCTACTACTATAATTGCAAATATCAGCGTTCAGAACTCAAAATTGAAAATTTAAGGGTCATTAACCCAAATAATGCTGTACCTTTAACTGAGGGTTTATGGAATATTTTTATGGATATAACCAATAAAGACATCCCCAATAAATTCGTCAAGTTAAATAAATTTTTGAGCAATGTCTGCATTATTCGGGTTAATTCTGCATTTTTCATTTTACATTTTGGATTTTATTCAGCACTTCTTCAAAAGAGGTAAGCTTCGGTTTAATGTAAAAAGGAGTAATAGTTTTGCCGTTCAAAGCCTCTTGCGTTTTGAGCCCGTTTCCAGTAACGCAGATTACTGTCAATTCATCTCGGCCTATCTTGCCGCTCTCTATGAGCTTTTTCGCCACTGCAACTGTAACTCCCCCGGCTGTTTCTGAGAATATACCCTCCGTCTTTGCAAGGAGCTTAATGGCATCTATAATCTCCTCATCAGAAACATCCTCACCATAGCCTCCGCTCTCTTGTACAACCTTGGTTGCATAATACCCATCAGCAGGATTCCCTATCGCAAGGGATTTTGCTATAGTATCTGGTTTCACAGGCCTAATAATGTCTGTATCTTGCTTTATCGCTGTAGAAATAGGGGAACACCCTGTTGCCTGCGCAGCGAATACCTTTGTCTTCAGCTCCTTTATTACACCTATCTCCTGGAACTCTTTAAAGCTTTTCCATATCTTTGTAAGGAGGGAGCCACTCGCACATGGCACCACTATATTGTCTGGGGCTTTCCATCCAAGCTGTTCTATAACCTCAAACCCATGTGTCTTCGAACCCTCTGCATAGAAAGGCCTGATGTTTATATTCACGAAGGCCCATCTATATTTGTTTGCTATCTCACTGCAAAGCCTGTTAACATCGTCATAATTACCATCCACGGCAATAAGGTTAGGTTCATATACAAGAGAGGCGATTATCTTACTTGGCTCAAGAGTAGCAGGGATGAATATAAATCTCCTGAAACCTGCCTTTGCACCAAGTGCTGAGACAGAATGGGCAAGATTTCCTGTTGATGCACATGCAGCAGTGTCAAAATTAAACTCTATCGCCTTTGTTAGGGCAATCGATACAACCCTATCTTTAAAGGAAAGCGTGGGGTGGGCGACTGTATCGTCTTTTATGTAAAGGACATCTATTCCGAGCGCTTTTGCAAGTTTATCTGCTTTTAGAAGGGGGGTAAAACCTGAGTCGAGGCCTACCTTAGGCTCGCCGTCTATTGGTAGTAGTTCTCTATACCTCCATAAGGTTTTTTCTCTTCTTTCAATTACCTTTTTTGTCAGAACCTTTTTAATACCTTTGTAATCATAAACCACCTCGAGGGGGCCAAAGCAGAATTCGCATACATAAATTGGCTCAACGGGATATTCCCTATTACATTCTCTGCACTTAAGTCCTTTAACATAACTCATAACTTTTACCCAACAGTTTTTCTACTACCCTATTTAATTCACAAATTTTTACCCGCAGCAGATATAGTATTTTCGCTCATTCTCGGCTCGATATACATCGAGCCTCTCTACGAGTCGTAGACAAGTTAAATAAATTTTTGAATAATGTCTGCATTATTTGGGTTAATAAAAATTAAAGTTTCATAAGAAAGGATTTATTAGATTTTACTATTTTACTTCAAAACAACCTTTATCTCAACTTCTTTGACCTTTCCGTCCTTTATAGTAAAAGCCCTTGTCTTTGGCTCTTTGTCTAAGAGGCTTATTATTAAATACAATGAATCAGGATAGGAGGCGAGTCTTATATCCTTTTGTGATGGATATGCATCTAAATCTGGGTGGGAATGATATATGGCTGTCATATCCAGACCACTTTTTTTAATCTCTTTCATAATAGTAACCTGCTCATTGGGATCCATCATATAACTAACACAGGAGTTCTCTATATTTCTCATTTTATAAACTCTCTGCACGATTTCGCCCTTTCCTGCAAGTATTCCACATGCCTCTTTTGGGTAGGTCTCTTGACAATGTGAGATTACTTCATCAAGAAGATGGCGGGGTACAATTAATTGCGCCATTGGGTCAATTTGAAGCTGTATAGATAGTGAATATCAACTTTTAATTTTTAGCCTTCTTTTCCCTCAACCCTTATGAAAATGGTCTTATCCATGACTACAGGTAGCTGGTCTATCTCGCTAATCGCCTGTCTTACATCCTTCTCCCTCGCTTCGTGGGTAAGAACAACTAAAGGGACAGCTTCGCCAACTCTTCTGCCCTTCTGTATAACCGAGGCAATACTAATATTGTAATTGCCGAGTATGCCTGAAATTTTTGAGAGGACTCCTGGTCTGTCGAGTGCAGAAAATCTGAAATAGTACATGGATGTTACCTCATCCATCCTTTTTATATTGATATCCCTTAGGGTCTTTGTAACTACTGGTACCCTTCCTGTGGCATTCTTTCTAATATTCCTTGCTATATCAACGATATCACTAACGATGGCACTTCCAGTAGGCATATCTCCAGCGCCTCTACCATAATATAAGGTAGAGCCAGTAGCATCACCCTCGACATAAATAGCATTGAAGGGACCATCCACTTTTGATATTAGATATTCTTTTGGAAGCATCGTCGGATGAACCCTGATCTCTATCTTGTTATCGGATTCTTTCGCAATAGCCAGGAGCTTTACTTTATATCCCAGCTCGGAACCGAAACCTATATCCAGGGGAGATATCTTAGAGATTCCTTCTGTGTATATTTTTTCATAAGAGATAGGTATGTTGTACGAAAGAGATGCAAGAATTGCAAGCTTATGAGCAGAATCTATACCTTCAACATCCAGAGCTGGATCAGCCTCAGCATAGCCGAGTACTTGTGCTTCCTTCAGTGCCTCAGAGAACTCAACATTCTCCTCTGTCATCTTTGTGAGTATATAATTTGAGGTACCGTTTATTATCCCGTATATAGCCTTTATTCTATTTGCAACAAGGCTTTCCCTTATTACTTTTATAATAGGGATGCCACCTGCTACAGATGCCTCAAAACCTATCTCAACCCCGGCATGATGTGCCGCAGTAAATATCTCATTTCCAAAAGTAGCAAGAAGCGCCTTATTAGCCGTAACTACATGTTTACGGTTACTGATAGCCTTCAGGATAAAGTCTTTTGCGGGTCTGATGCCACCTATTAACTCAACAACTATATCAATGTCAGGGTCATTTAGTAATGCATCTACGTCTGTCGTAAGAATATCTTTAGGGATGTTTATGCCCCTGTCTCGCACAATATCAAGATCAGCAATCTTCCTCAGATTTATTTCAAACCCAGTCCTTTCTTCAAGGATTCCCTTATTTTCGAGAAGGATCCTTGCACTCCCTGTGCCTACAGTCCCGAAGCCGATTATACCAATATTTATCATTTGTATCTGTTAAGTAGCTTTTTTATTCCTCTGGTAGCCTGTCCGATCCTCTGCTCATTTTCTACAAGGGCAAATCTAATGTAGTTATCCCCACCTTCTCCAAATCCGACTCCAGGAGATACAGCTACGCCTCCCTCTGTGAGAAGCAGCTTGGTGAACTCCAGGGACCCCATTTTCTTAAACGGTTTCGGAATCTCAGCCCATACAAACATTGTGGCTTTTGGAGGTGGCACATCCCACCCAGCCCTGCGGAGCCCCTTGATCAAGGAATTACGGCGTGATTCATATGTCTTCTTTATTTCTTCAACGCAGCCCTGAGGACCTCGTAGTGCAATAATGCTCGCTATCTGTATCGGCTGAAACATGCCATAGTCAAGATAACTCTTTATCTTTGCCAGCGCTCCTACAATATCTTGGTTCCCTACACAGAAGCCTACTCTCCAGCCGGCCATGGAGTAGCTCTTTGTCATAGAGAAAAACTCTACACCCACGTCCTTTGCACCTGGAACCTGGAGAAAACTCGGTGCCTTATAATCATCAAAACACAGGTCAGCATAGGCAAGGTCATGCACAACGATCAAATTATTCTCCTTTGCAAAATCTACAACCTTTTTAAAAAAATCCAGTCCTTCTACAACCATTGTCGTAGGATTATGAGGGAAATTTATTATTAACATCTTTGGCCTCGGCCAGGATGATTTATATGCATTTTCCATCTCTTCAAAGAAATCTATACCGGGGCCGATAGGGATACTCCTTACTTCTCCACCAGCTATAATAACGCTGTAAGGGTGTATAGGATATGCAGGTGTGGGAGTCATTACTACATCCCCTGGCCCTATAGTTGCTAAAACAAGATGAGAAAAACCCTCTTTAGAGCCTATCGTCGCAATTGCTTCTAACTCAGAATCAAGGACAACACCATAGCGTCTCAAATACCACTCACAGATTGCAATCCTTAACTGGGTTATGCCCTTGGAGGCAGAATATCTGTGATTTTTAGGGTTTCTTGCAGCCTCGACAAGTTTATCAACAATATGTTTTGCTGGAGCACCATCAGGGTTCCCCATACCGAGGTCAATTATATCTTTTCCTTGACGCCTCGCCTCGATCTTGAGGGCATTGACTATGCTAAATACATATGGTGGAAGTCTCTTTATCCTGTTGAAGTCAAACATCTTTAGTCTTCGCTATTTGCTTTTGTGTACATCTCCTCTGCATTCATTGAGCTTCTTACAAGAGGGGAGGAGGCTACATATTTAAAACCCATATTCAAAGCCATCATACGAAGTCTCTCAAAAACTTCGGGTCTTATGTATTCAACAACAGGCAGATTTCTTCTTGAAGGTCTTAAGTACTGTCCCATAGTAATAAAGTCACAACGTGCATCAAGGAGATCTTTTAAGACATCTATAACCTCATCTAATCTCTCCCCGAGGCCCAGCATAAGTCCTGACTTAGTTTTTATATCAGGTGCAATCCTTTTAGCAGAGTTCAATATATAGAGGGAACGAGTATAACTCGCCCCTGGTCTAACGACTGGATAAAGCCTTGGAACTGTCTCTAAATTATGACCATAAACATCAGGTCTCGAACTTAATACTTTACTTAAAGCATTCATGTCGCCTTTGAAATCAGGCGTGAGAACCTCAACTTTTGCACCAGGGATAAATTTTCTCACAGCATGAACAGTCCTTGAGAAATGTCCTGCCCCTCCATCAGGAAGGTCATCCCTTGTGACAGAGGTAATGACAACATATTTCATTCCCATCTCCTTTGCAGCAAGTGCAACCCTCTCTGATTCTTTCTCATCTAATGGCTCTGGCCTTGAAGACTCTACAGAACAGAAACCACAGTTCCTTGTGCACTTTGAACCAAGTATCATAAAGGTAGCAGTTGGCTTAGAATAGCATTTACCAATATTCGGGCACTTTGCTTCTTCGCATACAGTAGAGATCTTATAATTTCTTAGTATGCGCTTTGTATCATGAATGCCTTCAAAGCCCTTTGTCCTTATCCAATCTGGAAGCCTCAAAACAAACTCCGATTAACTATGGTTATTAAACATAAAAGAAAAAGGAAACTTTGTCAAACCAGCATTGATTCCTCTGAGTAGGCTATAGTTATCCTGAAGTATTCTCTATTATAATATCTTCACTTGATGATCACCAAACAGGAAGGCTGATGAGAAAAGAGGACCTAAAATATCCGATAGGTTTAATATCAGCAGTGCCACTTGAAGGTAAGATCATACTAAGCCACCTTGAAAAGATTCGCGAAAGTGTCCCTTGTGGTTTAGGTTTATACCAAGGCACCATAAATGCTAAACCTATTTTCTGCCTTATCTCAGGGATTGGAAAAACAAATGCCTCATGGGGAGCAACTATTCTAATCGAGAGATTTTCTCCCGGCATCATCATTAATTTTGGAGTTGGTGGTGCCTATCCTTCATCAGGCTTGAAGATAGGAGATATCGCTATTGCAGAAAAGGAGGTTTACGGAGATGAAGGTTCTTCTTTCAAAGATGGTTTTCATACATTAGAGGTGATAGGCATACCTCTCCTGGCAAAGGGACGAAGAAGGTATTTCAATGAATTCCAATTAGATAAAAAACTCGTGAAGAAGGCTCTAAATTCTTTTAATCACGCAATTGATAACTCATCACTCACAGCAAAAGTAAAAACCGGTCCCTTTCTCACTCTTTCTACATGTACTGGAACGCTCAGAAGAGCAAAAAACCTGCAAAGAATATTTCATGCTATTTGTGAAAATATGGAAGGTGCTGCAGTTGCACACATATGTGCCATGTATGGAGTTCCTATGGTCGAGATAAGAGGCATAAGCAACACCATTGAGGATAGGGATATAAGAAAGTGGGGCTTAAAGCTGGCAGCAGAGAACTGTCAGAAGGTGGTCATAGAGTTTCTGGAGCATTATAATTTTAAAATCCGAAGATAGTGAATAACAAAATGAGTTTCCATGTCATTCCTGCGAAACTTGTCCCTGCAGGTAGTAAGCAGGGAGCAGGAATCCAGAAGTATTTGAAAAGGGCTGGATTCCGTGTCAGGCACGGAATTACAGGCTGTGGTAAGCAGAAATTTTATATGGTTAAAGGAGAGAGACATGATACCACGTTATACACGTACTGAGATGGGAAGGCTATGGGATATAAAAACAATATATCAGAAATGGCTTGATGTAGAGATTGCTGTATGTGAGGCATGGTCAGAGCTTGGCGACATCCCGAAAGATGCCCTAAGGTCAATAAAAAGGAAGGCGAGATTTGACGTCCTGAAGATTGACGAAATAGAGAAGGTTGTAAGGCATGATGTTATAGCATTTCTTACTTCAGTGGCCCAGAGCCTTGGTCCAGAAGCAAGGTACCTTCATAAAGGATTAACCTCATCAGATATACTTGACACAGCCCTTGCCCTCCTTATGAAACAGGCCTCAGACATAATTATTAAAGATATTCAAGAATTGGTGAATATTCTCAAAAAACAGGCATATAAATATAAAAATATACCCATGATGGGGAGAAGCCATGGTGTCCATGCGGAACCAATAACATTCGGCCTCAAGTTTGCCCTCTGGTTTGAAGATATGAAAAGAAACCTTGAAAGGATGAGGAAGGCAAAAGATGTAATAAACGTGGGGAAGCTTTCTGGCGCTGTTGGTACTTTCTCCAATATCCCGCCCGTGATTGAAAAGAGGGTCTGTAAGAAACTCGGCCTCAGGCCTGAACCAGTTGCAACACAAATAGTGCAGAGAGACAGGCATGCAGAGTATCTGACAATCCTTGCATTGATTGCAGCTTCTGTTGAAAAGATAGCTATTGAGATAAGGCATCTCCAGAGGTCAGAGGTTCTTGAGGTAGAAGAACCTTTTATAGCAGGGCAAAAAGGCTCATCAGCAATGCCGCACAAGCGAAATCCTGTTGGCTGCGAAAATCTATCAGGTCTTGCAAGGCTTGTGAGATCCAATGCCATGGCATCCTTCGAGAATATCGCTTTATGGCATGAGAGAGATATCTCTCATTCCTCTGTTGAACGCGTAATAATCCCTGATAGCTCAATACTTGTTGATTATATGCTTGATAGGCTTAAGGGAATCCTCGAAGGGCTTCATGTCTACCCAGAAAGGATGAAAGAAAATATGGGAAAAAGCTATGGTCTTTTTACTTCCCAGAGAGTGATGCTTGCCCTCATAGAAAAGGGGCTTGACCGGGAAGGTGCATATAGTATCGTGCAGAAGAATGCGATGAAAAGTTGGAAGACAGGAGCCCAATTTAGGAAGTTATTATTGAAAGACAAGGAGGTTAGAAAATATCTAACGACAAAAGAGATAGAGGAGATTTTTGAGCTCGAATATTATCTGAAACATATAGATTACATATTCAAAAGGGTCTTTGGAGAATAATTGCTATCTACGTATGTTTGCAAAGCTTGATGAAAAAATAAAGAATCGAATAAAAGAGAGCTAGAGACCCGTCTGACAATAGCACCTCAGCAATATTGTGAACCTTTGAAAAGAACCCTTAAGGGGTATCGGAAATTAAGAGTTGGTGATTAGAGGGGAGTATTTAAAGTGGTAAAAAATGAGGTCTGGATACTCTGTATTATACATAGAAAAAAGGTTTTACAAGAAGGTTTTGGTATAATTGTAAGTGATGAAGACTGCAATAGATAAGAGACTTTTCTGGTATTTAAAAGATAAGGTGGAGTTTGACCTTGAAAATCCTTCTCATGTAGATATGTATGTTCAGCAGGTTCTTTCCTATGGAAGGGCTAATGATGTTAAAAAAATGATTAAAATGATTTCCTTTGAAACATTTGAAAAATCCTTCTTGCGAATAAAGAATTTCTTACCTAAGGAGGTAAAGAGGTTCTGGGAGAAGGGGCTTGGAAATACTGGAGAGGATTCAAAAAGAGATACTCAACATCCTTAAAGACCTGCCTGATGTTGAAGCATTCTATCTTACAGGTGGCACAGCATCATAGCAATTCACCAGCTCAAAGTAGTCCTCAAAAGTATTAAACCGCCAGTATGGCGGCGGGTTCTGGTTCCAAACAAAATAACTCTTTTAAAACTTCATAAGATTTTGCAGGTTGTTATGGAATGGACAGACAGCCACCTCCATCGCTTCATCATCAAAGGAGTATTGTATGGTGAGCCAGATGAGGAGTTCGGTCTCGATATCAAGTCAGAAAGAAAAATGAGACTCAATGAGGTGGACTTGAGTGAAGGAGATAAATTTGAGTATGAATATGATTTTGGAGATAGCTGGTTCCATACAATACACATTGAAAAAATTTTACCGCCCCAAGAGAACTTTCGCTCCCCCGTCTGTATTGGAGGCGAGCGGGCTTGCCCGCCTGAAGACTGCGGCGGCATTGGGGGTTATACTGAACTGCTTGCAATTATTATGAATCCAAAACATCCAGAT
>CAZXCW010000070.1:0-12915 GCA_964639385.1 uncultured Nitrospiraceae bacterium
ATACTATATCCTGCCTTTATGCTTACAGCTTATATATATCGCTAATTTTCATAACGGGGAAAGAGATGTTTCCGATATTTGAGCTATTCTTGTCAGGACCTGATAATAAATGTTAAATTTTTGAAATGGCAAAGACTGTTTATATCCGCACTTTTGGATGTCAGATGAATGTCCATGACTCCGAGAAGATGTTCGGGATTCTCGATAAAGAAGGATATTCTCAGACAGAGGATCTACGCAAGGCTGACCTGATCATATTTAATACATGCAGTATAAGGCAGAAGGCTGAACAAAAATTTTACAGCGAACTTGGAAAAATTAAGGCTCATAAAAAAAGAAGGCCCACTATGAGGATAGCAGTTGCTGGATGCATAGCACAGCGGGAAGGTGAAAACATCCTGCAAAAGGCGCCTTATGTAGATTTTGTATTCGGGCCACAGAATATTCATATGCTTAGGAACCTCGTGTCAGCAAAGACTGCATCTATTGCTACCGAAGATAATCCTGAAATAGCAAAAACAGACCTTCCTGTAAAAAGGGCTGATGGAGTAAAGGCATGGGTTACGATAATGTATGGCTGCAATAATTTCTGTAGTTACTGTGTGGTCCCTTATACAAGGGGGAGGGAAAGGTCGAGGCCGACAGAAAATATACTTTCTGAAGTAAAAGAACTTGCTGAGAAAGGATATAAGGAAGTAACCCTTCTCGGGCAGAATGTTAATTCATACAGGAGTGATACGGATTTTCCTGGACTTCTGAGGAGACTCGACAGGGTAGGGGGTATAGAAAGGATAAGGTTTGTTACTTCTCATCCGAGAGATCTATCTGATAAACTTATAAATGCGATATCTGAACTGCCTAAGGTATGCGAGCACATTCATCTTCCCTTACAATCTGGCTCGAATAAGATATTGAACCTTATGAACAGGGGTTACACGTATGAAGAATATATAAGAAAGGTCTACAGACTTAGGGAAAAGATTCCTCGTATTGGAATGACCTCTGATATAATAGCTGGCTTTCCGGCTGAAACAGGAGATGACCATTTGCAAACGTTAAAAGCGATTAAAGAGATAGAATTCGATGGTATATTCGCCTTTAAATTTTCTGCGAGATCAAGAACAAAGGCTGCAGGGATGGAAGAGCAACTTGCGGAAGAGATAAAATCCGAGAGGCTAAACCAGATATTAAAGGTCCAAGATGAGATTACAGAGAAGAAAAATAGATCCCTTGAGGACACGATTCAGGAAGTACTTATAGAAGGAGAAAGCGAGACTGATAAGGAAAAGCTTACCGGGAGAACGAGGACCAATAAAATAGTTAATATTTCAAATCCTAATAAAGAGATAGAAAAAGGCTTATTAATATCGGTAAAGATAACAAAAGGGAGGCAGCATTCTCTCGAAGGAAGACCTGTCTAAAAATGAAAGTCTCAGTCCTGACTCTGGGGTGCAGGGTTAATCAATCAGAAAGCGACATTATAGAGGGCAATCTTAAAAGACTCGGATGGAGTATTACAGATTTATCCGAACATCCAGATTACTGCATTATAAATACTTGCACTGTAACAGCAAAAAGTGATTACCAATCAAGACAGCTCATAAGGAAGGCTGTTAGGGCTGGTGCAAAGACTGTAGTAACAGGGTGCTACTCCCAACTAAGGCCAGAAGACATAATGGGTATCAAAGGCGTTTTCAGGATTGTCGACAATAGAAATAAATTTAATATTATTAATATCTTATCAAATAATAAAGAAAGTATTACTTTCAGCTTTGGCAGCAGGTCAAGGCCTTATTTGAAGATACAAGATGGATGCAACCATGCATGTACCTATTGTACGATTCCTATGGCAAGAGGAAGGTCGAGGAGTCTTGAAGTTTCAGAAGTAATTAAACAAGCCGGAAAGATAGAGACTTCTGGCTATAATGAAGTGGTTCTTACGGGCATTAACCTTGGTTCCTATGGGCATGGTTTAAAACCTAAAACAAAACTTTCAGAACTCCTTAAAAGCCTTCTTAAAAAAACAAAAATTAGAAGAATAAGGCTGAGCTCTATCGAGATCAAAGACGTGGATAATGAGCTGATAGACCTTCTTCAGGAGGATAGGATTTGCAGACATGTACATTTACCCCTTCAGAGTGGTGATGATACCATACTGAGGCTCATGAACAGGCTCTATTCATCTAAAGATTACTTGTCTACTTTAGAGAAGATTCTGAAAAAGGTTTCTGGTATTGCTATAGGCACCGATGTGATAGTAGGGTTCCCAGGAGAAGGCGATAAAGAGTTCAAGAATACGAAGGGACTTCTTGATTCTATTCCAATAGCCTACATACATATATTTCCTTATTCACCAAGGCCAAATACCTTAGCCTCTAAGATGGCTAATCAGAACACTTCAGCCGAAAAGAGAGATAAGCTTAATGAGCTGAAGATACTAAATACAAAGAAGAAAATGGCGTATATGCTATCCCAGATAAACAAGACCCTTGATGTCATTATAGAAGATCCGGGTAGGGATAACACATATACTGGCACAACAGGTAACTATCTGAAGGTGAGACTTCCCTCGAACGGTTATATGAAGAAAACCTTAGTGAGAGTAAGGATTTCCAGGATCGAAGAAAACCTTCTTGGGGTAGATTTCGTAGATAGCATGTAATATATTGATTTAGCTTAATTTTTTATATGCTTAAATCCTGTTCAAAGATGTTCGAACCTGCAATTTTCAAAAGACAGTATCAGTTTTAAACACCCTTAGTAACACGTTACTAACAACCCATGTTCATATATTATGTCTGATAAGATATATTATGTAAAGTTTTGGAAGAGGAGAACTGAATGATAGCCATCGTGTGGACATACAGATGATCGTACCACGGGTGATGGTCAGAAGGAGTCTTTTACATTACTTACTTCACGTGATGGATTCAAAGTTGGTGATCTCTTTGAAGGAAACGTTGAGCTTTCTGCTCGTATTGGTTCTGAAATCGAGCCTTTTTAACCCCCAAAATGCATTTACATAATGCAGATGTTGTGAAAAAATTTATTTTTCGATACCTTAGTGTACCTTTAACTGATGGTTATTGGAATATTTTTATGGATATAACCAATAAAGATATTCCCAATAATTCATCGAGTTAAATAAATTTTTGAACAATGTCTGCATTATTCGGGTTAAGGGGGGTACTGTTATTGCCTTGTCTTAGAAAATTGATTCTATGGCATTTGGTTAAGTCGTTTTTTGGGCTCCTCGCCCTTCCCTTCAATTGGTCTTCAATGAAATTGCCTTAAGCAGTATAATGCAGCGAGCCGCGCAGGGTTTTCCGCAGTGATGATAGCTGCCACAGAAATTATCAATTCTTGATATGCGATAATTCTCTCTCCGTAAGTTATCTAAATAATCGAACCGGGTTTCTTAAATCGATATAAAAGGCTTCTCCATTAATAAACCCCAATTTGTTATAATTTGATTAAAGCTAATTTTATTGAATATGCACTGCGAGGTGAGAACATGAAAACAAAATTAAAAATGATTTACTGGAAAGGTGAGAAATTTTGGGTTGGAAAACTTGTTGAACATCCTGAAATAATGACTCAAGGTGAAACATTAGAAGAACTTGAGGAAAATATGAAAGATGCATACATGCTTATGACAATGGAGGATGTTCCTTAAAAACACAAAGTAAAAGAACTTACCCTTGCGGTATGAAAAGAAAGGATCTTATCAAAAGGCTGACTGATTCAGGATGCATTCTTGTTAGACATGTTTCTTGATATGCTTGCCATCAGGATGGAAATTTGTTTCGAGTCTCAAACAAGATAAGAGGATTTGTTCTATTTCGTGTTCAGGCAGATCAGACAAATCTTTCTGCGCTCTTTCAGTAAAGACGACCTCAAATTTAGGCACGCTTCTTTGCCTTCCGTACCTTTATGAGATCTCTCAGAGGTATAACCTTCTCTTCTCTACTGTCCTTCAGCCCTTCTTCAATTTTTTTCCTGATACTGGGGCTGTGTTGAATCATGTAGTCATAAAAACTACGCAGTCTCATATTGAAGAACCCTTAGCTGCTCAGGAGTCATTCTGGAGCTCAGGTTGAGTATTTCAATCCCTACTACTTTCCCATCCGAATTAAAATCCAAAACTACGCCTGGCTGAACTTCTTCTGATTCTATGATAGAAGATTCATCCAATCGGAAATAGAGTGCATCATTTTCTTTGTCCACTTTTAGCCTCATTTTTGCCTCCTTGCTTTGCGATCAAAGAAAACCGTAACTATTTTCTTTGGTGAAACATGGGGATTTACAACTACATGGAGAACTCGTCCCCCATGTTCTGCAATACTTTTGAAATAATGACCCTTATAGATCTAATTATACCAGTTGAAGGGCATTTGCGCTAACTTAGGTGCACCCGAAATTATACGAAGTGCGGATATACCAAAATGTATTGGCTTGTCTTAGAAAATCGATTCTGGGACATCTGGTGAAGTCGCTTTTGGGGCTTCTCGCCCTTCCCTTCAATTGGTCTTCAATGAAATTGCCTTGCGCACTATGACGCAGCGAGCCTCGCAGGGTTTTCCGCAGTGATGATAGTTGCCACAGATCATAAGCAGTCTGCATGTTCATCCATGCCTGGGCCGACGTGCCGAAAACAATTTCAAGCCTAAGCGCCATTTCAGGCGTAATGGCTCCACGTGCATTGATGATCTTGGATATCGTTTTACGAGTTACGCCAAGACGCATGGCAGCCTGTGTAAGCGTTAGGCCCAAAGGTTCGAGCCACAGCTCCTTCAAAACTTTCCCCGGATGATCTGGATTATGCATGCTCATACTTGCACATATTGGAAACTATTGTGCACATTATTTATAAAGGATCTCATAATAAAAAATGGACATTCATAAGTTCTAAACGTCTCCTGTTCGTCATGCCCGCAGGTCGTAAGCGGGCATCCAGGGGTTTTCTGGATTCCCTGGTCAAGCCAGGGAATGACAAAATGTAACATTCTCCGATTAACATTACAAGGGGCAACATTAATCCATAAATGATTTTTACCAATAGTACATAAATGATATTTCCGTAACAATGGTAATCTTCATAGTAGATATAAGCCATTGATTACAGTCGAAACCTAAAAAAGCTGGCGTGAAAATTTAGCTCCCTTTTAGGGCGTGTTGGGATGCTTACGGGAGCAGGCTGTATTTTTTTTCTACCTTTTTTTGATCTTTTCTGTCATATTGGTCGTGGTTTCCGTTGAGTTGTGTATGTTAAAGAAGTTTTTAGAGAGAGTGACTTTCAACTACTAATACTCGTGTCTCACATTGTTGCAACAGTGAAGATTTTCGATATAAGCCGATTATTGGAACCGTGATCACTTGTAGATCAAGTTGAATAATTGGTCGGCCATACTATGGTCGAGTTTCTTAAGTACTTTGTATTGGTCTATTGCTGCGGCCGTATCTTTTAGTAGCACATAAGTCACTCCTAGAAGGAAGTATGCTTTTGCAAAATCAGGGTTAATGCGAATTGCTTGTTTGAAGGCTTCAACCGCTTCATTGTTGAGCCCAAGATAGACATAAGAAGCTCCCAAATTATTGTACGCCATTGCAAAATTAGGATCGATTCGGACTGTCTGTATATAGGCTTTAATCGCTTCTTGATGAAGTCCCAGAAGGCCATAAGCGTTACCCAAATTGTAGTAGGCCGCTGGATCACCAGGCTTAATACGGATTGCTTGCATGAAGGCTTTAATCGCTTCTTGATGAAGCCCAAGTATGCCGTAAACATTACCCAAATTGTTGTACGCATCCGCAAAATCAGGGTTAATGCGAATTGCTTGTTTGAAGGCTTCAACCGCTTCCTTGTTGAGCCCAAGCTCGCGGTAAGAATTTCCCAAATTGTAATGCGGCTTATCCAAATCAGGGTTGATGCGGATTGCCTGTTTGAAGGCTTGAACTGCATCCTCGTAACGCCCAAGAGAGTGATAAGTCGTTCCTAAATCGTTGTACGCCTTTGCAAAATCGGGGTTGATCCGGATTGCATGTTTGTAAGCTTCAACTGCATCAATATTCTTACCTGTTTCGCTGTAGGTAAACCCGAGATAATACCAATACTGTGCTGTCTTTTCGTAATCATCGATCTTGTTCTTCTTTATTACCGTCAGTTTATTACTCGTGATTTTATTCCTAATGACATCCAAAGGAATTGCAAAATTGAGGTTCTGAGCGTTCTTTATTAAAAAAGTTACAATTCCTATAACCTCACCATTTTTATTAAATACAGGGCCGCCGCTGCTTCCAGGTGAAATTGGAGCTGTTATTTGAATAATTATCTTGTTCGAGGCTATCTCTCTTTTGCCGCTTAATATACCATCGGATATCGTGTTTTCAAGTCCTTTGGGACTGCTAATGACGAACACCTTTTCTCCAATAGCTGTCTTCGCTAAATTACCGAGCTTCACTATAGGTAGGTTCTTTGCGTCAGCTTTTAATATTGCAATATCATTTTCTTCATCCAGATATACAGGCCCATCAACATTCAAGACATCGGCGCCTGCCTTTATTTTTATGCTGGATGCATTGCTTATGACATGATAGTTTGTAACAATTACGCCGTCCCGCCTCACAATAAAACCACTGCCCTGACTTATTGTCTTTCCCGCGTCGTCATAAACTACTATAAAGACAACTGCTTTGTTGTTTTCCTTAAAGATCGTGGCAGCGTCTGCAAGACAGATGGCAGGAACTATGATTGCTACAAGCAATAGAATGACCGAAAGAAAAAGTGCATGTCTTTTCTTTAAAGAATAATAGGGCATAATTTGACTCTGTAACGATTGTACAATGAAAATACAACGAATGTCACTTGAATATGTGTACAAATTTCAGAAAGGATTATTGTGTCTCAATTGCGCATACAATTGAACAGGTGTCAGAAGTCGAAACAGTTGCAGACTTTCAAGAGAAATAATGTGTAACGAGGTATTTCAGCCGCCAGCTATTCCGAAGGACGAAATCCGATAGGTCCTTTTTTATGGTCTTGCAGTTGAAATTGGAAAAATGTTAAGACAGCATCAACCTTCATCATCAGGGCAGGGCGTGGACAATATTGTTCTCTTGTCATTTGTCCTTTACGCCAATCTACGTACTGCCTATACATTACGTCAGGAGAAACTCGAAAACCAGAAAGGTTTCGGCCAGTGATTTTTTCCAACAGGTCTATAATAGAATGAAAATCATTTACATAATTATCTCTTATGCTATCGGTAGTTGGTACATTATCTTTGAAACCTTTAAGCCGCGCATACGCTTCAAGCAATTCAAGTTGGCTCATCATAATGTCTCCTTATTTGTTCTCAATTTCTATTTGATGCATAACGAAAAAGCTAACCGGTGGCTGTAAGCCATCCGGTTAAGCGACTTGTTGGTGGAAGTTTAAAATGTCTTTATCTTATTTTTATCTGGTAAAATCCAGCAAGGCCCTAATTTGTGCAATAAAGAACTCCGATGGATTTTGCGTCCCTACATTAGCGGTAAGTCCTGGATGCAAAAGTTCTTCGTATTTTTCGCAAGCCTTGTCATAGGCGTCAAGGGTTTTGCCTTTAAGGAAGAACCGAAACTTTTCGAGCTCGACAGCGTGAGTACTAACAAAATCGGAATAAAGCCGATTACGAATTTCCTCTACTCCAGCAGTAAATCCTTCAAAGCTCCTGAGGTAAGCAAATTGTGGCGCGAAGGATTGTCGCAAATTGGTAATAGTATTGGTCCGGATGGTGTGATTAGTAAGGAGACGAGAGAGCCAATATGCGATAACAGCACCGAGCAACGCACCAGTGATTGTGAAACCACCGTTGATAAGGGAAAATTCATATGCAGTAAGTTCGTATTTAATGGAACACCTTTTCAGTTTTATGCGGCATGATTTGTTGAACCGATCACCGGGATTCTTATTGGGTTCCTGTTAATCACAGCTTTTTTAGCGTATAATATGAAATATCTTTTGGGGCTTTATTAAATTTATTCTTGACCCAACAACGATTATACGAATTTCCCTTTATCTGTTTCCCTGAGCTAAATATAGCATATCCGCCAATTCAGAGCAAGAGATACATTTAACAAAATGAAGGCGGAAGATTTAATGTCATTCGTATTTTGTGATAATACAGACCAAGGGTACAATTCGTACAATATGGGACATTTGTCTTTGTTGATTTCGAAGTGTACTTTGCTGTTGTTCGGGTGGTAGCTTAAGTGCGGCCTTCAGGAAGTTATAAAGGTTATTACTTCTGTTGTCCTTGCAAACCGGTCTATTCTTTGACGCTGCTTCAACTTCGACTGCAAAAGTCACGACTGCAGGGATATAATGAGCTTCCTGTTAAGAGCTTTTGCCACTCGATCGAGAAGCTCAAGTGATGGCATCCGCTTATCCCTAGGACTTTCAAGTCGAGATATCACTTGCTGGGTCGTCTTGATCTCCTTTGCTAACTGTGCTTGAGTGATATGCTGGGCTTTGCGCAAAAGGGCTATTTCCTGAGCTATTTTTCTTTTAGCTTCAGCCCTATTGAAGTAAATTCTGAATTCCCTATCTTTCATTTGCCGCTCAATATGCTTATCAAGGTCACTTTTCATCTTCTTTCCTCCATCAATTGTTTCATTCTCTGTCTTGCTGTTATTATTTCATTCACGGGAGCTCTTGGCGTCTTTTTCAGGTAGGCATGGAGTAAGAACATTTCGTTGCCTTTTAGGACAACATAAAATATTCGGTGTTGATTCCCATACGTCCTTATTTTGAGTTCCCATAACTTGCCTTCTATCTGCCTATTGACTTTGTTGAGTTCCTGGGTTATTTTTCTCTTTAGTTTCAAGGGCTCTTGGTTGATATATCATCTAAAATATTAGAGAGGAACTTTTTTGCATCTGCTTTGCTTTTGATCTTTTTTTCGAATTGTGCCCTTTTCAGTTCTATTATAGCCTTCCCCAGCCTTGGCCCTTCTCTTATGTTTGCTATTCGTGCAATCTCTAAGGAGCTTAAATAACCTTTCTTCAATATATTCTTAAACCGTCTGTATTCTCTTAGTAAATCTATTCTTCCCTTTAAGACGAGGATGTCTATAGCTGCTTCTTTTGATTCTAAAAAAATATTAAACAATTCATCTTTTTTAAATTCTAATATTCCCTTATGTATTATCATTATCCTTTTTATTATTTTGTTACTCATCTTTAAGCCCGTACTTAAAGGCATAGATCCATTTTGTCTGAGCAAAAGCACAAGACGCAGTAAACCTTTATAAGTAAGGTTTTGAGAAAATATCTGTTCCAGTTGAACTTTAACTTTTAATGGAAGTTTATCAAGTTTTACTTCAAGTCTGGAAATTGCTTTAATATTGTGCTCTAATCTTCTGTCAGGAATAAACAAAATATCCTTTAAGAGTTGATCGTAAAGTGCCATCTTGAGATACTTTACTGGATTTTCCGAGTTTAACAAATTGAAAAGTTCAAAAGTTATTCTTTCAGGAGATACCTGTTTGATCCTGTTATGAAACATCTTTATTGCTTTCCTTGTGCGCTCTTCTATTGAGCCATTGAATTCGGATGCAAACCTGTATGCCCTGAGCATTCTTAATGGATCGGCAGTCAGGTTTTTCCCTGACAGGGTACGAATCCTTCTATTTTTTATATCTTCCAACCCCTTGAAGGGATCTATGATCCCGGTATCTGGAGACCAGGCAAGCGAATTGATGGTAAAGTCCCTTTTTGAAAGATCTTCTTTAAGAGTTCCCATCGGTCTTGAAAAATCAAATGTGACCCCGTCATTCAAGGCAATCCGTGTAGTTCCTCCCCTTTTGAACTCAATTACTGAGCCTTTGATAGTTTCTTTGATCTTGTTGACAAAGTTTTTTATATCATCGCTTACTATATAATCTCTGTCTGTAGAACAAACGCCTCGTAAAATGTCACGTACATAACCTCCTACGAGGTATAACTCCCCTTCCCTATTCGCTTTGAATATGATTGAGTTATATCTGTCTCTAAGTATTTTATTTTTGAGTCTCTGAGCCGAAAGCATGGTTAATATTACCACACAGAGAAATTATCTAAAATCTCAGCTAACACGCCGTAAAAGACTTACGTCAAAACCTTTCAGGCTTCTTTTGCACTAAGAATGACGTGAGCTATTGTATCCTCTACCTTTCTTGACTTTAGCATCTACTGATTTATAAAATTCTCTATTGCGGGCGTAACTCAGTTGGTAGAGTGTCAGCTTCCCAAGCTGATGGTCGCGGGTTCAAATCCCGTCGCCCGCTCTTTATATTTTCTCTTACATCATAAGTTATATATTTTGGTTCTTCTCCAATTTAGTTGCTAAAAGAGGATTCAGACTTATACTGATGTATTTTTACATTGCCTGCTTTATACTGACAGGATACCAAATAAGTTAGGAATTGAAAGGCTAAGAAGGAGGACATCATGAGCGGAACTCTATCTAAGAAGCAGTTGGAGGCTATTAATGCCTACTGGCGAGCAGCAAACTATCTTTCTATCGGACAAATTTATCTCTATGACAATCCTCTGCTCAGGGAACCCTTGAAGCTGGAACATATTAAGCCCAGGCTATTGGGACACTGGGGGACTACGCCCGGTCTCAATTTCATTTATGTTCATCTCAACCGTGTGATCAAGTCTCAAGGTCTCAATGTCATCTACATTGCTGGTCCTGGTCATGGCGCTCCTGGCTTGGTGGCCAATACCTATCTGGAGGGAACATATAGTGAAATTTATCCTAACATTTCCGTAGATGCTGAGGGCATGAAGAAGCTGTTCAAACAGTTCTCGTTCCCTGGTGGAATCCCGAGCCATGTTGCCCCTGAAACTCCCGGCTCCATCCATGAGGGAGGGGAGTTAGGTTATGCAATCTCTCATGCTTACGGGGCTGCCTTTGATAACCCCGATCTTATCGTTGCCTGTGTTGTGGGTGACGGTGAAGCCGAAACCGGACCTCTTGCTACTGCGTGGCATTCAAATAAGTTTCTCAATCCTATCCATGATGGGGCTGTATTGCCCATCCTACACCTGAATGGCTACAAGATTGCCAATCCGACAGTGCTTGCACGGATCAGTCATGAGGAAGTTGAGAGCTTGTTTGTTGGATATGGTTACAAGCCTTACTTAGTCGAGGGATCTGAACCCGAAGTCATGCATCAGAAGATGGCTTCAACCTTGGAGGCAGCTATTGCTGAGATAAAGTTAATCCAGAATGATGCCCGCACGAAGGGTATTGCCAAGCGTCCGCGCTGGCCTATGATTATCCTGCGAACTCCCAAGGGATGGACAGGTCCGAAGGAGGTTGATGGACTGAAAACAGAAGGTTTCTGGCGATCGCACCAGGTCCCAATTACCGATATGGCAAAAAGGCCGGATCATGTGAAACTACTTGAAGAGTGGATGAAGAGCTACAGGCATGAAGAACTCTTCGACGAGAACGGGAAGCTGATTCCGGAACTGGCAGAACTGGCGCCCAAGGGCAACCGCCGTATGGGTGCCAATCCCCATGCCAACGGTGGCCTGCTGCTTAAAGACCTCAAGATGCCCGATTTCCGCGATTATGCCCTCGACGTACCGAAACCCGGACAGGTTTTTGGTGAGGCAACCCGGATAATGGGCCGTTTTTTGCGCGATGTTATGAAGCTCAATATGGACAATCGGAATTTCCGTGTGATGGGACCTGATGAAACCGTGTCTAACAGGCTCGATGCCTTATTTGGGGTAACGGATCGAACGTGGATGGGAGAAACTATTCCAGAGGATGATCACCTTTCTCCTGATGGCCGGGTGATGGAAATCCTCAGCGAACATACCTGTCAGGGATGGCTTGAAGGGTATCTCCTTACCGGTCGTCATGGTTTTTTCTCCTGCTATGAGGCGTTCATACACATCGTTGATTCGATGTTCAATCAGCATGCCAAATGGCTCAAAGTAACCCGAAGCGGAATTCCCTGGAGGCGACCGATTGCCTCCCTTAACTACTTGCTGACATCTCACGTCTGGCGTCAGGACCACAATGGCTTCAGCCACCAGGATCCAGGCTTTATCGATCATGTTGTGAATAAGAAAGCTGACGTTGTCAGAGTTTACTTTCCGCCAGATGCCAATACCCTGCTTTCTGTAACGGACCATTGTCTGCGAAGTCGCAATTATGTAAATGTGATTGTGGCCGGGAAGCAGCCTCAACCGCAATGGCTTGATATAGATGCTGCTGTAAAGCATTGTAGTTCTGGAATTGGAATATGGGAATGGGCAAGCAATGATAAAGGTACTGAGCCAGATGCAGTGATGGCATGTGCTGGTGATGTACCCACAATTGAAACTCTCGCTGCCGTTGAAATACTCCGTCAACATGCGCCAGATCTTAAAGTTCGGGTAATCAACGTGGTTGATCTTATGACACTTCAACCCAGAGAAGAACATCCGCACGGTCTTTCAAACAGGGATTTTGACACTCTTTTTACTACGGATAAGCCGATTATCTTCGCCTATCACGGTTACCCATGGTTGATACACCGCCTGACTTATCGGAGGACGAACCACGAGAATCTTCATGTGCGGGGCTATAAAGAGGAAGGGACTACAACTACACCTTTTGACATGGTTGTCCGAAACGACCTTGATCGGTTCCACCTTGTGGCAGACGTGATCGACCGTGTGCCGAAGCTTGGATATATAGCTGCTTATGCAAAACAGGCTATCCGTGATAAGCTGATTGAACATAAAGAATACATCTCCAAGTATGGTCAGGATATGCCTGAGATCAGGGAATGGACATGGAAGTTGACCAATGAATAAACTAATAAACTGAGTCAGACATGCAATCAAAAAAAACTGAAAAGGACAATGTGAAGTCCGAAAGGTACCCCATTC
>CAZXCW010000071.1:0-12766 GCA_964639385.1 uncultured Nitrospiraceae bacterium
CCAATAACCATCAGTTAAAGGTACACTAAGGTATCGAAAAATAAATTTTTTCACAGCATCTGCATTATGTAAATATATTTTTCGGGTTAAGGAGATTGGGAAGGTTAAATGAAATGAAAAAATTAATTCAAAAATAAAGGTGGAAAAAATGAAAGCATATCGAGTAGGTAAGTCAATCATTCTCCCGCATGTCCGTTATGTAAATGCCGAAGGACGCAGCGACAGCATGATGTTTCATTCTAAGATGGTAAGGATTAATGGAAAGTATCAAACCTTAGGCTGTAATAAGATGGATGCCTCTGGTTTTTGTTTGGGTCATGAAATGAGCCGGGAGGAATTTTTAGAAAGGTTTTGTGAAGGAATAGAAGCGGAAGTAAGTAAAAATTAAGGCATTCTTTATGCTATCGGTACCATTCAATTCTATTCTTGGGTACATACCAGTGTATAAAGTCATACCAAATGCCGATGGGCGCTTTCTCTACACCTTTGAACCTCTTGTGAAGTACGGGAAGAGCATCGGGGACATAAAGAAATGTATATGGTTGATCATCTGCAAGGATCTCATGGATCCTGTGGTAAATCTTTTTCCTTTTCTCCATATCAAAGGTGCGTCGTCCTTCAAGTAAAAGCCGATCAACTTCAGCATTTTTATATGAGATAAAATTAAATTCTCCTTCTTTGGTCTTTGAAGAATGCCATATGTCATAGGCATCAGGGTCTCTTGATAAGGCCCACCCCATAATGATCGCTTCAAAACGTTTTTTATCAATAAATTCGTGAAGCATTGCCTGCCACTCAAGAACCCTTATCTTCACATCAACTCCGACCTTTTTAAGGTTTTCCTTTATGATCTGTGCTGTTCTTAGCCTTGCTTCATTGCCCTGATTAACAAGAACTGTGAAACTAAACGGCTTACCATTCTTTTCAAGGAGACCGTTTTTCCCTCTCTTCCATCCCGCCTCGGCAAAAAGCATCATTGCCTTCTCTGGATTATATTCAAACTTCTTCACATCAGGGTTGTATGCCCATGATTCCGGAGGGAAAGGACCAGTACAAGGTGTACCATATCCAAGAAGTACACCTGCAATAATATCCCTTTTGTTTATTGAATAGGTAAGAGCCTGTCTGACTCTTTTGTCCGAAAACTTCTCATCACGAAGGTTATAGCCTAAATAGGTATATCCGAAGGCTGGATATCTGAATTTCTGGAAGTATTTATTGAAGAATTCTGAATTTGCCTGAAGTTTAAACTGCGGAGGAGTAAGACCCATAAAATCTATGCCTCCAAATTTCAGTTCGAGAAACATAGTAGCTGTATCCGGGATAATCCTCGCAATATACTTATCAATATTGGGTCTTCCCTCAAAATACCCATCAAATGCCTCGAGCACTATCTTCTGACCCGTTACCCACTCCTTTAATTTATACGGTCCCGTACCTATGGGATTTCTACTGTAATAATCAGACGTTATATCTCTTCCTTCAAGTATATGTTTGGGAATAATTCCCATACCCCATGATTCAAGGGCTGGGGCATAAGGCTCCTTATAAGAGACCCTCACTGTATATTTGTCTAACACCTCGACCTTCTCAACAGGGCCATAATTACTACTATAAGGCGTAGGGATTTTTGGATCTGTTACAGTCTTATATGTAAACAGGACATCGTCGGCAGTGAATTCCACTCCGTCATGCCATTTAACACCCTTCCTGAGATAAAATGTTATCTGAAGACCATCTGGAGAAACACTCCATGATTCAGCCAAATCACCAGTTGTTTTTATATTCTTGTCATATTTGGTCAGCCCATTATATATGAGTCCACTTATATCACCTGATGCGCTGTCAGAGGCAAGCAAAGGAATAAGCCTTTTTGCATCAGCAAGAAAACCAACGGCTATTGCATTGGGGTTTTTAATCTCAGGTTCACGAGTGCATCCAAAAGTAAAAAGCAGGAAGTAAGAACTAAGGAGTAAGAAAAATGTTCTGAGTCTCACGTATTAATTTTTATTTTGCTGGCACCGATGGTTGTGGTCCTTGTTGCTGAGCAGGTGTTTGACTTGGCTGAAGACCGCCTGGAACAGGACCAGGTGTAGCTGGGATTGATTTTTTTCCCTCTGTTACAGGAGTTTTTTTAACTACTGATCCGCCTTTAGCAGTGATAACAGCTAACGTGAGGGATGTAATCATGAAAACAACCGCAGCAACGGTGGTCAACTTATTTAAAAATGTGGCAGCACCCCGGCTCCCGAAAATTGTCTGACTTGAACCCCCAAAAGCAGCACCAAGCTCTGCACCTTTACCACTTTGAAGAAGGACTATTGATATTAGAAACAAACAAACAAAAATATGAACTATTACTAAAAGCGTTACCATTGTGCCTCCAGATTTAAATTCTATTGAATTTAACTATTTTTATAAAACTCTCTACCTTTAGGCTTGCGCCACCAACAAGCGCACCATCTATATCCTTACACGCCATCAGTGAATCTATATTATCAGGTGTAACACTCCCTCCATATATTATGCGAACCTCATCAGCCTTATTACCATATTTCACCCTGAGTCTTTCCCTTATAAAAGCATGGGCTTCCTGAGCCTGTTCGGGCGTAGCCGTCTTTCCTGTACCTATTGCCCAGATGGGTTCATAGGCGATGACCACATTTTCGAGATCAGTGTCATATAATCCTCTATCAATCTCCCTTTCAAGAACATCAAAGGTCTTGCCTGCCTCTCTCTCGTCAAGGGACTCACCAATACAAAGGATCGTGCCGAGTCCTCCTCTTTTTACAGCCTTTACTTTTCTATTTATGATTGCATCAGTTTCGCTGAAATATTGTCTCCTTTCAGAATGGCCTATAATTACATACCTGCAGCCGATATCTGCAAGCATTATAGGAGAAATCTCTCCTGTATATGCGCCCTTCTCTACATAAAATACGTCCTGTGCAGCAAGTATTATATGAGTATCCATAAGCATTTTAAGCACCTCGGCTGCAGCTATTAGAGAAGTAAACGGTGGGGCAATAACAATATCAACATCCGTTACTTCTTTTACTTCAGGAACAAACTCAGATATAAAATCTTGCGTCTCAGATATAGTTTTATTCATCTTCCAGTTTGCTGCTATAAAGGGCCTTTGCATTTTGATAATTTAGTTTATACGCAATTTTATGTCAAGGTAAGAATCAATATTGAAGAACTAATATCTAACTCCAGCTACTATAGGTACACCGAGGGCATTGTAAACAAATGCCCAGAAGAGATTCTGCTTGATATTTCTCATCGTGGCTCTACTCAAACGACGTACCCTCAATATTCCTCGAAGGTCTCCTTTTACAAGGGTAACTCCTGCGCTTTCCATCGCAACATCATCCCCATGGCTATACCCACCTGAGCTTGCGCCAAAGCAGGAGCATCATTAATGCCGTCACCTGCCATTGCCACAAAGCGATCCTCTTGCTGAAGGCGCTTGACCATATCAGCCTTCTGATCCGGCAGAACCTCTGCAATAACATCGTCAAGGCCGAGTTTCCCGGAGACAGCCTCTGCTGTGGTACGACTATCTCCCGTGAGCATAACAATTCGTATGCCTTCTTCGTGAAGTCGTTGAACAGCTTCCAGTGTTGTTTCTTTTATTGGGATCATTATTATCATCAAATAGATGCATGGAAAGTCTTTTTAAAAATTAAAGGCAGCCAGAGGTCTGGCTGCCGGAAGAGATGTTTCCCCTTACCAGGGGCAATAATATCCACGTGGCGCCTTTGAATTAATTTTCTCTTGCAGCTCGCGAACTTCTTTTTCAAGTTTCACAGTAGCCTCAGGGGTTGTCTTTGGATTTCGAAGAGCTTCTGAATATTCAAAGTTTTTATTATACAGCTCTTTCCTGAGCTTGGCAGTATCATCAAGAAATTTTTGACACTCTTGGCTCTGACCATAGGCTGGACCGCTCCCATAACCAGGACCCATCATACCCGGACCCATACCATAGCCACCCATCATGCCAGGTCCCATTCCGTAATCGCCCATCATACCCGGACCCATACCATAACCTCCACTCATCATCCCAGGTCCCATTCCGTAACCTCCACGGGGCCCTATATACTGTCCACAATAAGGGCAATACCATCCCCCCTGTCCACCCATCATTCCGGGACCCATCATACCGCCACCCCACCAACCAGGCCCCTGTGCATAGGCGATGGCGACAATAGCAAAGAGCAAGACAATGACTGATCCTATAACTAACTTTTTCACATTACACCTCCTTCAGTTACTTATTTTTGAGCTTTGTCTATTTTGCTTTTGTTTTAGTTTTTCCTGGAACGCTTCTTTGTTGTTAATATCATTTTCTTCGCAGGTGTTTCTGTCTTGAGCTTTCCTTGTTGTCTGTATCGTGTTATTACAATCCTTTCAGCCTCAAGCCAGTTATCGAGGTCACGTCCTTGTACTCGACCGCTCTTCTCAAAAAGGTCACGTGCTACTTTGACGATTTCTTCCCGAACATTTCCTTCTATCATTCTCTTTCCCTCCTTTCTTCAATGAGAAGACAACTTTAAAATCCTCTCTATTGATATTTTTATTTGTAATTATACTATGTATTTCATGTAAAATCACCCATTTATTACTCCTTAATATACAGCAAGCACGAAAAACAATAAATGCATCAGAATAAGTCTGATTTTTTTGTAAGCATTTGTCCTACAAAAAATCCCTCTATTGAAAATAAACTTTTTATCTTTTCTCAGCACAATCGTTTTTTCCCCCTCACCCATAGCAATATAAACAAACCCCATATAAACCCTTCAAGTAGGTATTTCGCGAAATTTAGAATTGAATATTCATATGGCGGGAAGCCCCGCTCTCAGGTATAAAATAATCTTCCATATCTGAAAAGGTGAGAGAACTTCTTTGAAAGCAGGCATAGCAGTTTGAAGAACTTTCCCGCCGTCCGAGATCGTCCAGAACAAATAGGAATCTGTGGCTAATGGGCATACGGACTGCTAAGGATATATTTGCAGGCGGAGGATACAGGTTCTTACCGCCAAGCCCGTCTCCATATCCCCTGGAACCATGGCACAAAGCACATTGTGCGGAATATAACCTGCCTCCTTCCTTAATATTTTCTTCCGTTGCTTGTACCGGATTTCTCAAGTTCCTGTATTGTAAAGGAATTCCGTACATCATGAAATATCGATGTCTTACCATACTCATCATCCAGGGACCCATCATACCTCCGCCCATCATGCTGAGACCTATGTGCTGTCCACGGGAACGGCAATATCTGCTTCCCTGACCGCTCATCATGTCAATGTTTTGCGCATATGCAACTGCTCCGACAATGAAAATGACTACCAATGCCATTAATGTCTTTTTCATATCCTTTCACTTCCTTTCACTGTTAACTGATAACCCAAATAATGCAGACATTGTTCAAAAATTTATTTAACTCGGTGATTTATTGGGAATATCTTCATTGGTTATATCCATAATAATATTCCACATGCCATCAGTTAAAGGTACACTAAGATATCGAAAAATAAAATTTTTCCACAACATCTGCATTATGTAAATGCATTATTAGGGATAATGAGTAATGTACAGAAAGAGAGTCACTTAAAAATATCAGTATAAATCTGAATCTTCTGTCAGTTTTTATCCTATAAATAATGGGACGACTTCTACAAAAAAGGGTCCTTGTAATATATAAAGCAGCTGATTTATTGCAAAAGCCTTAGACCATTAACAATCACTATCAATGCACTTACCTCATTAAGAAGCAATCCTGGTAGAAGACCAATCCATCCGATTAATGCAACCGGTATCAGGAAGGCCACAATTCATGTGACTAATAGATTGACCTTATCCTGCCAGTCCTTTTGTCTATTATCACTACATCCACCAAATTGTTCTTTTTATCTCTGATCTCAGCCTCAAAAAACCATTGTCTTTCTCTTATCTTAGAGATCACTACATCATCAACTGGCGAAAAATATTGCTTGAGAATTTTTTCCGCTTCTGACCGTGTCGTGACTGGCTGCCTTTCTCCATACCATCCACATCCCGGACCTTCACAATAGTTTCCATGAGGAAATCTTCCTCCCCAACATCCGTCCCTTGCCCAAGCATGGGAATCAAATAGAAAAATAAATGTTATGAGAGTTACGGTTAATAACAGTATTTTTTTCATTTCTCAATGTCTTAAAGTATGACTCTGGGTGATCAGGGGGCTACATAGCCCCCTGAATACCATTCCTACCAGCAATCCTCTCGGGCCCATCATTCCATGCCATCCGTAGCCGTTCCAGCCATTCCCGTAACGACGCGGGTATTTGTTGCCACTCCAACCATTTTGGTAACTACGCGGGTAGTCGTAAGGGACTCCATCTCTATCGTTGTGCCGATATGCAGATGGAGCATCCACATTGCTATTATAACAGTCCCCATAAACATTACCATATCCGCAGTTATATCCGTACCCTGTCCCGTAATAGCCCTGATCTCCATAATCGTTCCAGTAACCATATGCAACGGCGCCGATAAGGACCAGGCTTGCTGCTAAAAGTAAGGCTATGATAGTGTTTCTTTTCATTCTTCTTCACCTCCTTCTCCTTTGATTTTCTGATTACAGAATATCAAAGGATTACGGTGAAAATTCGAATGAATTATGAAGAATTGTGAACATTATTCAACGGGATAAAGACAGTGAAGGCAGACCCTTTTCCGTATTCACTCTTTACTTCGATCCTCCCGCCATGAGCCTCTGCCAGTTCCTTCACGATGGTGAGCCCAAGACCGAGGCCACCCTCCGATACCTTATAAAACCTCTCAAAAATAAAGGGCAGGTCTTCTTGCTTTATTCCGATACCTGTATCCTTAACTTCTATAAATACATCGGCTTCTCTTTGGCCTGCTTTTATCAGGACATTTCCACCTTTTTCTGTAGCTTTCAGAGCATTGCTTAACAGATTGATTACAATCTGGCTAAGTTTATCAGGATCAGCATCTATCCTAAGTTTATCATCACACTCAAATTCTATGGAGACGCCCTTATCGAAAAAGAGCTTACTGAATCTTTCTACAATGTGGGACAAAAACGGTTTGAGTTCTGTAGACTGTTTTTCCATTGATATCGCAGTTGCTTCTGCCTGGGCAAGGTCTTCTATCCCTTCAAGGATATTTCTTAGTCTTCCCGTCTCTTCGTATAAGGACTGGATTTGTTTTTTATCCAAAGGCACGATATCGTCCATAATACCCTCCATCTCGCTTCTCATAGCGCCGAGGGGCGTCCGCAGCTCATGGGCAACATTCGAAATCAATTTTCTCCTGAGCGATTCCTGTAGTTCAAGTTGTCGCACCATTTTGTTAAAGGTTTCCGAGAGCCTTCCAATTTCATCCCTCCCTGCGATGTCAACCCTCCTCTTGAAGTTTCCCTCCATAATTGCCTCAGTTGCAGAAGCAAGGTTCTTTATAGGATTTGTCATCTTCTTTGAAAAAAGGACGCTCAGCAAAAAAGCTACTGCTCCTATTACAAAAAGTGAGATTAGGAGAAACGTGTTTGATCTTGCAATAAAGATGCTCTCTTTTCTCGGCTTTAAAAACCGTACTTCAAGACTTCCTATCTCTTTTCCGGCTAAAAACAGAGGATAAGGTTGAAATACGCTGTCGCTTTCAGGAGACCTGGATTGCAAAATCGCATCTAACCTCCTTCTGACCAGAGGAGAGAGCGAATTCAGCGCTTTTTCTGAGTTTATGAGGACATCGCCGTTTGCATCCTTTATCCTGATCTCAAGGCCCAACATAAGTGCCCAAATTGAGTCCTCCATGATGGCATCTTTTTTCCAACTGGAATATTTGTCATAGGTACTTTCAAGGTCGGCGATTACCCAGTAGACCCTATCTTCCATTTCACCCTCGAGATATTTTCTGAAATCATGGATCATAAATTCACGAAGGACAAAAGCTGATGAGAGGGCTATGGCAGAAATGATTAAGAGAAGTATGAGAAATTTTATCCAGAGACTTCTAAGCATCCGGCTTTCCGGTAAATTTATAGCCAACTCCGTAGATAGTATGAATGAATATCGGATTCTTGGGATCGTCTCCTATTTTCTGTCTGATATGTTTTATGTGTGCATCAATGCTTCTTTCATATCCTTCGAATTGATATCCAAGAGCACTTTGCACAAGGTCTTCCCGTGTAAAGACTTTTTGAGGTGTAGATGCAAGGGTGAAAAGTATCTTTATTTCGGTCGGAGTTAATTTTACTGGTAATCCTTTCTTTGTAACCTGATAAGTCTGGCCGTCGATTGTTAAAAGACTGTTATTAAAACTTAATGCGGTGGCTTCGCTCTGGTCTTTTTTCTGTGCCCTTTTTAAGACCGCCTTCACTCTGTACACGAGTTCTCTTGGACTAAAGGGCTTAACTACGTAATCATCAGCACCGAGGGCAAATCCTGTGATTCTCTCTTCTTCCAATGATTTCGATGTAAGCATAATTATTGGGAAATCGCCAATTTCCTTCAGTTCCTGACATACTTCTTCACCGCTTATGTCGGGTAATTTGAGGTCGAGTATCACAAGCAGCGGCATTTCCTTTAAAGCAGCCTTTATGGCTTCTTTCCCCTTTTCAAAATGGACCACTCTGAAACCAGCGCCTTCAAGGTATGCTTTTATCATTCGAGCCATCTTTCTGTCATCTTCAACTACGATAATTGGATTAATCACTATTTTTCTTACACATGCCTCAGGCATTCATCAAAATGGTTTTTTATATGCTCGTCATCTAAAGAGCAATTTCAACTGTTTCAAGTTATACAGCATGAAGATGTGAGTCAAGAATGATTCTGGACTGGAATCCGGACACGGAAAGTAGATCCCCTTCCAATTTCACTCTCGACCTTGATAATTCCCCCCAAAAGTTCCAGTAGCCGCTTCGCAGTGTAAAGCCCTAATCCAACCCCCCCATGCCGGCGTATAAGGGGACTTTCAATCTGTCGGAACGGTTCAAATATAACTGGCACTGCTTCTGACACAATGCCGATCCCTGTATCAATCACATCGATTTCAACACCTTTATTATGCCTATGTACATCTACAGTAACACTCCCTACCTCAGTAAACTTCACTGCATTGCTGATCAGATTCTTGAGTATTACCTTTAACTTTTCCGAATCCGTCAGCAAATGAAGATCAGGTTCCACCTTCCATATGAAACTTAGACCAGACTCCACTTGTAAGCTTCGGGTCTCACTTTTAATTTCCTCAATTAAATCCGAAAGGCCGACCTCTTTCAGTTCTAATGACTTCGCTTCAAGACGAGTAAGTTCGATCATTGAGTTTATAAGGTCGAGTAATTTCTTCGAATTTGTTTCTATTTTTTTCAGTGCATCAATTTGCTCTTGTGTGAGTTTGCCAGCAACTCCATCGATAAGAAGTTCATCGTATCCAATAATGCTAACGAGAGGAGTCCTTAACTCATGGGAGACAATAGACAGAAAGTCCGACTTAAGGCGACTGGCACTTTCTGCCTGTTCTCTCGCCATATGCTCTGTCTGTATTCTTACTTTTTCCTCGGTCTTTCTTCTGTCTGAGAGATACCCCAAACCTGCAGCCACGATATTGAAAAGAAGGATTTCTAAAATCTTGTCGAAATCTCCTGGCGAAAAACCTTGCCAATGCATGAGCGTAAAGGGTAGATATATAGCTGTAATACTTAGAGAGGTAATTAAACCACCCCGAAGACCAAACCAGAATCCAGCAAAGATCAAAGGAAGGAAATAGAGTTCACGATAAAAGATGTGGTGATAGACTCGGCTCATCTCGGTGCCGTAATGAAGGAAGGTAATGAAAACAACTAACATTGCAATAACGATCTTTTTTATTTTCATCGAAATCCTTTTATCTCTGCTGACTTACTCTCATCATACCTGAATTATATCCGATATTCCATCACTGAATCTTGCCACGGCATATAAAAATCTCTGACAATTTGTCTATTTAGAAATCCGAGGAATTCTTTGATTAAATTTTTTTTATCGGTATTTTTTATAAGTTTAATTATTTCTATCGATAATAACTATTGGACTTAGCGTTTTAATTATTATTACAATTTTTTATATCAATAGCCTAATTAAAATCGGAGGAAATAGTGGGGAAAGATTATACAAATATGTGGGAAAGTCTTGGTCTCAATCTGGAAAACCATGCCGGGCTCTTAGGGGTTCTTTCCGATGCCTATAAGAATATCTATCTTTCACAGAGGGGAAGGCCTAAGGGCATGGGATATTTTGACTTTGTCATCTCTGAAATTCACGGCCTCAGGATCGAGGCGTTCCTTGAGATGATTGAAAAAGGTGTAATCGCTTGAAGATCGGCGGCATCGACATCGGTTCACGATATATTAAATACGTGATATTAGAAGACGATGAGTCTGTTGCCTTTTATAAAAAGGACACAGGACATGATCCGTTTCAAGTATGCCAGGAATTTATAGAAACTAACAAACCCGATAAGCTGGTGGCGAC
This sequence comes from uncultured Nitrospiraceae bacterium, assembly GCA_964639385.1. GTDB lineage: Bacteria > Nitrospirota > Thermodesulfovibrionia > Thermodesulfovibrionales > SM23-35 > CAZXCW01. Next base: position 10,527 of record CAZXCW010000071.1, read on the forward strand.
AGGCTATGGCAGACATTTGCTGGAGATCCACGGAAGTGTGAATACAATAACAGAGATAAAGGCAGTGGCAATAGGTTCAAAAGAGGTATTTCCATCTTGCAGAACAATCATTGACATAGGCGGCCAGGATACAAAAGTGATAGCCACAAACAAAGACGGTATGGTCACCAATTTTGAAATGAACGACCGATGTGCAGCGGGCACGGGAAAATTTCTCGAAATCATGGCAAAGACACTCGGTTTTAACATAGAAAGTTTTGGTGATCAATGTAATGGTGATGGTAACGATATTAAGATAAATAGTATGTGCACCGTTTTTGCAGAATCAGAGGTTATTGGTTTGATAGCTAAAGGGATAAAGAGAGAGCTAATTGCCGCTGCAATACATAATTCAATAGCAAGCAAGGTTATAGCGTTGATAAATAGAATCGGCGTAAATGACGACATCGTCTTCACAGGCGGCTGTGCAAGAAATACCTTTCTACAAAGACTGTTCGAAAACCGCTTTCGAACAAAAATCCATGTCCATGAGAATCCAGATATGCTCGCTGCACTCGGCGCTGCCCTTCATGCACAGCACGAGGGGTATCGAGCTATTGTTCTTTCTGGTCTACAAAACCAAAATGACGGCGAGAAACAAAGAGTAGTCGCGGGTTCAATTCTCCCTACCCCTCTCCAGTAATTATATATCTCATTCTATCAACAACTAGGCCATCCTTAATTGTAAAAGTTGAGATTTAACCCTTTTAATTCATAAATTTTTGGCCGGGGTCATGTAAAAAAGGGGAGGAGGCTTTCTCAGAGCAGTTTTATTTTGTCGGAAAAAAACAGAATGTTTTTAAGACAAAATACCTCGGAGACCCGATATTGGTCAGAGTCGAGAATGAGCGAAGAGATTGTCAAGCACTAAGGGTATTTCAATGCCATGAAACAGCAGCTTGCTCTTTATTGTCTCAGTACCTCGCCACTAAACATTACTATAGCTGCACTGAGAAGTAATGTTTAAATGCTATGGCTGGATCGTAAAGGAACTGTCACTCACATCTTTACCTACTGTAATTCCACTTATATCTTTCAGTACAACCTTTACTTTGCAGTTTGTTTTTTCCTTTGTCACTGTTGGAACTGTCCAGTCAAAACTTTCTGGATTGCTGCCTGTTATGGTAGTTATTGGTTTCCAGGTAGCTCCTCCATTCTTAGTATAGAGCAGTTTCACTTTCATTACTGGATTCTTTGTAACATTAGTTGTCCAAGTTATGGTATATGTATCACCAGATGTAAGTATTTCTCCTCCATCTGGTGATGTTAACTTTAATACTTCTATGGTAAATGGTGCGTTTGACTTATCTGCCGCTACCTTTTTTCCATTTAAATTAAAGCCTATCACCTTTACAAGACACTTGTTCTTGCTTTTTGTGGGAGTGGGAACCATCCATTCATAGCTGGCACCAGTTATTCCACCTGCTATCAGCTTCCACGTATTACCATTGTTCATTGAGTATTTAAGCTTAAAACTCACTGCTTCTCCAGATGCGCTCCACTGGATGGTGTATATTGAGCCTGACGGTATTACTTCTCCTCCATTAGGTGTTAAAAGGTTAAGAAGGCTTATTACCTGACCAGATGTTGCAAGGAATATCTCATTGTCTGAACCGTCATATCCATACCATACCACATCTCCGTTATCGTTTATCTGGGGATTGTAGTCATTATAAAGGTTATCTGTAAGCTGGATTGTTTTCGTGCCATTATAGAGAAATATCTCATTGTTTCCACTCCAAACTACATACCCGCTATTGTTTATCTGGGGATTGTAGTCATCGTAAGAGTTATCTGTAAGCTGGATTGTTTTCGTGCCATTATAGAGAAATATCTCCCAGTCTGAGCCATCCGATCCATACCATACCACATCTCCATTGTCGTTTATCTGGGGATCATAGTCATCGTAAGAGTTGTCTGTAAGCTGGGTTATGCTCGTGCCGTTATAGAGAAATATCTCCCAGTCTGAGCCGTCATATCCCTCCCATACCACATATCCATTATTGTTTATCTGGGGATACCAGTCTTCATAAGAGTTGTCTGTAAGCTGGGTTATGCTCGTGCCGTTATAGAGAAATATCTCATCATCTGAGCCATCCGATCCATACCATACCACATATCCATTGTTGTTTATCTGGGGCTCCCAGTCATCATAAGAGTTGTTTGTAAGCTGCGTTGTGCTAGTGCCGTTATAAAGGAAT
>CAZXCW010000072.1:0-12526 GCA_964639385.1 uncultured Nitrospiraceae bacterium
TTGAGTTTGAAGGGGAAAAATATTTGATCGTTCCTCATTCTGCAATCCTCGCCCTCGTGCGTATAGAGATAACAGAAGGAACTTCAGAGACGTAAGATGGCTTGAGAAGCATAATACTTCATAGCATTCTTTTCTTTTAGTTCTGGTTTATAAAATGTCATTCTGAACTTGTTTCAGAATCTCTCTAAACTTCTCAAAATCTTTGAGAATTTCTTCTTCCTTGACACCCTTTGCCTCAAGTTTTTCCTTTATAGAATCGCTCAGTGTCCGAAAAAGGTCTTTCTTAAACTTAATTGTCCTTGTTTTCATGACCAAATTATAACAAAATTCCTCCCCCTCATTTTTCCCTTGACAAATCCTTCTCTTTATGATTCAATTGATTCAGTTGAAGAAAAAAGTCGCCCCCCTCTCTTTTGAAAAGAGGCGAGGGAGATTACTAAAGAATTTAGTAAATAGGGTCTAAGAAATGAGTGAAAACGGATTAACTCAACAGCAAATTGAACGACAGGATTTTGTTGATAATGTCATTTTCGATCTTATTCGCTCCGTCAATCCGACAGATAAAGAGCTTAATTGGGATATAGAAATGATTGGTGAAATTAGAGATGTTTTAAAAGAGTGGCTAGTGGATAAACTCAATTTAATAACAGGACAAGAATTTTATCCATATTTTGAGAAATGAAAAAGAAGTTAAACAGGAAAGAAACAAATCTTAAATAAAATTAAATACTGATTTTATGAGAAAGATAAATACAAAGATAATTTTAGGTGATTGTAGAGAAGTTTTAAAAGATCTTGATGAAAATTCAATAGACTTGATTCTCACATCTCCGCCCTATGCAGATAGCAGAAACGGCACATATGGAGGGATAAAACCTGATCATTATGTCGAATGGTTTTTACCTATTAGCAAAGAACTTCTGAGAGTTTTAAAGCATAGTGGCACATTCATATTAAATATCAAGGAAAAAGTTGTTAATGGCGAACGGCATACCTACGTGCTTGAACTCATCCTTGAAATGAGAAAACAAGGTTGGCTATGGACCGAAGAATTTATGTGGCATAAGAAAAATTGTTATCCGGGAAAGTGGCCTAATAGATTCAGGGACTCATGGGAAAGACTCTTGCAATTTAATAAAAGCAGGAAATTTAACATGTATCAGGAGGAAGTTATGATTCCGATGGGTGCCTGGGCCAAAACGAGATTAAGGAATTTGAGTAAAACTGATATGGTTAGGGACAACTCGAAAGTCGGAAGTGGTTTCGGGAAAAAGATCGCAAATTGGTTGAATAAGGATAAAGTCTATCCGACAAATGTGCTTCATATAGCAACTGAATGTTCTAATAGGAATCATAGTGCTGTTTTCCCTGAAGCCCTTCCTGAATGGTTCATAAAATTGTTTACAAAAGAAGGTGATTGGGTATTGGACCCATTTGTGGGCTCTGGTACGACTACAAGAGTTGCTAATAGACTGAAACGGAATTCGATAGGAATTGATATAGCAAAAAAATATTATGACATGGTCAAAGAGGAAGCAAGTAATTATAGAGACATGTTACTGTTCGAAAAGCAGGCAAAGTATGGGAAAAGTCGAAAATAAAGATGTCATAGCCTACGTTGAGAAAAACACAAGTACTTTCCACGCTAAGAGGTTGCAGAATCTTGAAGATCTAAAATTATCAACAATTCTTAAAAAGAAAAATCCTTATCTTTTTAAAGCGAAAAATATTCATACGGCACAAGACTTAGTTAAATCCCTTCTTGATGCCCATCTTTCATCCCAAGAAGAAACAATTTTTGGTGATTTTTTAGAAGGGCTTGCAATCTTCATTTGCGAGAAAGTATATGGTGGGAAGAAGTCTTCTGCCGAAGGGATTGATTTGGAATTCGTTAAAGATAACATCTACTGTATTGTCGCAATCAAGTCAGGGCCAAACTGGGGGAATAGCCAGCAAATAATTAAAATGAAGGATAATTTTAGAAAAGCTAAAAGGATTCTAAGAACAAGTAATTCGAAAATAAATGTTCAAGCAATTAATGGGTGTTGTTACGGTCGTGATAATAAGCCTGACAAAGGTGATTATTTCAAATATTGTGGACAGAGATTTTGGGAGCTTATTTCCGGCAATGAAAATCTATATACAGAAATTATTGAACCTCTTGGCCACAAGGCAAAGGAAAGGAATGAAGAATTTGTAGTTGCCTATGCGCAAATCATCAATAAATTTACTTTAGATTTTATGAATGAATTTTGTGTTGATGGAAAGGTAGATTGGAAGAAATTAGTGAAATTTAATTCAGGAGAGAAGCAACTTAATAGAGAAGCACTGAATGAAACAGGAAAGAGCATTGGTCGACAAGTCAAAGACTGATCTTATTGGCCCTCACGGAGGATACCGCAGTTTGAAGTCCTACCAGATGGCGGAGATCATTTATGATGCTACGGCTGTATTTTGCAACCTCTTTGTCGACAGACGTTCGCGCACATATGACCAGATGCTACAGGCAGCGCGCAGTGGCAAGCAGAATATTGCCGAAGGCAGCATGGTATCGGGCACTTCGAAAAAGAGCGAACTAAAACTGATCGGCATAGCGCGCGCAAGTCTGGAAGAACTGCTGCTCGACTACAATGATTTTTTGCGGCATAGGGGACTGGCACTCTGGGAGAAGGGTTATCAAAAGGCACAAGCTATCCGGAAGCTTGCGTGGGAAAGGAATAGGTCATATAAGACCTATATGACATATATTGAGTCTTCGTCTCCAGAAGTTGCAGCTAACACACTTATTTGCCTGATTCATCAGGCAAATTATCTGCTTGACCAGCAACTGCGACAACTGGAAAAACAATTCCTGGAAAAAGGCGGCTTTACAGAAAAACTTTATCAGGTGCGTCAACAAGTTAGGAGAAAATAATAGTGAATGGACAGATTTGAATAAATGATTCTCCATAACGAAGACATAAAAGAATTGACTGCTGAGATTCCTGAGGGGCATAAGCATTTGAGAACTACGATAGTTCTTCAGGATGGTACAGAGCTTGTATTTCAGGAGGCAACGATTGCAAATCTTGTGCGGGCTTATATCACAGTTAAGACTCATCCAACAATAAAGAAAGTGAGATTGGAAGGTAGGAAGCTTTTAGAGAGGAAAAATGGCTATGCAGAATGGCAGCTCGTAGAGAGATAATTAAAGACTATGTTTGAACATCATAGAAGACCATTATTAAGCCCTAAAGAATTCTTTCTTAGGCAATTACGATACACAGGTTTTTCTTTGATAGTCCTAATCTTTTCAATTGGAATCGGAACTGCGGGTTATCATTTTTGGGGAGAACTTACATGGATCGATTCTTTTCTGAATGCCTCAATGATATTGACTGGAATGGGCCCGGTTGATCATTTGATGACAAATCAGGGGAAGTTATTCGCCGCCTTTTATGCATTGTTCAGCGGCATTTCATTCCTCACGTTTGTTGCAGTACTTTTTGCACCAATTTATCATCGGTTTTTACACAAATTGCATCTGAATATCGAAGGTAAGAATGAATCCGACTGATTTTTGGGTCATATGGGGAGGTTCCAAATGAAGGAAAGAAAACATGCCTGCTAAGACCACGATAATCATCGGCGATAGCAGAAAGATGGAGGAGCTTAAAGATGAAAGTGTACATCTCATCATAACCTCTCCTCCTTATTGGCAATTGAAAGACTATGGCAATGGAAGCCAAATAGGGTTTAATGACAGTTATGAGGATTATATCAACAATTTAAACCTTGTCTGGAAAGAGTGCTACAGGGTTTTACATAAGGGCTGTCGTCTGTGTGTGAATATCGGTGACCACTTTGCTCGGTCTGTCTATTATGGTAGATACAAAGTCATTCCAATAAGAGAAGAAATAATTAAGTTTTGTGAAACTATCGGGTTTGATTACATGGGGGCAATTATCTGGCAGAAGGTTACTACATGCAATACAACAGGCGGAGCTACAGTAATGGGTTCCTTCCCTTATCCTCGGAACGGGATCATTAAACTTGATTATGAGTTTATCCTCATCTTTAAAAAATTGGGTGAACCACCAAAGGTAAGCAGAGAGACGAGAGAGAAGTCTAAGCTTACCCTTGAAGAATGGAATGAGTATTTTTACGGACACTGGAATTTCTCCGGTGAAAGGCAGGATAAGCATCTTGCAATGTTTCCGGAAGAATTGCCAAAGAGATTAATAAGGATGTTTAGTTTTGTAGGAGATATAGTTCTTGATCCCTTCTTGGGAAGCGGTACAACCTGCCTTGCTGCACAAAATTTAGAAAGAAACTCTGTCGGCTATGAAGTTAACGATAATTTTCTGCCAATTATAAAAGAAAAACTGAATATAGACAAAAATCCGAGAGACCTTGAAATAATTTTTCAGGAAAAGAAGGCCGTTGATTATAAGAAAGAAATCTCAAAGCTTCCTTACATCTTTAAAGACTCTGTCAGATTTGATAAAAAAATCGACCCCAAAAAATTAAAATTCGGTTCAAAAATAGATAATTCAGATCATCAAAGAGAAACTTATTATTTAGTTAAAGAAATCATAAGTCCTGAAATAGTAGTCTTAGATAATGGCTTAAAAATCAGACTACTGGGTGTTAAAGGAAAAAAGGGAAGAAATGGAGAAGCACTGCAATTTTTACACGAAAAGCTCAATAGTCAGAAGGTATTTCTTAAATTCGACGCCATTAAATATGACAAAGATGGCAATTTGTTGTGCTACCTTTATTTAAAAAACAAGACATTTATCAATGCTCACTTGATTAAAAACAAATTAGTTGATGTCAATACTTCTGTAGATTACAAATACAAATCTAATTTCCTATTTTATAAGAAGACATCGTAATGCCTAAGGAATGGATACTTAATCAAGCTAATATGAGGTGGGGGCTTAACAAAAAGAATAAGGTTGGCGCTGTATCGGATGAAATAAGAAAATGTTCTCCTAAATCATTAAAAGAATGGGAAGAATACTATTACAAGAGTGTACATCCTAAAGAACATCTAAAAAATCTTGGCAGGACTTTATATATAAAGATTAGCGAGGTTTGTCAGGCTGAAATCGAAAGCGTTACAGAAAAGGATTGCACCGACTTTGTTGTTAATTTAGTGATAAATAGAACTTACGACGGCTATCAGTCAGAGATTCAGACGATTTATGGACAATTACAGCAATTATTAGGAGTTAAGGTAGAGCCAGCGCCGGATGAATGGGACAGAGGATACAATGTAGATTTCTTTATTAAAGTTAAGGATAAATATATCGGTCTTCAAATTAAACCTGCTGGATATGCCTACATTCCTCAAATCATAAATGAGCTTGAATTCCAGAAGAGAACACACCAGAAATTTACAGAGAAATATGGAGGGAAAGTGTTTTATATCATCTCAGTAAAAAATGATAAGAAGAAAGTCATCCATAATCAAGAAGTTATTGAAGGAATAAAAAAGGAAATGGAAAGGTTAGAAAATGCCTGAGGTGGGTATGGTTATATGAAAAAATTAAAGGTTGATATAGATGATATAGCCCTTGCTATGGAGATATCGGATGAAATTGAAGAAAGTATTCAATTTCTTGATACAGAGACGGGAGAAGTGATCAACATCTTGAGATCTGTCATGGATGATGTTGAAGAAGGAGATGAGGAAACTATAAACGATTATCCAGAATGGATGAAGGAGATGGTAGGAGATGCAGAAGCAGTACTCGCAGATAACATGGAAAGGTTCAGAGAAATACCGAAAATTACATCTTATGAGTCATATGGATTTATGGAGCGTTTTATATTGAACATAAAAGATGAGGGGATTCGTAATAAGCTTTCTGGAGCAATCAAAGGCAAGGGTGCATTCAGAAGGTTTAAAGATACGATTTCAGAATGGCCTGAAATTGAAAAGCGATGGTATGAATACAAAGACGAATCAATAAAAAAGGAGGTTCTTGATTGGCTTGAATCAATAGGTATAGAACCTGAGGATATAAGAAAAGATTAAAAATGCCTAAATTCGACCTTTATAAATTTCTCAAGGAAGAACTTAAAAATGGTTCAAGTGATCTTGTGACAAGACCATCTGGGCAGACAGTAAGAAACCGGATTGAGAGGGATATTGAAAAAGAAAAAGATAGGGAGATTATTGCTCTTGACTTCTCAAGGATTGGGGTTATCGATTACTCATGTGCTGATGAGGTGGTTGCAAAATTGGTATCAAGACTTCTGGGTGGTGAATACGGTGATAAGTATATTATTCTGACCGGCCTAAATGAAAACCAGAAGGAAAACATAGAGGTTGCCCTTGAGAGAAAGGAACTTGCAGTTATGGCTCAAATGAAAAATGGCAAGAAAATCCTTCTTGGAAGCCTTAATAACTATCTCAAAGAGACCCTAAATCTTATTCTCAAAAAGGGCAAGATTACTGCTAAGGAGCTTTCAGAAGCCATGAGGCTTGAAGCTAATACAAGCGGCACAAGGCTGCTGAATCTTCATAAGAAGCGCGTTGTCAAAAGGATAGAGGAGATAATAGATGGAGGAAGGGTGTGGGTTTATGAGAGGATATAGACAGGCAGGGCATAGCATTTTCGCTCATTCTCGGGCTATCGCCCTCCGAGGCTTTTGTCTCTTGGTCTTTATAAATATTTTATCGGACTATCGGCAAAAGAAACCGCTCAAATACCATGTCCTGCCTGATTTAATTGGATTAGACCGGGGGAGAAATAAATGGAGTTAGTAGTCTATATGATCTTGGGCATCTTTATTGGTGGGCTTATTGTATGGTTTTTGGCAAAAGCTCGTTTTCAGGGAATTTATACAAGGCAGTTGGCTGAGCTTGAAGGGAATGCCAGAAGCGCTGAGGCTGTGAATAATGAACTGAGGCAGCAGATTCAGCAGAGGGACACTGAGATAAACCAGATTAGAAGTGAACTCAATTCTGAAAAACAGTCTAAGGTTGAAGCCCTTACGAGGCTTGAAGAATCCCAGAAAAATCTTGATGAGGAGAAGCTGCGCCTTGAGACAATGAAAAATGAGCTTAGCGAAACATTTAAATCTCTTTCTTTGGAAGCCCTTTCTACAAACTCTGCTGAGTTCCTGAAACTTGCCGAGAAAGCACTTGAATCCAAAACTGCTGAAGGGAAAAAGGAACTCGAGGGCAAGAAAGAGCTTATTGACCAGAGCATTCAGACAATAGATAAAACATTATCTGAGATAAAGAAACAGATTGATGAGGTCGGAAAGGGAAGCACTCAAGTTTCTACACTCATTCAAGAACATGAAAAGATTACATCAAAACTAAAGGATACAACAGAGCATCTTAGTCAGGCACTTGCAAGCTCCAAGAAGAGAGGTGAATGGGGTGAACGGATGGCAGAGGACATTATCAGGCTTGTAGGAATGGTGGAAGGAATAAACTACATCAAGCAAAAGACTTTAGACAGCTCAGCAGGCAGGCCCGATTACACATTCCTTTTACCAAATAATTTGAAGATAAATATGGATGTAAAATTCCCATTGGATAATTATATGTATTATTTAAATGCAGCGTCAGAACATGATAGAAAGCGCTACAAAGATGAACTATTGAAGAACGCAAAAGGAATGATTAAACAAGTAACAACTCGTGATTATATAAACCCCGCTGACAACACCGTTGACTATGTGATTGTTTTCATTCCTAATGAACAGGTCTATAGCTTCATAAATGAGGCTGACACAGCAATAATGGATGAGGCACTAAAGCAAAAGGTTATTTTATGCTCTCCTTTTACACTTTATGCGGTGCTCGCTGTGATAAGACAGGCAATTGAAAATTTTAACCTTGAGCGGACTGCCTCTGAGATCCTCAGATTACTCGGTGAGTTCTCTAAACAATGGAATGCTTATAAAGAGAAATTCAGGCTTATGGGTGAAAGGCTGGAAGCTGCCAAAAAAGAATATGATGCACTTGTTACAACAAGAAGCAATATGCTTGAAAGGCCGCTTAAAAAAATAGAAGAACTAAGACAGCAAAAGGCTATTGCTCTCGAGACAGAAATAAAGGTAGATGAAATACCATTACACTGAGTAATTTCTGAAAAGATTAGGATAAAAAGATGTCTAAAATTAATGAGCAAGTTAAAAGGCTTAGAGCTATCTGGGGTGGATTCAGGTCTGCAAGGGTAATGATTACTGCAAATAATTTCAGGGTATTCGACCATCTGAAAAAGCCTCAATCGGCACATGAAATCTCAAGAAAGCTAAATATAGATTTAAGGGCAACAGAAATATTGCTTGATGCCCTTACGGGCCTGGGTTTTCTCAGAAAATCTAATCGCAAATATAGTAATACACCGATATCAAATCATTTCTTGGTCAAAGGTGAGCCTTACTATCAAGGAGACATAATAAAACATGCAGATGATCTATGGAGGAACTGGTCAAGCCTTGATGAGGTTGTTAAGACAGGAAAACCCTCTCAAAGGGCAAGGAATTATGATGCCTTTATCCTCGGGATGCGCAATATTGCAATTTTAAAAGCGAAGAATGTTGTTAAGGCTATTGGATTAAAGGGAATCAAGACGGCTTTTGATCTTGGTGGAGGTCCCGGAACGTATTCCATGGAGATGGCAAAGAGAGGTGTAAAAGTTACTCTTTTTGATCATCCCGAGGCCATTGATATTGCAAAGAGGCTTATCGAGGGGAAAGGGATAAAAGATGTCAATTTCAGGGGTGGAGATTTCACGGTAGATGATATCGGTAGGGGTTATGACCTAATCTTTGTCAGCCAGATTGTACACGCCTATTCAGAAAAAGACAATCTTCAGATATTGAAAAAGTGCAGAAAGGCGTTGAGTGAAGGTGGAAGAATAATTATTCAGGAATTTTACATATCAGATAATAGAACTCATCCTATTCATAGTGCTCTTTTTTCAGTAAATATGTTAGTTAACACACAATCCGGGAGATGTTATTCTCCGAAGGAAATAAAGAGATGGCTTTTAGAAGCTGGCATGAAGAATATAAAACAAAAACTCCTTGAGGATACAGTCCTGGTTATGGGAAGTACTTAATGCAATCCTCTGAAATCATTAAGAAAAGGCTTAAACCAATTCTTGAGCCACACATAGTATTTGGCTGTCGTTATGGCTTCAAGGAAACTGTTTGGACTCTCTCCACCCCCCATGACAAGAGGGTCTCTCTTATCAGAGATTTCGTTAAGGAGGTATAAGGACCTCTGTAAGGGTTGACCCTCTTGTCCCCTCCTGCACAGATTCATAAGAATCTATTTAAATATCTCTCCTGTTTCCTTATACCACAGGATTAAGTCAAGGTGAGAAAGGGGGATATTTATTTTTCTTGAAAATGCTAACATATTTTTTTCAAAGTTCAGGTATTTTGACTCATTCAGGGACTTTGGGATTTCCCTTATTATATTAAGCTCTTTTAAGTTCCTCATAATATGTCTATCAAGGATGGCAATCTTTTCTCCAAATCCTATATTTCTTAGGAAATGACTTGCCTCTTTGTAGCCGAGACCGGTTATATTTTTGACCAACCATTCCCTGCATTCAGGGGTGTCTTTAAATTGATTGATGCTCGATTTTATACAGACATTTCCATTTCTTGAGAAGAAATTCCTTGCTTTTACAAGGTAATCTGCTTTTTTATTCTTAAATCTTATATCTTTTATTCCTTCTTTTACCTCCTTGACAGTTCCTCTTAACAGCAGGCTTTCCTTCTTAAGCCTCTGTATTGCTTCCCAGCAGGTTTTAGCTTTAGATTGGGGTGTAAGAATGCAAAAGGCAAGCTCTTCGAATATCTCTTCTTCTTTACCATTCAGCCATAGCCTTTTGAATTCCCTTAATCTTCGGAGTATTTCTTCTCTTTTAAAACTGTATATTCTCTTTATAAAATGAAGGTTATCCAAATCTTTATTCTGATTTTTCTTTCTTTTTAAGCTTTCTGTAAACTTCTTCTCCAACACATTTTTCAGCATACTTACACCACTGGATGCATGACTCCAGATCTTCATATATGACAAACCCGCAGCCCTTGCATTTTATAGAGACATCATCGGAAAATATTTCAACTTCTCCACCACATTCAGGACATTTTTTTGTCTTCAGTGTAGGAGTTCGAATATTAGCTGCCCCTGGACATTTGTCAAACATCTTTTCCTCCTTTTAAGAAATTCCAATAAGCCTTTTTAATTCTTTATAGGATATCTTCTCTATCTCTTCATGTAGACTTCTGCCGTGGGCATCCATCGTTACTATTGCAGGAAACTCCTCTACATCAAACACCCACATCGCCTCAGCCATACCAAAGTCCTCGAGTTTCCAGACACCTGCTACCCTTTTTATTCTATCTGCAAGATAAACGGCAGCGCCACTTATGGTGTGAAGGTAAACACAACCATTTTCCCTAAGGGCTTTCAGGGTCTTTCTGCCCATTCCGCCTTTTCCCATTATGCCTCTTATTCCATAGCCCGATATTATCTGATGCTCATACATCTCAACACGAATGCTCGTTGTCGGTCCTCCTGCGATGAGTTCGAATCCCCCTTTATTCTTTTTTATTATGGGGCCGCAGTGATAAAGGACTGCCCCTTTAAGATTAAAAGGTATTTCCTTTATCCCCGGTCTTTCATTGAAAAGAAATTTATGCACCTTATCCCTTCCAGTCACAATCTGGCCATTTAAAAGCACCCTGTCCCCGACATTCAGGGAAAGTACATCCTTTTTTGTCAGGGGCAATTTAATTAACTTTTTTTCTTCAGCGGTGAACTTCTTTTTTACCATGTAAAACTTGCCCTTCTGTTTGCCCAACAACAGATAGAAACATCTACGAAATAAGATGCTGGATGTCTGAAATTGACCCCTATCTTTACCCCAATAGCAGTTGTTTTGCCCCCTAACCCGAGAGGACCTATCCCGAGTTGATTTATTTCATTGAGGAGCCTCTTTTCGAGTTCTGATAAGGCCATTATATTGTTAGTATCTTCAACACTTCTCAGAAGTTGATCCTTAGCAAGCCTTGTTACCTGATCCCTTGAGGCACCTATTCCTATTCCAATAATGTAAGGTGGGCATGCCCTACCCTGGGCATTAAACACTGCATCAAGTCCACACCTTCGTACACCATCAAAGTCTCTTTCTGCCTTTAACTTCTCAAAAGGCAACTTATAAAGCTGACTTACATTTTCGCAACCTGAGCCTTTTAACATTAGTTCCATGGAGAGGGTGCTGTTCGGAGACTCTTCGAAGTAAATGATTGGAAAACCTATCCCTGTATTATCTCCTGAATTTTTATCAGTAATAATATCCACAGCATTAGGCCTTAAAGGTATTTCCACTGTAGCAATCTTTGTGGCCTCTATGATCGTATTTTTTAATTCGAGCTGGCTATGACCCTTAGGAGCCTTTACCAAGAAAATAGGCACACCCGTATCCTGGCATAAGGGTCTTTCAGTCTCTCTTGCCATTCTTATATTCTCAAGGATAGACGTCAATGCTATCTTTGAGTTCGATCCCTTCTCTTCAACTTTGTGTGCCTGTCTTAAGGCATTCTCAACATCTTGTGGCAATGACGTTGCTGCCTTTCTGTATAGCTCAACTATTCTTTCTCGAAGTAAACCCATTATTTATTATTATTCCATATTTTTCGAAGAAAAAGGATTTCTATGATAACCCATCAAAGCCCCTATTTTAAAACCTATAAATGGGTTTCGCCCCTTTAAGTTCAACAAAATAATATTTTTTAACAAAAATATTGCAAAAATTTCTTTTTTATGCTATCTTTTTTATCGTGGTGACATTTCTTAATGAAAATCCCACCAGGGAGAAGATACTTCTTTTGCTTAAAAAAAGGGGGCCTCTTTCTATAGACGACCTGAGTAGAGAGATGGGTATAACCCCTATGGGAATTAGGCAACATCTCATATCTCTTGAAAGGAAGGGTTTCGTGGATTATGTTTCGAGAAGGTATGGTGTTGGCAGGCCAGCGTTTCTTTACAGGCTTACAGAAAAAACAGATGACCTTTTTCCTAAAGCATACCACCAGTTTATTATAGGTGCTCTTAGAGATATTGAAAAGAATGATGGCCGAGATAGGATAGATGATTTATTCAGATGGCGTAAAGAGAGAATTGTGCGAGACAAGAAAGAAGCCCTTTCGGATAAAAAAAATCTTCAAGATAGGGTTTATGGATTGAAAAATCTTCTCGAATTCGATGGGTATATTGTAGACCTTGAGGTAGATGAAAATAACTATATTTTAAAAGAATTCAATTGTCCCATTGCGAAGGTTGCTTCAGAGTTTAAAGAGGCCTGCATATATGAACTACAGCTTTACAGGGAGCTTCTTAGAAAGGATGTAATGCGTCAGGAGTGTATGGCTGAGGGGGCTCCTTCCTGTACATATATCATCCCACAGATTCCTGTAAGGGCGTAAGCTGATTTCCTTAAACCCAAAAGTGCAATTAATATAATACAGATGTTGTAAAAAAATTTATTTTTCGATA
>CAZXCW010000073.1:0-12339 GCA_964639385.1 uncultured Nitrospiraceae bacterium
CAGTAAGCCATTGAATTATAAAATTTGAGTCTAATAAATTTTTGAACAATGTCTGTATTATCGAGCTAAAGAAGCCCATCGGGTAATTTTGTAACCTCGCTGTAAGGGAAAACAGGACCATCTTTACAGACGAACTTGCTGCCGTGCTGGCAATGACCGCAATGGGCTATACCGCATTTCATTCTTCTTTCGAGAGAAACACAGACCCTCGATGGCAGGAATCCTCTTAAATAAAGTCCCCTCGAGACGAAAAGCATCATAATCTCAGGCCCACAGATAAAGGCAAAAGTCTTTAATGGATCGACTGTAGCCTTATCTAAAAGCCCTGTCACAAAGCCTATATCATACTCCCATTTCATATGAGGTCTAACTTCATCAACAGTTAGTAATACCTCAATATCTTTTCTCCATACATCGATTTCATCCATGAAGAGGATACTATCTGGACTCCTTGAACCATAAATCAGCGTAACTTTTCCAAAGGATTCCCTCTTATTCAGAATTTCCTGTATTACAGGTCTTAGCGGCGCAACACCAACGCCACCTGCAACAAGGATGATGTCTCCTCCACGGGCATCTTCCAATGGCCAGCATGAGCCGTAAGGTCCGCGAAGGTATATCTCATCACCTTTTCCAAATCTCTCGATAAACTCTGTTACCCTTCCAACTGTCCTAACAGTATGTTGGAATCTACCGCCAGATACAATGGAGCTCAATGATATAGGGGCATCTCCAACTCCTGGATAACCAAGCATATTGAACTGGCCTGGTTTTGCAGTGTAGGAAGAATTTTCCAGGAAAAGGCTGTAGGTTTTCACATCCTTTGTTTCTAATTTTATCTCTGTAATAACCGCCTTTAAGGGCAAAAAGGGATTTTTCAATGAACGGGGCTCCTCTGAATCTCTTTTGCTATGTCTGTAAGGTCTATTTTTGTGGGACACCATGTTATGCATCTGCCACAACCAACAGTTTTTGTAACGCCATACTGACCTGTATAATTTAAATTATGAATCACAAATTGTCTGAGTCGAGACGCCCTCCTGAGTCTGTAATTTCCACCATGAACCTCTGCAAACCTAAAATCCTGGCATGCGTCGATCTGTCGGAATCTTTTTATTTCCTTAAGATTCATACTCATTTCATCCACAATGTCATAGCAGAAGCATGTAGGGCAAACCATAACACAATTTGAACAGGAAAGACACCTTTCATCAGCCGTCGTCACCCATACAGGATGATCGAGGTTTTTCATAAAAAGGTCATCAAGTCCCCTTATATCAATAACCTTCTTAAAGCTTTTAAGGAGTGCCTCTTCCTTCACGGACTTTAGTTTCCATTCATCAGGGCCTGCTTCCTTCCCTTTTACTTTAAATATCTCAGAAGCCCTGTCGCTTTTAAGCTCTACTAAATAATCCTCAGAAAAGTCCGTTAAAACCATATCATACCCCGATTGAGCCCTGAGATGCGGGCCAGCACCAACAGATGAACAGAAACAATTTTCTGAAATCTGTATACAATTGAGGGCAATGAGTATGGTATTTTCTCGCCTTGCCTTGTAGTATGGATCAACAAAGGTGCCAAGGAATGTCCTGTCTAAATATAGAATTGCATTTAAGTCACAAGGATGAATGCCTACAATTACCTGTTTCCTAATCTCTGGAATAACTTCTTCTATAGATAAAGTAGAACCTGTTCGGAATTTCAGCATATCTTCCCTTGGCTTATATATGAACATCTTTCCTGGAGATAACATCGTGGTTTGGTACTCCATAAAGAGATCTGCCGTGGAGGATAACTCTTTAAAGACTGCCTGGTTCCTTTCTTTAACAGGGCCGAATATCTGGTACTCAGATTTCAGGGCATCTATGAAGTTAAAAAATGAATCCTTGGGGATTAAAAAATTAGAACTTCGGAAAACGCTTTCCCCAGTCATACCACTTCCATACGTCTTTTGTTAGTTCTTCATACTCAGTTTTGACATGTTCAAAGAGGCGTGCATTCTCTATAGCTATAGCTCCACTACTTGCCAACGCAGAAAGGAAATCTATCTCAGATCGAGTAAAAGAATAAGGAACAGATGTATAAACTCTTAAGACACCTATAACTGTCCCCTTGATACTCAGTGGTACCGAAAGTATTGATCCTATGCCTTCTCTTATTATCTCTTCGGGGTACTGCAATCTCTTATCTTTTGAAACATCAGAAACTACTACAGTACATCCTTCCATACATTCTGCATCTATAAGGCTTTTTCCTACCTCAATGGGTCCTTTCTTCAAATATTCTTCACTGAGCCCGTAAGTAGACTTTACCTCAAGGGTTTTTCTTTCTTTATCAAGAAGTCTGATAGAAGCGGCCTTGAAACCGAAAGCCTTCGCAGCATTTTCTACGATCTTGTAAAGTACCTCGTTAAGGGAAAGTGTTGAACTTATGGAGCGTGATACCTCTATGAGGGTCTGTATCTGTTTCCATATCCTTGCCCTGTCTATCAGAATACCCCCAAGAGAGGCAAACACTTTGAGCCTCTGAATTTCCTCCACTGTAAAATCATGAGGATCAGATGTGTAGATTCTGATAACACCTATGGACCTTTCGTGGACAGTAAGGGGACAGCTCATAACAGATCTTATGCCTTCTTTTTTTGCTTCGTCAGGATATAGCACATGGGGTTCTGCCATTATATCCTTTGTGCTTATACATTCTCCCGACAAAACCCTTTCATCAATAGGATGCTTCTCTAAAAGGATTGGACCTTTCTCAAGATATGACTTGCCCATTCCATATGCAGCAACTATCTGGAGAGTCTTGGTCTTTTCATCAAGAAGCCTTATGGAGCAACCCTTAACACCCATTTGTTCTGCAATATTCTTTGCAAGAAGATTAAGTGTTGCTTCAAGGTCATAAGAAGATATGAGTTCTTCCAGAAGCTTGTATATATCTAATAATGGCTTAACTTCTTTCATGTGTAAAAATTATCAGAAGAGAAAGCACATTGTCAAATTGAGATTCTGCATGTTACATTGTCAGCATCAGGAAAAACTCCTAAATCTAACTGTAAATAATGATAATTGATAAGATTAAAGATGTATATTTTATGAGGATGGCACTTGAAGAGGCTAATCTCGCCTATGCCAAAGGAGAGGTCCCTGTGGGAGCTATCCTCGTAAAAGACGGTAGGGTTATTGCAAAAACATATAACCAGAAGGAAACCTCAAGAGATCCGACGGGGCATGCCGAGATCATCGCGCTCAGGCTTGGCTCAAGGCAAAATGAGAACTGGCGCTTTATGGACTCAACACTTTATGTAACAAAAGAACCATGCATAATGTGCGCTGGTGCAATAGTAAATGCAAGGCTCGGCAGACTTGTCTATGGGTGTAAAGATGAAAAAGGTGGTGCAGTTGATAGTCTTTATAGCATCCTTTCAGATAAACGGCTTAATCATCGTGTAGAGGTTACTGCAGGTGTTCTTGAAAAGGAATGCTCAGAAATATTAAAAAGATTTTTCCAGAATCAGAGATAATTCTATGCAAAGCTGCCATTTATAGCGTAACAGGGAATTCGACTGCTGTTTCTCCGAAAAGGAATTTTTTTCTTAAAACTTTGACTTTTACTGTATCTCCTTGTTTCTTGTCAAAAAGTGCAATTCTCACATCTTCAATAGATTCTACCTTCCAATCGTCTACAGATATCAAGACATCTCCTTTCTTAAGCCCTGCCTTGAGTGCACTGCTTCCCGGTTGAAAATCTTCTATTTTTAATCTACCTTCCTCTTTTTTGAGTAGTATCCCAAGTTTCGGAGAAGCAGGTAGAGCAATGAAATCGGGGAAAAGCACAAAGTCACCTATTTCCATATTAAAATCGTCGGCTACGCCGTTTATTAGAGTGGTGTAATCTTTTCTATTAAGCCGGTATGTTCTCTTTGGAATACCTGAACTGAACATAATATGTTGCTCTCCTGCAAGTACGACCATCTGATAGCCTGGTTTATCAAGCATGAACTCTGCGATTGAATGAGCCATGGTTTCATCCCAGAGTATCTGGGCTTGATAAAAGTTGTCAAAATTCTTAATTGATGTCCTTTCATGAAGCCTAAATGCACCCATCAGTCTTTCTCTATAGTCCTCGTCAGACATGTCCATATCTTGAGGTATTTCTTTCTTTTCAAGCGGCGTGAGGGCATCAAGCCCTCCTGCTGCGACTTTTTTGACAATTTCCTCTCTAAGATTGAGGGCTACCACCGGAATTTTTTTCGCCTTTGCAAACTCAATAATCTCACGGTACAGATTATAATCATACTTCCATCTTTTGAAATATTCAGAGGCTTTTAAGAATTCTCTTTCACTTATAACTCCTGATAGGTAATCATCGATAGCCTTCTGAAATGGCCTCTGGAACATTTCCATACCGATAGCAAATTTTCTGCCTCTTTTTGAAAGCTCCATGATGAGCTCAAGTTGAACCCTGTGATCCTCGTAATTTGTATGTCTTTCCCCTATATAGATGATAGGTTTATCAATGACGTCATTAATTATATCGGTTAGTTTTATTGCCCTTCTCGGGTTAACGCCATGTACAGGCTCATAGAGGCTGAAGGTAATTCCTCTCTCGGTTTCTTCAGTCTCTTTTTCTATATTTTCTCCTCCCTGGAATCGTATCGAAGAAAAATTAGCGTAGGTGAATATCCTTCTCGCAGCAGAGCTTATCTCTTCTTTTGAGTCACTATATGCATAGGCTATGACCTTTTCAATGTTCAGAGGATTTTGTTTTACTATTAGATTAAAGCCGGGTCCAGTCTTATTGATTTGACCGAAGAGTCTTTTTAGAATGGGGCTTTCGAGGCCCAAAACCAGAAGAGAGTGCGTCCTGATGTCTTCGTCTTTTAATTCTTTCTCTTCTTTAGCCTCAAAGCCTTTTTTTTCAAAGACCGTTATCAATTCAGAGTATTTTTCTTTTCCCCTTTCAGGAAAAATGATGAGCCTTTTTTTATCTCCCAGAAGCCTTGCTATGACAGGGGGGTATTCTTCTTCTGTTAGTTTTCTCATAAGGTCGTAATCTTCATCAAAAACTATTCTGAGGGGTTTTTCTTTCACTGCTATATTAAAAGCCTGACTTTCGTTTTCAATATGAAGAATATCTTTCACTTCACCTTTTTCAGTAATAACCCTGACAGGTAAGTCAAGTTTATATGGCCGTTCTTCTTGAAGAATCTCAAAAGATACTCTCGGTACTCCTTTGAGAACAACAACCTTTAGATTTTTTACCTCAAGCGATGGTATGTCTGTTCTTTCAAGCCACTGACTGAAAAACCATCCGAGGTCTTTACCTGAAACCTCCTCAAATGTTTTCTCTACATCTACCCAAGAAGTTTTTTCCAATTTCTTTTCCTCAAGAAGCCTGCGTGAAGCGCTGTAGAATGTGTTTTCACCGACAAGATTCTTAAGCATATGAAAGAGCATTGTGCCTTTTTCTTGACCAATGGCAGTTAATGTGAGGTCTGTCACTTTAATAAAATCTTTAAGAGGACCGCCTTCAGAGTCAACGACATAACTTTGATAATCTATAAGAATCTTTTTCCTGTCCTGCCATCCAGCATCTTTTTCTTTCTCAAGCAAGACAGATAGATTATGGATAGGAAGGTTTTCCTCAGAGTCTGCTATTCCAACAAGGGAAAATACGAAAATGAATAAGAGAATAACAAGGAGACAAAATTTCATGAGGAACTACTCTTTCTCAGCCTGTATATCTGATTTCTTAGTTTTTATTTCTTCCATCCTCTCAAGTAAACTTTTTATAACTGCGATCATTTCATTAGATAATCTCTGTATAGTATCCATTCGCTCAATTGCCTTTAGAAGAAGGTCGTTCAATTCACCTTCTGATACTGACGATTCTACAAGTTCTAAAGTTCCCTTAACAGCTATGATATGTTCGTTAAGTTCGTTAGATATTTCTTTTAGTCTATCATCGCTTTTTGTCATGTTCTGGCCTCCTCACCTTATTTTATCATGAACAGAATCTAAACCGTTATCAATATCTATAAAACTATTATGAGGTTTGATCGGACAACTCAGAGAAAGGTAAAGAAAAGAGGATTTTATGGTAAATAATTTAGAGCGGGGCCCAAGAAGGTATCACATGCATTTCGCTCCCTCACGTTTTTGAGCCCCCCGGTTATAGACTACTAAAACATTTAAACGATTAAAGTGATCCGGGTCACAGGTAGCGCAACATAAAACGAATTGAATTTTCTGAAATTTTTGTAGTCAGAGCGAGTCAGATTAGGCATAAACACCTATGCCGTGTCGCATTCGATTACGTAATTGACAATACATTGCAATATGGTTATACTTAAATTAAGGTTTAACCTCAATCATAGTTAAACAATATTAGAGGAGGTGCTTTATGCCGACGGCAAGAGTTCTTGCTAAGGGACAGATTGTGATCCCAAAAGATATTCGTGAAAAGGCCAATATACATACCGGCGACAAGGTTGACGTGCAAATTACCCCGAAAGGCATTATTGTCGTACCGATCAAGAAAACCTATACTGAAAAAACCAGAGGCTTGGTCAAGGGAAAACTATCCATGAAAGACCTGGATGATCTCTATGCGGAAAAACCTTAGAAATTTCGAAGGCACAAGCGCTGTTTTCATTGATGCAACTGTTTTTCTCCAGCATGCCTTTGATACCAACCCTGTCTCGGTCGAATTTCTCAATCGGATAGAACTCTCAAACATAAAGGCGTATACCTCGGCACTTGTGCTTGAAGAGGTTTCCTATAAGATCATGATGCAGTCAGCATCGAACTTTCTTGAAAAAGTGTCTGTGCAACATGTCAAGAAGCTTCTGGAAAATCAGAGGAACAGAGGAAAGGTCTTAACCCCTCTTATCGAGTATATGGAATATATGAGCAAACTGCATGAAGCAGGCTTGAATGTTACTGAGCTCAGGAGCAGCGACATCAAACAAGCAGCACAACTGGCAAAAGACCACGGCCTTATCACCGCTGATGCTGCCCACATTGCCGTAATGCTGCGAAAATCCATTCATCATATCGCGACTGAGGATCATGATTTCAGCCGTGTGCCTAATATCACTGTCTGGTCACCATCAACATAACCAAGTCATTAACCGGTAATGCTCATGCTACAATATGAACGGTGTTTTCAAGCCTCGATTGTTCTACACCTGGAAAACTCGAGTAAGAAAGGAAAGGAAGGCCATTGATTTATTAAAATAAACCTCGGAGAGGTGCCAGAGGGGTTGAATGGGGCGGTCTCGAAAACCGTTGTGGGGGTAACTCCACCCAGGGTTCGAATCCCTGCCTCTCCGCCATAACTTGAATTTCATGTTTTTTAACCCGAAAATGCATTTATATAATGCAAATGTCTCCATTATTTGGGTCAATATCTGATACTCTCTTATCCTTTCATATTAGAGATGACTTCTCTCAGCTTAAACACTATCCATTCATAATCATCCATTCCTGCTGATTTTCCAAAGGTGTCTATTTTCTTTGGATAGAGAGGCTTTGCAAAGGTAACCCTGATCTTCCTGAACTTAGGCCAGAAAGCCCCTCTCGGAAGGACTTCATAGGTTCCTTCAATCAGAGCAGGCACTAAAGGAACGTCAAGCTCCTTCGACAGTATTCCTACACCTTTTTTAAAGGGCAGGAGATTACCGTCATATGTCCTCCCTCCTTCGGGAAAGAGGCAGAGAGATTTACCTTTTTTTAGCACATATCCTGAGATCTGAAGAGCCCTCCTCAAATATGTCTCTGGGTCTATCGGGATTACATGTGCAAGTTTTGCAAAACGGGAGGTGAACCAGTTACCGAAGTATTTCTGAAAACCAAGAAAGAAAAGGTTCATGAATAATTCTATGGGAATTCCTATCCCGATCATGAAGCCGTCAAGGTTACTTGTATGGTTTGGAGTGATTATATAAGGAGGAGCCGGTACGTTTTCGACCCCTTTTAGCTCTAATCGGAAAAGGATCTTACTAATAATTCTTAATATGCCGATGATAACTATAAGAAATAGCCTTGTTAGAGGGCCCTGGACAAGACCGACTGACTCCTGATCTTCCTTTGAAGGTTCGGTTTTTAAAATATTTCCCCACGAGACCTCAGCAGTTACCTCTTCACCAACACCCTCTTTAAACTCCTCTATCTTTCTCATCAACTCTCTCACGGTATAGACATCAGCCCCAAAGGTATCTGATAGCTCAATTGAAAAAACTTGACTTAATGCAACGATCAGTTCAATTCTTGCAAGGGAATCAATCCCGAGATCGAGTTCAAGGTTATGGTCTAACCTTATAGGTCTTTTCTCTGTGATCTTTTCAAGCGAAGCTATCACCCTTTTCTCTGTCGGACTTTCGACAACCTTTATCTCTTCTTCCTTAATTTCTGCCTCTTCCTTTACCTCTCTCCTTGCTAAGATATCTCTTATGGCATACCTTTTTAATTTTCCTAATGTAGTTTTCGGGAGTGCAGTTTCATAGGCTTCATAACCCATGATTCTCTTATAAGGCGGAAGCTTAGCAGAGAGGGCATTAATCTCCCATTTTACTGCCTCATTAAAATTAGCTATCTTGTTCTTTCTCATATAATCAATATCAGGTACTACAACAGCTTTAAGGCTTTCGGCAATTCCAGGCTTTTTCTCTACACTGAGAACACATATCTCTTTGATAAGCGGGCTCTGAAGGTAATGTTTTTCGATCTCTTCAGGATAGATGTTTTTACCTGAAGAGAGCGTTATAACCTCTTTTGTTCTTCCTGTAATATAGAGATATTTTTCATTATCAATATATCCGAGATCTCCCGTAAGGAGCCATCCATCTCTTATAACCTTTTCGGTCTCCTCAAGATTTCTGTAATATCCCTTCATAACATTCGGCCCCTTGACAGCTATTTCACCTGTGCCATCTTCACCCATATTCATTATTTTTACTTCTACTCCAGGCAAAGATAATCCAACTGATCCCTTCTTTGTTCTCTTTATTGGATTAAAACTTATCACAGGGGATGTCTCAGTAAGCCCATACCCCTCAATTACTGTAAATCCAAGGGCCTCTAAATCTTTATAAACATCAGGATCGAGTTTCGCTCCACCGCTTACAAAGAACCTGAATTTTTCTCCAAATCTTTTATGAACACTTGAAAAAACTATTCGACCAATGTTTATTCTCAATTTATCCCTAAGAAATCCTGAGAGTCTTAAGATAGAGAAAATAAGCCATCTGAGAGGCAAAGGTAAAGTGGTAATATTATCTATTATCCTCTTCCTGAGCATAGCAAATAGCTGAGGCACACCAACAAGGACGGTCACCCTTCCTTCAACCATCGTTTTCAAAATATCAGGACCCTTGAGACTCTGAAGATACATGACCCTTGCGCCTGAAACAACTGGAACAAGAAAGTTGACCATAAAAGGGTATGAATGATGAAGTGGAAGGATAGAGAGAATACAATCTTTTTCATCAATAATTTTTGCCTTCTGGATGCCCTGGACATTAGAAAGAAAATTTCTATGGGTGAGCATTACACCTTTTGGCTTCCCGGTAGTTCCTGATGTGTAAATCAGAGAGGCCATGTCATCGGGATCTATGGAAGGGAAAGTATTTAGATGAGGGTACTTAAGTATTCTTAAGAATTCTTCACTATCGAAGTTGATTATAATAATGGGTTTTAATTCTTGAACCGTCGAGATAGTCCCTGAGGTCTTCTCAGAAATGAAAATAACCTTACTCTCTGAGTCCTGAATAAGATTTCTTACTTCATTTTCGCTAAGCTGGTTGTCTATTGGTACTCCAACTGCACCAAGAAACAAGATGCCGAGATAGGCTATTCCCCATTCTGGCCTGCCCTCTGAAAAAATAGCTACCCTGTCCCTTTGCCTAATACTCTTAACAAAAAGGAATGAGGCAATGGATTTCGATAAGTTAAGAAACTCTTCATATGTATAACTCTTTTTTTCTATCTCAAGGGCTATCCTCTTTGGATTTTTTTGAGCAGCCACTTCAACAGCATGAGGGATACTAATCAGGCTTGACATTAGGGCCTCCACCTTTAACAGATAGGAGAATCATCATACCTGTAAGAAAAAAAACAACTAAAGAAAGGATTGCAGGCCTCTGGCTACCGCATGCATTGGATACCTGACCAAAAATGAGAGGACCTGCTATAGCGGATGATTTCCCTACCAGCGAATACACACCAAAATATTCTGCCCCTTGTTCTTTAGGTATAAACTGAGTATAAAATGCCCTCGTAGCTGCCTGGACAGTACCGAGACCCAATCCTGCAACGGATGCAAGCATCCAGAACTGGGTTTTTGTCTGAATGAAAAATGCTATGGTTGCCACTGATGTCCACATAAAAAGAGACACGATAACTACTTTCTTTGGACCCCATACATCGATGGGCCTTGCCATAACAAAGGCCCCAAAAAGTGCTGAGATCTGGACAATAAGATAAAGGGTTATAAGCTCTTGATTTTTGAAACCGAGTGTAGTAGCAGCAAATATACTCGAAAATACAATCACTGTATTTATACCATCCTCATAGATGAGGTAAGAAATAAGAAAATTCCTTGGCTCTCTTTTTTCCCATATCTCCTTTAATGTCTTCATCGTATATCTCAAACCTCTCATCCCTGCCTGAACTGCAGAGAACTCACCTTTAGTGTCTGATGGTAGAAAAAGAAAAGCCGGCATCGAAAAGAGCATAAAAAAGGTTGCAACCATAAGCCATGTAGCATCGAACTTACCGCTCATTACCAATGGTAGGGCAAAAAGGAGGGAAAGAATAGAACCTGCATAGCCAACTCCAAACCCCCATGCCGAGACCCGCCCTTGATACTCTGGAGTAGCTATCCTGGGAAGAAAGGAATTATAGAAGACAAGGCCTCCTTCCATACCGAGATTGGCTAAGGCTATCATAACAAATCCTTCAAAGACCATTCCCTTTCTGAGAACAGATAAACTTGCTATAGCTGATACGCTTATAGCGGTATAAAGAAAAAGGAGCTTCTTTCTAATACCTCCATAATCTGCAATTCCACCTAAGAAAGGGGAACTCAATGCCACGATGGCCATGCTCAATGATATAGCCCTACCCCACCATAGGTCACCCCCGCCTATCTCATTTCCTACTATAGAATTTACATAATAGACAGGGAAAACAACAGATGCAATAACAGCAGAATAACTCGAATTTGCAAAATCAAAAAGTACCCAGCTTATGATATGTTTCTTATTCAGTTTCATTCTTAGTAATTTTATCAAAGTTATTTTTTCTTTTTATGTTTTCCTTAACCCGAATAATGCAGACATTGTTCAAAAATTTATTTAACTTGATGATTTATTGGGAATATCTTTATTTGTTTTATCCGTAAAAATATTCCGATAACCATCAGTTAGAAGCACACTAAGGTATCGAAAAATAAATTTTTTCACAACATCTGCATTATGTAAATACATTTTTGGGGTTAATAAAAAAGAATAAAAGCTATAGAAAATCATAATCATTTAGTAAAAAAAATTAATAACACAAAAAGCTGAGGGTTCTTTAAAATAACTTACACCACCTTTTCTAAAAAATCATATAAAGGTCAATGATGGATAAAAAAGAACTTCTTATCGAAGCATTAAACTCATGTTCTATAAATGACTTTCTTGAGGAAAAACTAAAGCGCTACCTAAAAAAGCTTGCAAAACTTGAAAGGTCTAATCTTTATGATACTATCCTTTCAGAAGTCGAAAAATCAATTATTTCGATAGTTCTCAGGGAAACAGAAGGTAATCAGGTCAGGGCTGCAAGGGCCCTTGGTATAAACAGAAACACCCTGAGGACAAAAATAAAAGAATATAAAATCCGCATATAATCTCTCTTCTTTTAAATTGTCATGCGATTTCAGATTATAAAAAGAGATGGAGATGCACGCGCTTGTTCCATCGAGATGTCGAGAGGTGTAATCCATACACCCGCTTTTATGCCTGTGGCAACGCTCGGCACAGTCAAGGCAGTATCCACTGACGAACTGAAAGAGATGGGTACTGAGATACTCCTTTGTAATACTTACCATCTGTACCTGAGGCCAGGGGCTGAGACGATTTCTTCTCTCGGAGGCATCCATAAATTCATACACTGGGATCCACCTATACTTTCTGACAGTGGTGGTTTTCAGGTTTACAGCCTTTCTTCCCTTAGAAAAATAGAAGAAAATGGTGTTCATTTTAAATCCCATATTGATGGCTCAATGCATTTTATCGGGCCTAAAGAGGCGATGGAGATTCAGTCTTTACTCGGTTCAGATGTAGCAATGACC
>CAZXCW010000074.1:0-12169 GCA_964639385.1 uncultured Nitrospiraceae bacterium
CTAACATGACCCCTTGGGGGAAGACACAGGCTTTAATGATTTTCGAAAGAAATAAAGAGAATTAAAGTTCTACATAAGATACGTATTACTGTGAGAAATCGGGGAGGGCAGAAAGTTGACTAAAATATCACTTTCTATTAATCCTCAGAATATATATAGAAAGTATGTCTCTGCAATCTTTCAGAAAGAAAGCAGCAGAAGATATTTTGGCATTGCCTTTTGCTGAGAAAAAGGTTTATTAGTTCAGTGTTCAGTGACTGTGGCTATGCTCCTCGGGCAGGTGAAGAAATCATGTGGCCTTTGAGGGGGGTTCAGAGGTTAGAAGACCCTAAAAATAATAATGCACTAACGGCTTGCGGGAAGCATTTCTTTTTCAACACTTTTGGCAACTAAATACCGTATGTATGAGTTATAGGAGATACCTCTTTTGCGAGCAAGCATTTTAATTTTTTTCAGTACGAGCGGGTCAAATTTCAGTGTAACAGGCGTAAGCTTCGGTCTCTTAAAAATGTCCTTGCCTTCTTCAAGCTCATCCCAGTAGTCAGCAATTGAGTGTGTTTCCCAAAATTTTATTTCTTCTTCCTCTGTTTTAAACTTTGGTAATTTTTTCATCATTTGCCCCTTTTCTTATACAATTTTCTCATTTTTTCATCCATATCCATGGCTGTAATTACCCTTGCAGTATCTTTGCCTTTTAATATATAAACGATAAAAAGATGCCTTCCTGATACTGTATAACCAAGCATATAGCGAGTTCCCCTTCTGCCTTTTTTAATCCATGGTTCGTCATCAAATGCTACACTTTCAACTTCATCCGGCGATACATTATGCCTTGCTATATGTTGGATATTGTTATCATCCCATTCGAACCATGCTATCTCCATATATATTTTTAATTAATAAGTATTGCTTTTGTCAATACTATTTTATTAAGCTTGCTTTAAATCAATTTGATCGGAACTCAGAATTATTATGTTGTGCCATCATGCATATTACTGTGAGAAATCGGGGAGGGTAGAAAGTTGACTAAAATATCACTTTCTATTTAATCCTTAGAATATATATAGAAAGTATGTCTCTGCAATCTTTCAGAAAGAAAGCAGCAAAAGTTCAGTGTTCAGTGACTGTGGCTATGCTCCTCGCCGTGGCTGTGAGCTTCGTGTCCTTCTTCTTCCTCCTCTTCTTCATAACCAGTAAACATCGCTATGATATGGGCAAAGTCGCGCAGATGCGCAGATGGGGTCGTGTCTTGCAATGATACATTTGGGAGAAATTAACATCTTGCTATATTTAGGCGATTAAAAGTCAAGCATCTCCTGAGAAATAATTTTCAGAGTTCCTTCAATTCCACCTAATGCGTAACCCCAGAAAGATTTAGCTGGCAAGTTTACACCGCTTTTCAGTCATTAGGCATAAAACACTGAATTGAAGCTCATTTTGTTTGGACCAGTTGAAAAATCCTTTGACAGAAGATCATAATTATCTGATAATTGATTGAATGCCGACAGTTTTAAAAGTTGGGCCATATAGGTTTTTCTTCTACGCAGGGGATCATGATGAACCTCGGCATGTCCATGTTGAGCGTAACGATAAGATTGCAAAATTCTGGCTTGATCCTGTCAGGCTGCAAAGAAGTGGGGGATTTGATAGAACAGAAATTGGTAAAATACATAAGATTATCAACGAAAATCATTTAAAATTACTGGAGGCATGGAATGAGTATTTCGGTCGTTGAAATAGAGTTTCCAAAAGCAGAAAAGGTAAAAGTAACAGAAGATACTTTGAGCGTAGATTTAAGCGATGGAAGAACAATCTCAGTCCCCCTGGAATGGTTTCCTCGCCTTTTACATGCTTCACCATCCGAGCGCAATAATTGGAGATTGATCGGTAGGGGTCACGGTGTCCGCTGGGAAGACCTTGATGAAGACATCAGTGTTGAAGGATTACTGAAAGGAAGACCTTCGGGTGAAAGTCAGAAGTCATTCAAAAAGTGGTTAAATCAAAGAGAATTGCATCCAATAACTCCCTCCAGCGGGCGGCAAAAGCGCCGCTGCTAACTCTGGCAGTTATCAACATTTCAATCACAAATTCTTATTTTTCAGCTTTCTAAGAGCTATTTGTAGCAGGTGTTATCCGCACTCGACCAACAATAATCGCAGTGCATAGCAATAGTAGATGGAGAGACATACGTAATCAGCTTTTTCAGGGGCGTTTGTTATATTTTTATTAGTTCAGTGTTCAGTGGCTGTGGCTATGCTCCTCGCCGTGGCTGTGAGCTTCGTGTCCTTCTTCTTCCTCCTCTTCTTCATAACCAGTAAACATCGCTATGATATGGGCAAAGGTTGTATGTCCGAGGGTTGCTAAATAGAAATGGACGATAATGAATGCACTGAAGAATATCCAGAGAAGGACATGTATCACATCTATTATTTGTATTCCACCTACGAGGTTAACAACCTTAGAAAAAAGTTTTGGATCCCATAGGAGAAGGCCTGTAATAAGTTGTAAAGGAATAAGAACGGTCATAATCATTAGGTAAGACACCTGTTGCATGGGGTTGAATTTATGGTCGAATGTAGAATGGTGGGGATTATGATCTCCGACCATAATGCCAAAACCGTAAAACTTTGCTTGCTGTATGCTTTTCTTGACAAACTCTATCGGATGGTGTAACGGTGGAATATATATTTTTATATTGCCTGTGAGAAGGTAATAGAAAAACCATATAAAAAAGTTTGCTATAAGAATAAACCCTGTCCAGCTGTGGATTTCAACAGCAGTCTCAAAGGAGAAAAGATGGATGACGTTGCCGAATCTGATTTGGGCTCCCGTGACAATCAGGACGATGAATGCTAATGCATTTACCCAGTGCCAGATCCGAACCGGTAGAGGATGAAGATATATCTTTTTCATTTCTTACCTCCTTTTCCCATCCTCCGTAATGACCTAAGAGGTGAAGTTATTATTCTTAAAGTAACATGACCTATCGGAACAGCTATCCCGCCAATTAATGCAATGATAAAGAGAATATCGAAAAGTTTTTGATTGGTACTACCGAGGACGTAAAATTTACTTAATGGTAAGATTGTATAAACAGATTTTAAGTCTTTCCCTAACACTTCCTGTTTTGCATTGAAAACTGTTGGCCTTCCATCAGCCTTCCGGATAACAAGGAATACATCTTTAAAGAATGGAGAACCTGGATTATGACAGACTCCACAATCTCTTACAGCCTTTGTCTTATCAGCAATTTGATGTGCTTCTGTTGGTTTGCTGACGTCCATTTTACCTCTTAAGGATGTTGTTACCCCCTTTGCATATAAGTATTTGAAAAGGGTCCATATCTCAGTAGAGTCTATGATGCCATCTTTATTTATATCTATCTTCGACTTTAATCCTTCAGGATCTGTCCCTAATAGTTTCATTAACTCTTCTTCAGGTAAGGGCTTGCCTGTTTTCCTGTCATAGAGAATGAGATAAATTCCACGTCCAGCATCTGGAGCATGGCAGGCAGCACATGCAACAGTGTTAAAATGGAGTTCAGTAAAGGTGCGTAATCTAATAGGAGGGTTATAGAGCCATTTTTCGTGGCTATTTTTAGCATTTTTATGACATGCAAGACATGCATTCTTTATTTTCGCTGCCAATTTCGCAGTATGGACATCATGTGCATTATGACAGGATGAACATACAGGGGCATTCTGATCGCCTTTGATCCTTGCCCTATTATGAACACTTGCTTCGTATGAGGCATTCACCTCTCCATGGCATTTATTACAGGATATCAACCCGAGGTTCTTATCTGTCTTTATTACCAAGTGGAAACCATGGCAGTCTGTACACGCAGCTGCCCTAAGATTGCCACTTCTGAGCTCAGAAAGATGAATACTATCTTCATAACGTGTGGATGCATCAGCATGGCACCTTCTACAAATATCAGAAGTGAGGATTGAATACTCACGTCCGCTCTTGAAAACCCTTACAGGGTGAACATTTTTAGAAAAACCCGTGTGACAGTCTGTGCATTGAAGAGTTTTATGTACGGATATTTGAATAAGTGATCTGTCTACAAAAAGGGAAAGAAACTCACCATTCTTCATGGTCATACTAATTTTATTCTTGTGGCATATTAGGCAATATTGATTTTCCGTTAAACCTATTTTCTGTTCAGATATTTTCCTGATAGAGTGTGAACTATGACATTCAACACATGCTGTTTTATTCATCAAAGAACCATGTATTGGTTTTTTCCTGAGCTGATCATCAGGATGACACATCGTGCATGCCTTAGAGGCATCTGCTGTATAATCCTTTCTGCTTTTGGCCATCCTTGTTGGGTGCTCACTCTTTGAAAAATCCCTGTGACAGACTCCACACGAAAGATTAGCATGTACAGAGTTCTTAAAGTCTGCTTCATTTACAGAAAGGGGGAGCAGCTCTCCGTTGCTCAGTGTCATGCTAAGGTCATATTTATGGCAGATAAGGCAATAGCGGTTTTCACTTATGCCTGCTTTCCAGCCCGCAATAGCCTTTATTGAATGAGAACCATGACATTCAACACATGGAGGTGACTTTGCCTGAGCTATCAAGCTACCATGCATAGGTTTTTTCTTGAGCACTTGATCTGGATGACAGTTCTTGCATATGTTAGAGGCATTTTTAATATAATCCTTTTTACTCATTATCTTCTTTACCTGGGGATGGTTTTCCATTGAAATGTCGGAATGGCAGCCAGTGCAGCCGATCGGGTTGTGGACAGAATTCCCGAAATTGTCACCATTTACATAGAGGGACAAAATCTCCTTATTATCCAACTGCTTGGTCATATCCTTATTTGAGTGGCAGCCAAGACACGTCTGTGCCTCATCAGAGAGAACACCTTTTGCAGCATTAACACATAAAGGGGAAATAGGGAAGATTATGAAGGCAAGAAATAGGACGATTAGTATTTTTTTTCTGTCACTCATTATGACCCCCAAAAGATCTCTTTTTAGAGTACTTAAAAGCCTTATAATGGGGATGACTTTAGCATATCTAAGGGCAAAATGCAAGCATGAAGTTTTCCTATTTTGACACTGATAAGTCCCTGACGTATAATCTTTTGTGTTTCTCATTAGCCTGTCCTTACAGGTTTTGATATGGTCCATAATGGAATAAGCAATGAGGAGGCATTACTCTTTCGTTATAGCTCCTGGATTCAGCATCAAATGCGGAATGACGAGAAATAACTCTTAAGCTTTGAGGATTAATAACATAAATTTGATCCCCTAATCCTTATGCTGAATTTGCAACAATTCTTATAAATAATCTGGATCTGGGTTAGAATATTAGAATATTAATAGGGTGACGGAGATTGATTCCATATAAAGACGATAATCCTACGAGGACATTTCCCTTTATTACGATAAGTATAATCGTGGCTAACGTATTAGTTTTTCTATATGAAGTTATGGCTCCAGCAGGCATGGAAAAACTCACCTATAGTTATGGTACAATCCCATATTATATCTTGAGCTTCGAAAAGGTCCAACCAATCAATCCAGTACTATCGATCTTCTCAGGCATGTTTATGCATGGAGGAGTTTTCCATATTGCAGGGAACATGCTCTACCTTTGGATATTCGGTAACAACATAGAAGATAAGTTAGGCCATTTAAGGTTTATTTTTTTCTATATTCTCTGTGGAATTGTTGCTGCCTATGCCAATGCAATTGCTGCCCCTCATTCACTTATTCCCATGATTGGAGCAAGCGGTGCCATCTCAGGTATTTTGGGTGCATACCTTCTTCTTTTTCCCAGGGCAACAGTGCATACGTTAGTATTTTTGGGTTTCTTTGTCACAGTTGTAAGAATTCCTGCGCTTATAGTAATAGGATTCTGGGCTGTTTTACAGCTTGTTAATGGCTTACTAAGCACAGGTTTTGCTGCTAAGGGTGGTGTTGCGTGGTTTGCTCATATAGGAGGTTTTCTTGTAGGGATCCTGACAATAAAACTCTGGTTGCCGAGAAGAGCCTAAACCCTAAAGATAGTAAAAGAATTACAAAATTGAAGATTTTTGAAGAAAAAAAGAATTATCAAGATTTATTTCTGATTTTCAATCTATAAAAATCCTTGCCTTCTCTATCCATTGGCGACTATATTATTAGCACTCTCTCTTATTGAGTGCTAATAATATACAAGCTTAAAGCCTCAAAAAATTCTATAAAGAAAGGAGCGATGGGTATGAAATTCAAACCGCTTAGAGACAGAGTATTTGTAAGGTATTCCTCAGAAGAGGAAAAGACAACAGGAGGGCTGTATATACCTGATACGGCTAAGGAGAGATCTCAAAAAGGAACTGTAATAGCAGTTGGTCCTGGCAGGATTACAGATGACGGTAAACGTCAGCCTATGGATGTTAAGGTTGGTGATAGCATACTTTTCGACAAGTACTCAGGCTCAAAGATTAAGATTGATGAAGAAGAGTATCTTATTGTCAGAGAAGAAGATATCCTGGGAATTATTGAAGAATAAAAATTTAATGTACATAAGGAGGATCACATATGTCGGCTAAACAGCTTATTTTTGATGAAGCAGCAAGAAATTCTATACTCAAAGGTGTTAGTTTACTGACCGATGCAGTAAAGGCTACACTTGGTCCCAGGGGGAGGAATGCGATACTCGACAAGAAATTTGGTGCGCCTACTATAACAAAGGATGGAGTTACAGTTGCTAAGGAAATCGAGCTCAAAGATCCGTGGGAGAATATGGGTGCCCAGCTTGTAAGAGAGGTCGCATCAAAGACATCTGATATAGCAGGTGATGGAACGACAACAGCAACAGTCCTTGCACATGCTATCTATAGAGAAGGGATTAAGAATGTAGCTGCGGGTGCAAACCCAATGGACCTTAAGAGAGGGATTGAGAAGGCTGTAGAAGTAGTGGTCGAGGAGCTTAAAAAGCTCAGTAAGCCTGTCCAGGAGAAGAAAGAGATTGCTCAGGTTGGCACAATATCAGCGAATAACGACTCATCCATTGGAGAGCTTATTGCAGAGGCGATGGACAAAGTGGGTAAGGATGGAGTAATTACAGTTGAAGAGGCTAAGAGTATGCAAACCACCCTTGATATTGTTGAGGGCATGCAGTTTGATAGAGGCTATATATCTCCTTATTTTATTACCGACCCCGAAAGAATGGAGTCTGTCCTTGAGGATGTATATATTCTTATCAACGAGAAAAAGATATCGAGTATGAAAGATCTTCTACCGATCCTTGAGCAGATCGCAAAGATGGGAAGACCTCTATTGATTATTGCAGAAGAGGTTGAAGGTGAGGCCCTTGCTACGCTTGTAGTGAATAAACTCCGTGGAACACTTCAAGTAAGCGCTGTTAAGGCACCAGGTTTTGGTGAAAGGCGCAAGGCGATGCTCGAGGACATTGCAGTCCTCACAGGCGGGACAATGATATCAGAAGACCTCGGCATCAAGCTTGAGAACGTAAAGATTACCGATCTCGGAAGGGCTAAGAAGATCACTATAGATAAAGAAAATACAACTATTGTTGAAGGAGCTGGAGACCCGGCAAAGATTCAGGGAAGGGTTAAACAGCTAAAGACACAGATAGAGGAGACAACATCAGATTATGACAGGGAAAAGCTTCAGGAGAGACTTGCGAAGCTTGTTGGTGGAGTTGCTGTTATCAATGTCGGTGCTGCAACAGAGACAGAGATGAAGGAAAAAAAAGCACGCGTTGAAGATGCTCTGAATGCAACAAGGGCGGCTGTTGAAGAAGGTATTGTACCCGGGGGAGGTGTTGCATTACTGAGATGTTTCTCTGCATTAAAAGGACTTAAACTCGAAGGTGACTTGCAGGTTGGTGTGGAGATTGTAAGAAAGGCACTTGAGGAACCGATCAAGCAGATCGTCAATAATGCGGGGCTTGAGGGTTCTGTTGTTGTTGAAAAGGTAAAGCACTCAAAAGAGATCAATTATGGCTTTGATGCAGACAAAGAAGACTATGTGGACATGATGAAGACAGGTATTATTGACCCTACAAAGGTCACAAGATATGCACTCCAGAATGCTTCATCCGTTGCGGCCTTGATGCTGATGACCTCAGTTATGGTCACAGAGATTCCAGAAGAAGAGAAAGGTCCAAAGATGCCCCCTGGTGGCATGGGTGGAGAGATGTACTAAAAGACGGAAACGAGGAGTAGTTCGAAGCAGGGTGGGGCGTATTGGAATACGCCCCACCCTTTTTAAACTTACAAGGTTTTCGCCTGACGGAACCTGCCATCTGGTTTTAAGCTTTTACCTTTTTAACCCGAATAATGCAGACATTGCTCAAAAATTTATTTAATCCGCCTCAGGCGGATTAACGTGATGATTTTATTTAGAATATCTTTATTTGTTATACTTATTAGAATATTCCATAAACCATCAGTTAAAGGTACACTAAGGTATCGAAAAATAAATTTTTTCACAACATCTGCATTATCTCAATTGCATTATTTGGGTTAAACCATTGCTTCTTGTTTTATTATTTAATTATGTTGTAAGGATATGTAGGAGGGTATAATTTAAGGATGAGATTTAAATCTATCATAATCCTCATATTTCTCTCGATCATCATCGGTGCCTTAGCAGGAGGTTATTTTGCGATCGAAAAAGGGATACCCTCTATTGAAGAACTTAAACAATATAGACCTACAGCAGGTACGAAGATATATGCTGATGATGATGTCCTCGTTGGAGAACTGAAAGTTGAAAAAGGAATATTTGTTCCTTTAGATAAGATACCCAAGCACATGATAAATGCTGTAATAGCTGTAGAAGATTCGAGGTTCTGGAGGCATGGTGGTATTGACTATATTGCGATTGCAAGAGCACTTTTTAAAGATA
The DNA here is from genome assembly GCA_964639385.1 of uncultured Nitrospiraceae bacterium. Lineage (GTDB taxonomy): Bacteria > Nitrospirota > Thermodesulfovibrionia > Thermodesulfovibrionales > SM23-35 > CAZXCW01. Next base: position 8,880 of record CAZXCW010000074.1, read on the forward strand.
TCCTATATGGAGAGTTAAAAGAAGGTGGGAGCACAATAACGCAACAACTTGCAAAGGTAGTTTTCCTCACCCCTCAGAAGACCCTAAAGAGAAAGCTCAGGGAAGCAGCACTTGCGATAAAGATGGAAAAGAACCTAGATAAGAGGGAAATACTCGAACTCTACCTGAACAGGATCTATTTTGGGCACGGCGCATATGGTGTTGAGATGGCTTCAAGGGTATATTTTGGGAAATCAGTAAAAGATATAACTCTTTCCGAGGCTGCACTTCTTGCAGGTCTCATAAAGGCACCTTTATTGTACTCACCATATAATGATCTTACAAGGGCTAAGGAAAGGCAGCATATTGTTCTTTCAAAAATGGAGGAGGAAGGATATCTTAACAGATCTCAGGAAGAAAATGCATTGAAACAGCCTATCTATCTTTCAAGCATAAGGGCAGGGGTTGAAGCTAATAATTATTTTATCGATTACATAAGAAAGTATCTTGAAGACAAATATGGTCCAGAACTCGTCTATAGAGAAGGGTTAAATGTATATACAACTCTGGATAGAAATGCACAGTTGTCGGCAGCAAAGGCGCTCCAACAGGGTCTTAGAGAGCTTGATAAGAGAAGAGGATGGAGGGGTCCCTTAGAACATAGAAAAGATATTGACATAAAAAAGGAAATAAAAAGTAAGGAACTCGTAACCACTGTCGTTGCTAACCCGGGGGATATCTCCTCTGGGCTTGTCCTTAAGGTGACTGAAAAGGAGGCATTGATAAAGACAAGAGGCATTATTGGGAAACTCTCTATCAAGGATGCAATATGGGCATCTAAGATAATCGACTCCAAGAAAGGAAAGGTCAAGTTCCTGAAAGATTTTACATTGACGCAGATACTGAAACCTGGAGATGTTGTTAAGGTAAGCATTAAAACGATTAAGGGTCGTGATATCCAACTTACTCTTGAACAGGACCCCGAGGTAGAGGGATCTGTTGTAGCCATTGAGCCGAACACAGGATTTATCAGAGCGCTTGTTGGTGGGTATGATTTTGTCAAAAGTGAATTTAACAGGGCAGTTAATGCAAGACGCCAACCAGGTTCTGCATTCAAGCCAATTATATATGCAGCTGCGATGGACAATGGTTTTACACCTGCAAGCATTATAATTGATGAGCCTATTACTTACCATGGTGGATCACAGGGCGATTGGACCCCGGAGAACTATGATCATAAATTTTATGGACCAACACGTCTAAGAGAGGCATTAGCTTACTCAAGAAATGTGGTTACAGTTAAATTGGTTGAAGCAATGGGAGTAAATAGAGTGATAGATTTTGCGAGAACCTTAGGCCTTCAGGGTGAGATGCCGAAAGATCTTACCATTTCGCTTGGTTCAATGAGTGTTACCCCTTTAGAACTTGCTTCGTGCTTTAATGTATTTGCAAGTGGTGGGATGAAGGTTAAACCCATATCTATAAAATACATCATAGATTCAAAGGGCAGGGTTCTTGAAAGTAATGAACCAGAAACAGAGGAAGTTATAAGTCCCCAGACTGCTTTCCTGATAACCTCGATGATGGAGGATGTTGTAAAATATGGTACGGGATGGAAGGCTAAAGCACTCGGTATGCCTGTTGCCGGAAAGACAGGGACAACAAACGAATACAGAGATGCGTGGTTTGTAGGATACACAACGGATTTAGTCTCTGCTGTATGGGTTGGTTTCGACGATATGAGGCCTCTTGGTCCTTTAGAGACAGGAGCTCGTGCAGCATCTCCTATATGGGTATCTTTTATGAAGGCAGCAGAAAAAGGAGAACCTCAAGAATTCTCTACACCTGAGGAAGGAATAGTAAGTTGTTATATAGATCCTACAACAGGGCTCTTATCAAGGGATGAGGCAACAGGCATAAAGGAATATTTTAAAAAGGGCACGGAGCCAAAACAATTTGCACCATCTACTTCTATATGGAAGATACGGGAAGATCAAATAAATCCTAATTTTGATTAGAAGAGGAGGTGTTATGAAAATCTTTTTTCTGGGTTTAGCAGCCCTAATTTTTATGAACTCAATTGTAGTTGCAGAAGTCAATAATTATAAAAATGCTATATCCCTTTATCAAAAAGGAGATTATAAGGCAGCTATTAAATATTTAAAGGAATATGTAGGAGAAAAACCTGATCCTTATGCCTATTATCTCCTCGGTTATGCGAGCTATAAGATGAAAAAACATTCTGAGGCAATGAGGTACTTCGGAGAGGCATATACCCTTGATCCTGGTTTTACACCTCAGCTATTTAAAAAATAGGAATTAGTCATCATGAATCCTGCAATCTTCAGACAGTATGACATCAGAGGGATATGGGGGGAAGACCTTACTGAAGAGGTTATCGAAAGGATAGGAAGGGCCTTTGCTGTCTATCTGAGGAGCATCCTTAAAAAAGAAAAAATAAAGGTCAGCATTGGAAGAGATGTAAGATTAAGTTCCTCTGTGATACTCGAGGCCCTCTCACGAGGGCTCCTTGACAGCGGTATCGACATTATAGATATAGGTATATGCCCAACCCCTTTACAATATTTTTCTCTCTTTCATCTCCCCATTGATGGTGGAGTAATGATCACGGGTAGCCACAATCCACCTGAATTTAACGGCATGAAACTAAGTGTGGGTAAAGAAACTCTATACGGGGAAAAGATACAGGATGTAAGAAGGGTATCTGTAGAAGGCAATTTTATAAAAGGGAAAGGAAGAGCAGAAATATACGAGATAATTCCAAAATATATTGAATACCTCAAAAGCAGTTTTTCATCTCTTAAAGGTATAAAGGTTGTAATTGATGCTGGTAATGGTACGGCCGGTCTCGTTGCACCTCAGATTATGAAAAACCTCGGCTGTGATGTAATAGAACTTTATTGTGATCCCGATGGAAATTTTCCAAACCATCATCCTGACCCTGTAGTTATGGATAATATAAAAGACCTTATTGCAAAGGTTGTCTCATCTGGTGCGAATGTTGGGATCGGCTATGATGGAGATGCCGATAGGATAGGAGTTGTTACTGAGAAAGGTGAAGTGGTATGGGGAGACAGGTTGATGATTATATTTGCAAGGGATATCATTAAGAATCAAAGGTTAAAGGGAATTCTGGAAAAACCTACTTTTGTTGGTGAGGTTAAATGTTCTCAAGTAATGTATGATGAAATAGAAAAACTGGGTGGGAATCCTATCATGTGGAAGGCTGGACACTCACTCATAAAGCATAAGATGAAGGAGACAGGTGCACTCCTTGGCGGAGAGATGAG
>CAZXCW010000075.1:0-12051 GCA_964639385.1 uncultured Nitrospiraceae bacterium
TGTCGACCCTCTCCTACACAGGGGAAGACCGAGGCATCTATCCTAACAATAACTATTAAGGTCTTACCGGTCAATTAATTCCAAAAACTATCTCTCTGCAATTCATATTAGAACAGGGGAAAAAATATTTGTTTTTTCCCCTGTTCTCCTCTATACTGAAAACAGTGGTTTTAAGCCGATTTATAATTTCTAAATTTTGAGGGTTTTTTCCTCACCCACATAACCATATGTCACGAGAACAAAACACAATAATTCTGCTATATGATGCATCTGGGAATATATTAGGTACAACGAGAGTGACAGTTTCTACACGATAGTGCTATAACTCAGAAAGATAAATTTGAATTGAAGGCAGAAATGACAACTTACTTTTTCGAGAGGAAGATTTTCGATAGATATATTTACAAATCGTGAGTTATATAACCTTCATTTCTCTAACCAGTTTTCCATTTTCAGCCCTTTTATATTTTCAAAGTGCTTTAGATTATTGGTAACAAGAATAGCGCTATGCGTTAGAGCAGTTGCACCAATCAGTGCATCAACTTCTCCGGTTGGTTTTCCAATAGCTCTAAGTTTGCTCTTTATATCTCCAAATTTTATAGCACACGTTAAGTCGAAAGGAATTATGCGAATTACATCTATAAAGCGTAACAGTTTTTCTAAGTTTTTCTCAGGGTGTTGAGATGACTTTGCTCCATAGTAAAGTTCAGCAATCACAAGGGTGCTAACAGCGATTTCTTCGATATTTGAAAGTATTTTTTTCTTTGACGACATGACTGCCCTTTAAGTAAGCGATGATTATATTTGTATCAAGCAGGAACATCAAAGTCTACTTTTCTACCTGGATATGCGTGTCTTTGCAAATCAATTTCCTTAAAAATAGCATCTATACTCTTATCATCAGCCCACGAACCACATAGTGATTCAATGATATCTTTTTTCTCCTCTAAATTTCTCTTTTTTTGTCGCGATAGTAAAGATGAGATAAAGTCATCCACTTCATCAAGAAATTCAGGCGGTAGTAGTTCAAGCTCTTTTTTAATCTTTTCAGCTTTGGTCATCAATTCACCTCCTCCTCACTATAGCATTCACCTCAATTAAAGCATAACATGCGGTGGAAGGGAGGTCAATAAACATTGGTAAAGATGAAAAAGGGGAATGCCATTTATTTGCCAGAGCGGGTACGAAAGTTAGCGTGCGAGGGGAGCTCTTATTGACAACTGCTACAGGTGCTTTTTGCACAGGATGTGCAGCCTGATGTGCCGGAGAGGGGTTTTAGTAAGTGCACTATACCTCTAATAATTCTACCTTTACATTATAGCCAAGTTTGCGAAGGAAGTCATAACAATCATCCCATGCAAGACCAAATTCACGGACATCCGCAATGCCTATACGAGCAAGGATCTCCTTTATAAGTTCAAAACTCCCACTCTCGAAGTCGGCTTCTCTTATCATAATTCTCTGCCCAGTTAACAAGGTTTGGTAAATCTATCTTCCTGTTTATGTATTTTATAAGCATATCTGCTATTGCTTTTTTTGTTACAACCATTACTATTTCTCCTTTATATGCACTGATGTATAAACATCATGCTTTATAAGCCTCTCACCATGGTTTGTTATGCGGTTATCAATTCTAATTTTTCTTTTGTAGTAGAAGGCAACCGTACAGGGGCAAAGTATTTTTCCGGATATAAATAATCCTCGCCTGACTCATCTATTACTCTTATTTGATGATGCCTCTCGGCTGTCCTGTCAGTCAACACTTCGTATATCTTCCTAATCTCCAGTGATGCTTTATAACCATGATTGTCAACGCATATCATGAAATGTTTTTTCATAGCCTCTCCTTATAAATATCTCTTAATTTTCATTTCTTTTTTCCCGATACCATGTCCTTCATACCAATGTACTTCAGCTTCAAGAATTGTACCGTCCTCCAATTTTACCTGGCAAATCCCCTTCAACTTTCTCCAATTTGTTTTTCCATACATCTTGTTCAATCGATTCAAATTTTTTATTCTATGTCCTGTAGAAATAGTTAAATTTCACGGATTGCCCCTTTTATCTTGAAATGCATACATAAATTTAACTATTTCTAACGAATTTGTAAATATAGATAGCGGTGCTATATTTTAAGAGGAGGCATTGGTATCAGCATCGAATTAAAGCATAACATGCGGTAGAAGGGAGGTCAACAACCATTGAGAAGGGTGAAATGGCCATTTGTTTGCCAGGCGGCTCGGGGAAGTTAGGCAGCGAGAGCAACCCTCAATGACATGAACTGCAGGTGCTTTTGGTGCAGGAGGAACAGCCTGATGTGCCGGCAAGGGGTTTCTCTGTGCCTGCGGCAGAGAAAACAGAGAATTTCTTTTTTATCTCTTTAGAGTTACATTTTGGACAAGTGACTTCCTGATTTCCAAAAACAAGCTTCTCGAAGTCCCCACCACAGCCACTGCATTTATATTCAAAAATCGGCATTTTCTCCTTCTGTCTTTATTGATAGAAGATAACCCTTTCGCTCATTCTCGTCCCGATAAGATCGGGACTCCGAGGCTTTTGCCTCTTGATTTTTATAAATATTTTATCTGACTATCGGCAAAAGAAACCGCTCAAGGTTTATCTTCTATCAATAAATTCTATCTCTATTGACTGATAACTGTTCACTTTCTCTTTGGGACTTTTTCCCAGTCCTTCAAAAACCTTTCAATACCTCTATCCGTAAGGGGATGCTTTATTAATTGTATTATAACAGAATAAGGAATCGTTGCGATGTGAGCACCCATCTTTGCAGCCTCCAGGACATGGAGGGGGTTCCTAACACCTGACAAGAAACTATAATCACTCTCCACAGGAATAAGCCTCTTCTATAGCCTCAATGAGATGTAATACAGGCTTATTTTTAACCGCCCTACTTAGCTGCATCATACATCCTGGGCAGGATGTGATGATTGCCTCTGCCCCTGTTTTTTCAATTTCAGAGCTACGCTTTTCAAGTAGTTTATGTGATATTTCTCGGTAAGATAAGCTGAAGGTACCGCCGAAGCCACAGCATCCCTCTGCCTCAGCCTCGACCAAGTCTATCCCAATGTTTTTGATGATCTCTCTTGGCTCCCTCTTAATACCTAATCCATAATTAAGGTGGCAAGGGTCATGGTACATTGCTTTTGCAAAAGCTGAATTGGAAGGAGAGAAACTGGAGGAGCCTAATTTATCGACTAAAAAACTTGATATGTCCATAGCCTTCTCCAAACCTGTGCCTATAAGCTTTGGGTATTCAACTTTCAAGGCGAATATACATGTTGGACAAAGACCCAGTATCGCCTCAACATTCAACTTGGAGAATACGTCTAAGTTCTTTTTTGCAAGTTTTATTGCCTCTTCTTCAAGACCGAGGGTTCTTAAGGGTGCTCCACAGCAGACCTCACCTGCTGGAAGAATTACTTCGTAATCGAGTCTTTGGAGGACGTTGATAAGAGATTCGCCTAAATAAGGGTAAAGGAAATTGACAATACATCCTGTGAAGAAGGCAACTCTACCTCTTTTCTTCAAGGATGTAAATACCAGGCTTTCATTTTTCAGTGGTGCTTCAGGCATTTCAGGGGAAAAAGGTAGGGTGCCTTTTTTCAACAGATATGGGGATATGTAATGAGCCATCCTGAGGAGGCTGAAACTCAGCTTCGGCCTTTTTGTATAAAATTTTGTTAGAAGGCGTAAAAGTCGTCTTTTGGTGTCTGATCTCCTGAGAAGGCCTCTGCCGTGATAAATAACTTCTTGGATGTCGACCCCAACAGGACACAATTTTGAGCATGCACCGCATAATATACAGCTGAAAATACGATCCCGCAGAATCTCAGATGGCTTGAGCAGGCCCTCAGAGAGCCCCCAAAGGATTACGAGCCTTCCCCTTGCACCCATTGCCTCTATTGATTCTTCATCATAAGTAGGGCAAAAGGCTTTGCAACTCCCGCAGCGCACACATTTTAAGAGTTCCTTCTGGTACATTTCTTTATCCATTAGTTAAATGCCTTCCTTTTTTATCCCTTCGTTTATATAATTAGTATAATAAAAAAACAGCAAGCCAAATTATTAGTAGCCTTATTATCAGGAGCGATAGAGATTGATTGCAAAAGGGTATGGGTGTAAGATAGAAAAGTTCCTGTCAGGAAGGTATGCTGGAAGGCAACAGAATTAAGGGATGCAAGGAGAGGCAATTTAGTAAATGGGATATACAAGTACTCAGAGAGAAAGGGATGTAACCTTCCTGAAAAGGCAGGCGAAACTGGTCCGAATAGAGATACTGAAGATGCTTACATTGGCTGGTTCAGGCCATACAGGGGGGTCTTTATCTGCTGCTGATATTGTCACAGCCCTCTATTTCTCAAAAATGCATCATAGACCAGATAATCCAGGCTGGAGAGAAAGAGATAGGTTCATACTCTCAAAGGGCCATGCTGCCCCTTTGCTTTACGCTGTGTTAGCTATGTCAGGTTATTTCGACATCTCCGTACTAAAGACGCTACGAAGATTAGGCAGTCCTCTCCAAGGCCATCCCTGTTCAAGGGTTCTCCCGGGTGTTGAGATCTCAACGGGTTCTTTAGGTCAGGGACTCTCGGTTTCAAATGGCATGGCAATAGGCATGAAGATGGATAACCTCAATTCAAGAATATACTGCCTTTTGGGTGATGGTGAAATACAAGAAGGCCAGGTATGGGAAGCTGCAATGACAGGTGCTCATTACAAGCTTGATAACTTATGCGCAATAGTAGACATCAATGGTCTTCAGATAGACGGCCCAGTGTCACAGATAAAAGCTATAGAACCCGTTGCCTCTAAATGGCAGGCCTTCGGCTGGAACGTCATAGAGATTGATGGACATAACATGGAGGAAATACTCGATGCCCTTGATAGGGCAGAAGCAGTTAAAGGTAAACCGAGTGCAATCCTTGCCTACACTATTAAAGGAAAGGGTGTATCTTTCTTTGAGGGTAAAGTTGAATATCACGGAGTAGCTCCTACAGAAAAAGAACTTGAAAAGGCGTTAAAAGAACTCGAAGCTAATGGGAAGTAGAGAGCAGAAGTCAGAAGTCAGAAGTCGAAAGAAAAATCCCCCCATCCCCCCTTTAGTAAAGGGGGGTGAGGGGGGCTTTGTGGCAACAAGGGATGCTTATGGAGAGGCACTCCTTGAACTCGGTAAGAGGCGACAGGACATAGTTGTCCTTGATGCTGACCTATCTGGTTCAACAAAGACAGGAAAGTTTGCAAAGGTCTTCCCAGATCGATTTTACAATATAGGAATAGCTGAACAGGATATGATCTGCACCGCAGCTGGCCTTGCGTTGTCGGGTAAGCTCCCGTTTGCATCAACCTTTGCAGTCTTTGAGACAGGAAGGGCATGGGAACAGGTAAGACAGACTATCTGTTATTCAAACCTGAATGTAAAGCTTGTAGCAACACATGGCGGTGTCACAGTTGGTGAAGATGGAGCTTCTCACCAGGCTACAGAGGATATTGCACTCATGCGTGTTCTCCCAAATATGATGGTCATAGTCCCTGCTGATGCCCATGAAACAAGGCAGGTCATAAATGCTATAGCAGATTATTATGGCCCTGTCTATGTGAGGCTCGGGAGGTCTAAAGTTTCTGCTGTAATGCCGGATGATTATGAATTTAAGATAGGAAGGGCTTACTCCTTCCATGAAGGCAGGGATGCAAATATAGTGGCAATAGGTATTATGGTATCCATAGCACTTGAGGCATCAAAAATCCTTTCACAGCAAGGTATAGATGCGGGTGTAATAAATATGTCTACTGTAAAACCACTCGATACGAAAACACTACTTAACGTCGCAAAAACATGCAGGCTCATGGTTACTGCTGAAGAACATTCAATTATAGGTGGCCTTGGGGGCGCCGTAAGCGAATTTCTCTCTGAAAACCACCCTACTTGCCTTCGGAGAATTGGATTGAAGAACGACTTTGGGTGCTCAGGTACACCAGAAGAGCTATTAAAACTTTATGGCCTTACAGCAGATAATATTGTAAGGACGATTAAAGAGGCACTAACACAGTAATGAGTAAAAATATAAAACCGGACAAATGATACACTTTCATAAGGTTTCAAAACATTATGATAATCTGACTGCCTTGCGCGATATAACCTTTTTCATTGAGAAAGGAGAAATGGTATTTATCACCGGGCCAAGTGGTTCAGGCAAGACAACACTCCTCAGGTTAATATACTTAGCTGAAAAACCAGATGAAGGGAATATTTCAGTAGGAGAATGGGAGACAGACAAGATGAAGGAGCCAAACATTCCTCTCCTGAGGCGAGATATGGGATTTGTATTCCAAGATTTTAGACTCCTCAATAACCGGAATGTCTTTGACAACATTGCCCTTGCCCTCAGGATCAGAGGAGTGGACAAGAAAGATTTGAAGACACGGGTGTTCGAATCACTTAAGGTGGTAAACCTGAGACATAAAGCAGACAACTACCCTTTAACCTTATCAGGAGGTGAGCAACAGAGGGTTGTTATTGCGAGGGCCATAGTTTCTGACCCGACAATTATACTTGCTGATGAACCGACAGGCAATGTAGACCCAGATACAGCAGCAGGAATTATAAGGATGTTTAAAGAGGTCAATATAAAAGGTACAACGATACTGATTGCAACACATAACAGGGAGCTTTTTCGTGACACGGGTAGAAGAGTTCTGAGGTTAGATAGCGGTAGTCTTGTTGGCGAGGAAACGGGTTAAATGGCTTCTCCTTATGCATTCAGACTTGCAGTTCAAAGCATTTTACACGAGAAGTGGATAAATCTTCTTTCCGTTGTCACAATAGCAGCAAGTCTTATTATTGCAACGTTTACAGCGCTCTCCGTCTACAATATTGATGTGATAACGAAGAGGCTTCCTGAGAAGTTTTCCATGATGCTTTACCTAAAAGATAACCTTTCGAAGGAAGAGACAGAAAATATAATAAACACCCTTGAGAAGAATGTCAGCGTGAAGATGGTGAAATATATTCCGAAAGATGAGGCACTAAAGGAACTCAAGACCGTGCTAAAAGATGCTACTTATGTGCTCGAGGGCTTAGAGGAAAATCCCCTGCATGATTCCATAGAAGTAAAGCTTAAAAGAGAGGCAGCAGGCCCTGAGGCTGCAAAAAGGCTCGCATCTGAAATTATGAAGATAGACGGGATTGCTGAAATAGATTATGGAGAAAAATTCCTCTCTTCCATATATTCCCTGAGGCTTGGTATGAGGGCCATTGGCATTGTATTTATCATAATAATGTTTGGAGGAGTGATCTTTGTATGTTATAGCACTGTCAAAATTCTCTTTTATAGGAAAAAAGAAGATATAGAAACCTATAAACTTCTTGGGGCTACAAAAGGATTCATAAGAGAACCGTTTATTATTGAAGGTGCAGTTATCGGCTTTTGTGGTGGGCTTTTAAGTCTTATAGTCATTTTATCAATATATTATATCGTTTTTCTTAGACTCACTCTCTCAATTCCTCTCATTAAGTCAATCATCTTCCCCATTGCTATATCTCCTTACCTCCCCCTGACAGGGCTTCTTCTTGGGATGGTAGGTGCTGCTATTGCTATAGGAAGGATCAGATACTGAACAAAGTGAAAAAGGTAAAGAGTACAAAGACGGTTACGGTAACGATGCCCGTTTCGTCCAACGGCTGCGTTGGTCAGCTCTTTCACGCTGCCGTTACACATAATCGAAACTGGCTTCGTTGCCTTAACCGCTTAACGTACATATTGCTCTTAGCTCTTAGCTCATTGCTCATCGCTTCGTACTGCTATGCCACTAACCCGCGGGAAGAATATAAAAAGATGCAGCGAGAGATAAAGGTACATAAGGAAAAACTCGAAAGGGCAGAAAGACGTGAACACTCAATCTTGACTGATTTAGAAAATACCAATAAGCAGCACAGTTTGGTAGAAGCTGAACTCAGGAAATACAGGAAGAAACTTAAAATCACAGAGTCAGAGATATCAAGAGTAGAGGCTGACATTTCTGTTAGCAGAAGTAGCATTGCCAGGCAGCAAGAGTGGATAAAAAGGGAGCTAAGAGCAATGCAGAAAAACAGGTACCACGAGGACATAGTTATGTTACTTTCGGGTACCGAGGATATTCCTCAACTGATGAGGGACTGGAAGTATCTGGAATATATAACCCTTTACGAAAACAGGTTACTTAATACCTATAGAGATACCCTGAAAAACCTCCATGACAAAGAGACAGAGCTTACGGTTCTCAAGACTGAGCTTGTGAAGAATGAAGAAAAGATTAGATCTAAAGAGGCAGACCTTGTCGGAAAGAAGAAGGAAAAAGAAGATTTACTTGCATCTGTAAGGGGCGAGAAGTCTTCCTATGAAAAGATGTTGAGGGAGTTGAAAGAGGCGTCAAGGAGACTCCTTGAGGTAATAAAAGAGTCTGAAAAGACAGAGACGTACCATGCAAAGGGGTTTTCAAGACTGAAAGGAAGACTTCCTTGGCCAGTGAAAGGCAGGATAGCAGTCCCCTATGGCTCTCAAAGGGATCCCCAGTTTAATACCCCTGTCTTCAGAAGTGGAGTATTTATACAGACAGGCGAAGATCTTTATGCAAAGGCTGTTTATAGTGGGAAGGTAGTTTTTGCAGAATGGTTCAAAGGATATGGTCAGCTCATGATAGTTAATCATGGTGATGGATATCATACGCTTTATGGAAGCCTATCAGAGATTTTTTCTAAGACTGGAGATATAATAAAAACGGGGCAGGTAATTGGGCGGGTAGGGAATTCAGGCATCCTGAATTCCCCGGGCCTTTATTTTGAGCTGCGATATAAAGGCAAACCCCTTGATCCATTACAGTGGCTGAAAAAAAGATAATTCCTGGAGGATAAAAGTGGCTAAGAAAAAGATAGTCTTGATTTGGATTCTTGTATTAACTATAGCTTCAGCAGGTGTTCTTATTGGTCGTTGGTCTGTAGTAGGAGCAGAAGGAGAAGGATACGAAGACCTGAAGATTTTTACAGAAGCTCTATCATTGGTCAAAAAGAACTATGTTGAAGTCGTAAAGACATAGGATCTTGTTTATGGTGCGATTAAAGGAATGGTCAGTTCCCTTGATCCTCACTCGAGTTTTTTAAACCCAGAGGCGTATAAAGAGATGCAGGCTGAAACAAAGGGGGAGTTCGGAGGCTTAGGTATCCAGATAGGTGTAAAAGAGGGAATGCTGACAGTAATAGCGCCGATAGAAGATACACCTGCTTACAAAGCGGGCATTAAAGCAGGTGATAAGATAATAAAGATAAACAACGAGTTTACAAAAGATATGAGCCTTCATGATGCAGTCAGTAAGATGAGGGGCGCGCCGAAGACTTCTGTGACCATAGCAATACTCAGGGAAGGATGGAAAGAGACAAAGGACTTTACTATCGTAAGAGAAATAATAAAGATAAAGAGTGTTAAATCGAAGCTTCTTGAGGACGGCATAGGCTATGTAAAGATAAACCAGTTCCAGGAACAGACAGCAGCAGACCTTTCTACTGCGTTGGGGAAGCTCACCCAGGAGAAGATGAATTCACTCATCCTTGACCTCAGAAATAATCCTGGAGGTCTTCTTAACAGCGCAGTGGGTGTTACAAGCCAGTTTCTGCCACCAGGCAAGTTAGTAGTATATATTAAGGGGAAAAAAGGAGAAAAGACAGATTACAATACCACAGAAGATAAGCCGAGTTACAACACACCAATGATTGTATTAGTCAATGAAGGCAGTGCCAGTGCATCAGAGATTGTTGCCGGTGCCTTAAAGGACTGGAACAGGGCTGTCATCCTCGGTACAAAGACTTTCGGGAAAGGGTCAGTGCAATCAGTGATCCCCTTGAGTGACGGTTCAGGCCTCAGGCTCACAACAGCAATATACTATACACCAAAAGGTACTTCCATACAGGCTACAGGTATTGTTCCAGATATTGTTGTGAAACTCGAGGCAAAAGAACAAGGACAAGAGCATCCTGTAATAAGAGAAAAGGACCTAGAAAGACACCTTAAGAATAATGAAGGCGAAGGGATGCCGAAAGGGCCTGAGGAAATGGCTCCTATAGAGATCGAAGAGAAAGAGGATGTGCAACTTCAGAGGGCTGTAGACCTCCTTAAGACATGGAAGGTATTCAAGGAACTCAAGGAACTGCCGAAAGCCTCATAAGAAGAAATTAGCAGTAAAAGAATCTCTTTCAGGGTTTTTTCTAGTAGCCGCAGGCTTTAGCCTGCGATGCAAAATTATTGAAAATCAAGGATCACGCAAACTAAAGTTTGCGGCTACATTAACCCAAATAATGCAGACATTGTTCAAAAATTTATTTAACTCGATAAATTATTGGGAATATCTTTATTGGTTATATCCATGAAAATATTCCAATAACCATCAGTTAAAGGTACACTAAGGTATCGAAAAATAAATTTTTCCACAACATCTGCATTATGTAAGTGCATTTTTCGGGTTAAAATACTAAATTAGATTTATGCCCAGGATAATCTTTGACATAGAGACAGTAGGGAGGGATTTTGAATCCCTCGACAGACCGACCCAAGAATATCTCCTAAGGTATGCAGAGACAGAAGATGAAAAAGAGGAGATAAAAGACCGCCTCTCTTTTTATCCCCTTACCGGTGAAATCGTTACAATAGGTTTACTGGATCCCGACACACAAAAAGGGAAGGTATTTTTCCAGAACGTTGGTGATCCATTACTTCCATTTGAAGAAGATAATGTATTTTATGAAACAGGTACGGAAAGGGAGATACTCGATAAATTCTGGGATGTTATTAAACGATATGATCAGTTTATAACCTTCAATGGCAGAGGCTTTGACTGTCCTTTCATCTTGATCCGTTCTGCTGTCCATAGGATAAAACCACGAAAAGATTTAATGCCGAATAGGTACGGTGATGCACACATAGACCTTCTTGAGCAGCTCACATTTTATGGCGCTTCACGAAGAAGGTTTAGTCTCGATATGTGGTGCAGAACGTTCGGGATAAAGAGTCCCAAAGAGGGTGGCATTACAGGTGATGACGTAAAAGAATTATTTAAAGCAGGAAGATATCTTGACATTGCGAGGTATTGTATTGGCGACCTCAGGGCAACCAGAGAGCTTCTTTATTATTGGGAAAATTATATAAAGTTTTCACCGTGATGCTTCCCTTCTCTGCCTCTTTTGCGGTCTTCCTTTCAATTATGATCTCTTGGGCGACTTGTTAGCTCATCTGATATTAAAGTTAAAAATTTAATGCAAAACATATTGCATTGCGAATTTCACCCAGCTTTTGCTTAGATAAAGCAGTAATCAATGACCCAACTTTTGATTTTGAAACCGTCTGTATGTGGTCACAATTAATAGCGCAATCATTAGGCATACCGTCCTGTTTTGATAAAAACACTTCGCTCGGTATGTCTCTGATTGTTGAAGTTACTGGTGCAACCGTCACTTCACCCAGATATTCAAGTATAGAATCTCTTGTCAAAATAACTACGGGGCGTTTTTTGTCAGGACTTTTGAACTTGTACCATCTCACTTCACCCCGCTTCATTAATCACCCCATTCCTGTTCTGATTCCCAAACGCTAAATTCCGTTTTGCCGACAGGATAACGCTCATATCCTTTTCTATGTTTTTTTTCAAGCATATTAATATTCACCTGTTTGATAGCATCCTTCAATGCCTTACGTGCAAAAGCAGAGCGGGTGGTCTTCAGTTTTTTCACAGTGTTATCTACTGCCGCTACCAAATCGTCATCTAAAGTCATCTGAATCGTCCTCATTTTGTCCTTCATATAATGTGGGTATTTATAGCTATAATAACCCACATTAGTCTTGAAGTCAAACAATTGTCGCACATATTTTTGAGCTATTGATTCCTGTATAAAAATGTCCTCTATCGTCATTCCGCACTTGATGCGGAAACCAGTCTTTCCCCTGGATTCCTGCTTCCCAGGCTGTTGCAGAATGCTTTAAAAAATTACCCCCAGAGAGAAGGATTTCGCCT
>CAZXCW010000076.1:0-12038 GCA_964639385.1 uncultured Nitrospiraceae bacterium
GGGTATAGGTGCGCTTTATGTGAGGAAAGGCACGAGATTTTATCCTTACATAATTGGGGGACATCAGGAGAATGGAAGGAGAGCCGGGACAGAGAATGTAGCATCTATAATTGGTCTTGGGAAGGCATGTGAGCTTGCAAGGAAAAGCATCGAAAAAGAGGCAAGTTATTTGAGTACTCTCAGAGATAAACTCGAGATAAACCTGCTCAAGGAATGCTCTGATGCAAGGGTTAATGGTGACACAGAGCACCGTCTGCCAAACACGACGAATATGAGCTTCGAGTATGTAGAAGGAGAGGCCATACTACTCAGGTTAAATGAATTTGGTATATGTGCATCGTCAGGGTCTGCATGTACTTCGGGATCCCTCGAGCCCAGCCATGTCCTCAGAGCTATGGGAGTGTCTTTCACTGCCATTCACGGCTCCGTAAGGCTTTCCCTGAGTCGTTATAATACAGAAGCAGAGATAGATAAGGTAATAGAAATAATGCCAAAGATTATAAAAGAACTAAGAGAACTCTCACCATTTGGGAAAGAGAAGATAAGAAAGTAGCCCAGGCTTTAGCCTGCGTTTAGGTGTCTATAGCTTACGGTGGACACTTGGCGCAGATTGATGCAAATAGGGAAGTGGAAAGATACCTATCTCCTCTGTCAGGAAGGACAACCACTACTACACCTTCCCTAAGTTCACTTGATTTCCTAAGTGCAATGTTCATTGCTGCACCACTTGACATTCCTACAAATATCCCTTCCTTCACAGCAAGCATTCGCGTAGCATCAAAAGCCTCCTCATCATTCACTATATAGCGTTCATCGAGAATTGAGGGATCAAATATCTTAGGAATAATGGATTCAGACATATTTTTAAGACCTTGTATCCTATGATTCAAAATAGGCTCCACCCCTATAATCTTTATGTCCTTATTGAACTCTTTGAGTCTCTTCCCTACACCCATGAGTGTTCCTGTAGTTCCCATTCCAGCTACGAAGTGGGTTATTTTTCCAGTTGTTTGTTCGATTATCTCTTTACCAGTGGTCTCATAGTGGGCTAATACATTTGCCTGGTTGTCGAACTGGTTGGGCATAAAGTATCCATCTGGCTCCTCAGAATATAACCTCTGAGCTAATCTTATTGCCCCGTCTGTGGCTTCCTCTGAAGGACTTAATATAAGCTCTGCTCCGAATGCCTCGAGGATCTTTCTCCTTTCCATGCTAACGCATGCAGGCATGGTGAGCTTCACCCTGTATTTCTTTGCTGCTGCGACCATAGCAAGCCCTATACCCGTGTTTCCTGATGTAGCTTCAAGTATTATCTTATCTCTTGTAAGCTTTCCCTCTTTCTCTGCTACCTCTATCATGTAAAGGGCAATTCTATCTTTAACAGAGCCACCTGGATTATTACCCTCGAGTTTTGCGAAGAGCTTTACCTTAGGATTAGGGTTCAGGCCATCAACGCTGGCAAGTGGAGTATTTCCTATGCACTGCAATATTCCCATTATTTCATTATAAAGTTGATATTCACGGCTGGTCAAGGGGAGAAACTATACATCAACCTGCATTACTTTACCTTTGAGCCTTCCTTTATTTTTCTGTCTGGAGTAATTATTGACAGCATTCCTTCATTGTCAGACGCTGCAAGTAACATGCCCTGTGATTCAACACCCATTAGCCTTGCTGGCTGAAGGTTTGTGACCACCGCGATATTTTTGCCTATGAGCTCCTCGGGCGTATATGCCTTGCCAATCCCTGCAACTATCTGTCGCTCCTCACCTGTGTCAACCTTCATAACTATCAGTTTATTTGAACCTTCAACTCGTTTAGCATCGAGCACCTTACCAATCTTTATCGCGACCTTTGCAAAATCTTCAATGGTTATCATTTCACCTCCCACTTTGCATAAAGAGGCAGGGTATGACATTTTCGCTCATTCTCGTTCCAACAAAGTCGGAACTCCGAGGTTTTTGCCTCTTGATTTTTATAGATATTCTGTTTGACTATCGGCAAAAAAATCCGCTCAAATATCACACCCTGCCTCTTTAAAATAATCATAACTTCTGATGTCAATCTTTTATAATGCTCCTGAAAAAGCATGTCCTTTCTCCTGTGTGGCAGGCACCTTTACCTTTCTGAATCACCTTGATAAGGAGCGTATCTTCATCACAGTCATAAAAGATTTCTTTGACCTCCTGAACATTGCCTGACGTTTCTCCCTTTTTCCAGTACTTCTGCCGCGATCGCGACCAGAAATGGGTAAAACCTGTATCGAGAGTCATCTCTAAGGCTTTCTTATCCATATAAGCGAGCATCAAAACCTCATTATTTACGGCATCCTGTATGATTACCGGTATCAATCCCTTTTCATCGTATTTCAATTCAGGTATCATATCGCCTCCATAAAAAATTCAGATAAATTTTTGTCATAACTTGTACCCTATCTTCCTCAAAAACTCTTTCCTATCTGCCTTGTCTTCAGCTCCTTCGATTCCCTTTGGAGGGAACCCATCAATTAGACCAAGCACACCCCGTCCTTGGGGCGTTTCTGCTACAACAACTTCAAGAGGATTTGCTGTTGCGCAGAAGACTCTGCAGACCTCAGGGCAGTTCTTTATCTGATTAAGAACGTTGATGGGGAAGGCATCTTTTAAAATAATGCAGAATATATGACCTGCACCCAACGCCTGAAGGTTCTTAACACATATATTCGCAAGTTCACTATCATTACCCTCTGTCCTTATCAGACACGGCCCTGATGCCTCTGTAAAGGCAATGCCAAATTTTGCCTGAGGGACTGTAGTTGCCATGATTTCGTAAAGGTCTTCTGCTGTCTTTATAAAATGCGTCTGACCAAGAATTAAATTGCAGCCCTCTGGAATCTCCATCTTTACTACCTTTAGTTCCATAATTCACCTCCATTTTTCGTAAGGCGTAAAGAGTAAGGCGTAATAGGTAATAAACTGTACCATAGCAAAGCTGCGAGGTGTCTCTGTCATTCTGGCTCGTCCAGAATCTTTCTTTATCAAAGAAGGATTCCCGGCAAGCGGAAATGACAAACATAACAAAAACATTATACCCCTCCCGTCAGAACTTCGAGGAATTCTTTGATTTATACGGCCACTTTACGCCTTACGCCTGACGCTTCACGATTTTTAAGTATGCTATAATGAAAATAAATTTTTTAAGAGATGTCAAGCCTTTACACAAAATATGCATAACGAGTAAACTGTGGCGGAGCGTGGGAAAAGATTTGAAAATATTATACTTTCTCCTGTTTATATTTCTTTATATAGTATCTTTCTATTCTCTTTCAAATGGAGCAGAAATAGTAGGTCCTGAGGTAACCTTGCAGAACAATGAAATCTTCGTTACGGCTTCTTTGTCTCTTGATGAGAAATATGTGCAGGAGATCAGGAATGGGATTAAAAAAGAATTTATATTTTATATTGACCTTTTTAAGGTATGGAAAGTGTGGCCTGACGAGTTTGTTCTTGGTGAGTCCTTAACAAGAACCCTCAAATGCGATCCTGTAAAAAGTGAGTTTATTTCAACCTCCTACGATGGAAGAACTCTTATAGAGAAAAGATTTAAGTCTTTTGAGTCCATGATGAAATGGGCGCTCAGCATAAGTAAACTGAAACTCACGAATATAAAAGAGCTTGAAGCAGGAATATATTTTGTCAGGATTACCGTGGAGTCTAAAATCAGGAAACTACCTCCTGTTATTGGATTCTTTATAATTTTCTTATCAGAAAATGAATTCAAGATCACAAAGGATTCTCAGGATTTCAGCGCAGGATTAGTTAAATGAAAAATATCCGTTTTCATATAATTATAGTTTCTATATTACTACTTACTATTTTAGCCTTTGGGGTTGAACTCCACTATATGAGGCTTGAGAACATTTCTTTTTTGACTAAGTTAACCATACTCATTCTCTTTAATTTCACTATCATAGCCCTACTTATCCTTATGTTTTTTGTTGTGAAGAGCCTTATGAAACTCTATCTGGAAAGAAGAAACAGAATTCTTGGATACAAATTCAAAACAAAACTTGTTGTTATCCTCGTTGTCCTTACATTAATTCCTGCCTCTATTTTATTTATCGTCTCAAGCGGACTTATTACGAATTACATAGACCGCTGGTTTGCTCCTCAGCTCAAACAACCCATTGACAGCTCTGTAGAAATAGCCAAGGCTTTTTATGAACTTGAAAAACAGAGGGCCCTCAATTTTGCAAAGAGGCTACCAAAAGACGAAACCAGCGTTGGCAATTATACCGTCAGGCATATTACAGTGATGCCAGAAAACGCTACTGAAACAGTTAAAGCTGCATTCGAAGGCAAGGCTGGAGTAGAGATCATATCAGAAGACAACGGAGACAGAGTTAGGGCAGTAGTGCCTGAGCACCATGGAGACAGACACACAGGGATAATAGTTGTCGAATCCTTCATCCCTAAGAAGATTACCGAGAATGTGGAAAATATAAAAGACGCCTATGAAAAATATCTGACTCTTGAATCGTGGAGGGTACCGATAAAGACGAATTACCTACTCTTCCTCGGTTTCCTTACACTCTTTGTAATGTTCATGGCTTTATGGGTGGCCCTTAAGATTGCGAGGGGAATAACAGATCCTATACAAGCCCTCGCACAGGCAACAGAGCAGGTTGCTACTGGAAATCTTGATATCAATATAGATCTAAGCCAGAAGGATGAAATAGGACTCCTCGTGAATTCTTTTAATCATATGGTAAAAGAGTTAAAAGAGAGTAAGGAATCACTTCAATCAGCTTATATTGAATCTGACAGGCGAAGACTGTTTATGGAAAATATCCTTGATAACATAAACTCAGGCGTTATCATGTTAAATACAGAAGGGAAAATACTGATGTTAAATGGCGCTGCCTGTTCGATACTTAACATAGAGCCTGAGATGGGTATCAATAAAAGTTACAAGGAGCTCGTCTCCATGATAACATCGGAAGAACTTGAGAACCTCGTGAAAGGGATAGAAGGCCGAGAATTCCGATGGATCGACAAGGAAGTGAAAGTGACTATCGGAAATAGGAATGCCATCCTCAGGGTCTTTATAAAAGGACTCAAAGATTCCGAAAAATATATTGGCCTCCTTGTCGTTTTTGATGATCTTACCGACATCATAAAGGCACAAAGGGCAGTTGCATGGCAGGAGGTTGCCAGGAGGATAGCTCACGAGATAAAGAATCCCTTGACGCCTATTAAGCTTTCCACAGAGCGAATAGTCAAAAAATGGGAAAACAAGGAGGCCGATTTTGACCAGACCTTTGAGCGTTCAACAAAAATAATCATAAAAGAGGTTGAAGGTCTAAAAAGATTGGTTGATGAGTTTTCGCAATTTAGCAAAATGCCAGAGATAAAAAAGGCTCCAACCCATTTACCTACTATCATTGATGAGGTAGTCAATCTGTATAAGGGATATAAAGGTGTGGAAATAAATATATCTCTGCCAGAGGAAAGCCCTTTGGTAGAATTGGACGAAGAACAGTTCAAGAGAGTTATGATAAATATATTCGAGAATGCTATTTATGCTATCTCCAATAAAGGCAGGATAGATGTGAAGCTCCATTTTGATCTGCCTTCTAACATGGTGTCTATAGACATCGCAGACAATGGTCCAGGTATCAAAGATGAAGACAGAGAGAAATTGTTTCTCCCCTATTACTCAACCAAGAGAGATGGCACAGGCTTAGGTCTTGCGATAGCAAATAGGATTATCGCAGAGCATAAAGGATATATAAGAGTCAGGGATAATGGACCAACGGGGACAGTTTTCACAATCGAGGTTCCGATAAGAGTTGAGTACTCAGAGGGGTAAATGCCAGAACATGTTGTACTTGTAGTAGATGATGAGGAGGGCATAAGAGAAAGTCTCTCAGGGATTTTTGAGGATGAGGGCTTTTATGTCCAGACTACAGATTCTGGTGAAAAGGCAATAGAATTCATGATGGAGCAAAGCCCTGACATTATATTTCTGGACATATGGCTTCCTGGCATTGATGGCATTAAGACCCTTGAGAAGATTAAGGCTCTCCAGCCAGATCTTCCAGTAATCATGATCTCGGGCCACGGCAATATAGAACTTGCTGTAAAGGCAACCAGGATGGGCGCATATGAGTTTCTCGAGAAACCCCTTTCCCTTGAGAGAGTTTTACTGGTTGCGAAAAGGGCACTCGAAAGACATACCCTCGAGGTGGAAAATAAGGCCCTCAAAAAGGACCTTACAAAAAAATACCGACTCATTGGAAACTCTCCCAAAATGCTACTTTTGAAAGAGCAGATAGATATGGCAGCTCAGAGCTATAGCAGGGTGTTGATAATAGGCGAGAGTGGATCAGGTAAAGAGCTCGTTGCGCGTTTGCTTCATGAAAATAGTAAAAGCGCAGGGCAACCCTTTATTGAGGTGAACTGTGCAGCCATACCGCAGGAACTCATAGAGAGTGAGCTTTTCGGACATGAGAAGGGTTCCTTTACAGGGGCATTTGAAAGCAAGAAGGGCAAATTTGAACTTGCTGACGGAGGTACTCTTTTTCTTGATGAAGTAGGTGATATGTCTCCTTCCGCTCAGTCAAAAGTACTTCGCATTATAGAGACGCAAGAGTTTCAAAGGGTTGGAGGAAGCAGGAATATAAAGGTGGAAGTAAGGATTATTGCAGCCACTAACAAAGACCTGAAAGAGGAGGTAAAAAAAGGCAATTTCAGAGAGGATCTCCTTTACAGGCTGAATGTCATTCCCATAATAGTTCCCCCTCTTAGGGAAAGACAAGAAGATATCCCGCTTCTCGTTGATTATTTCCTTGAGCATTTTGCCTCAGAGTATGGAAAGAAGTCGAAAAAGATAGCACCTGAGGCGTTGAAGATGCTCGAAGCTTATGACTGGCCTGGAAATATAAGAGAACTAAGAAATGTGCTCGAAAGACTCGTTATCATGACCCCTTCAGACACAATAACATCAAAAAATCTCATTGTAGCAGAACCAACCCGACAGGACTATCACGCCTTCAAAACACTGAAAGAGGCAAGGGAGGCCTTCGAGAAGGATTTTATCATAAAGAGGCTTGAAGAAAATAACTGGAATATATCCAAAACAGCAGAAATCCTCCAGATAGAGAGAAGCAATCTTCACAAAAAGATAAAGGCCTACAATATCAAGGTTCTCTAATTTCCTATTCTCTTATTTTGTGTAACTTCATGAAGTTTGTTTTTCCAAAGGTAGAGAAAGGAGAACTCGAGAGTATTACGATCCCATCATCCCTTTTTACAACACCTTTTTCTGTCAAAGACTTTTCCACCTCATTTATTAGTTCATCAATAGTTTTCGGGGGTCTCATTATCCTTGGGGAAACCCCCCAGTAAAGGCATAATCTATTTTTAATTTTCTCCTCAGGTGTATAAGCAATGATTGGAACCTTAGGCCTGAATTTTGATAAGAGTTTTGCTGTAAAACCTGACTGGGTAAAGGCAACAATTACCTTAGCGTTTATATCCTCTGCAGCCCTACATGATGCGTCCGCTACGGCATCTGCAAAGGTATTCTCACTGACATAAGAGGAGGACATCGATTTGGTTGATTCTGTATACCTGATTATCTTGTCCATCATCTTTAAGGCTTCAACAGGATGCATTCCGGTTGCAGTTTCTTCAGAAAGCATCAGGGCGTCTGTTCCATCTATTACTGCGTTGGCAACATCCGTTGTCTCTGCCCGTGTTGGTCTAAGATGTTCGGTCATAGACTCAAGCATCTGCGTTGCCGTAATTACGATCTTCCCTCTTTTATTTGCCTTTTCAATTAACTCTTTCTGAATAAGGGGAACCTTCTCTGTTGGAATCTCAACACCAAGGTCTCCCCTTGCTACCATGATTCCATCTACTTCTGATAAGATCTCTTCAATATTGTTTAAGGCATCTGGTTTTTCTATCTTTGCAATGAGAGGGATCCTTCGATTTCTGTACCTAAGCCACTTCTTAACTCTCTGAATATCCCTGGCT
The DNA here is from genome assembly GCA_964639385.1 of uncultured Nitrospiraceae bacterium. Lineage (GTDB taxonomy): Bacteria > Nitrospirota > Thermodesulfovibrionia > Thermodesulfovibrionales > SM23-35 > CAZXCW01. The sequence goes on from CAZXCW010000076.1 coordinate 8,022, forward strand.
TCCCTTACAAAGGATAAAGCCACATAGTCAACATCCATAGTTATTCCAAAGAGGAGATCTTTCTTATCCTTTTCTGTAAAGGAGTTCATGGAGATCTTTACTCCGGGGAGATTGACACCCTTTTTATTTTTTAATATACCTCCTTCAACAACCTTTGCTACCAGGCTATTTCTTTTATTACCAAGAACGTTGAGCTGGATGAAGCCATCGTCGAGGAGTATCCTGTCTCCTCTTTTAACATCTTTAAGGAGAGCTGGGTATGATATAAATATCCTATCCTGGTTCCCTATGCCTTCCCCTTGAAATAGCTGGAGTCTCTTGTCTTTCTTCAGTTCTACTGCCCCCTCCTCGATAGCACCAACCCTTATTTTTATTCCTTGGAGATCTTGAAGGATTGCAATAGGCTTGGAATATTTCCCTGAACCTTCCCTTATAATGTCTATTGCCCTCCTATGGAAATTATGATCGCCATGAGAAAAATTCAACCTTGCAACATCCATTCCGTTTTTGATAAGGGAAAAGATTATTTCCTTACTTGAAGAGGATGGCCCAATCGTACAGATAATCTTCGCTTTTCTCTTATTCAATGAATTCATATGTCAATTGCCCGTCTTTCTGTCTCCATGTAATATGTCTCTGCCATCCTTCACTACGATCAGGATAATCAGACCTGTAATGAGCTCCCACGCTACTTTCTCTCAGAAAGGCTGCTTCCGTTATAAGGCGAGCTACGGCGAGCATATTTTTAAGTTCAAGTCCCCTCCTTGTAGAAGGTGCTTCTTCCTGGATAAAAAACCATCCTGAGATCCTCTCCTTTGCAAAGCCAAGAGACTCCCCACACCGTATAATGCCAACCCTTTCCCACATTAATTTCCTTAGTTCATGTCTTATCTCTTCATGTTCAGGAACCGACAAGTGGTGGGAATCGGGCATTGGATAACGAGTTAATTCCTTCATGCTTGACTCTAATTGCTTATTCTCTATCAGAGTTTCTAAGGCTGCCTTTCCTGCCCTTGCTCCGAAGACAAGCCCTTCAAGAAGGCTATTCGATGCGAGTCTATTAGCGCCATGCACACCTGTGCATGCAACCTCACCCGCTGCATATAGCCCCTTTATGTTTGTTGCACCTTCAGCATCAGTCTTAACCCCACCCATTATATAGTGAGCCGCAGGCGAAACTGGAACAAGCTCCTTTGTAATGTCAATGTTATACTGGAGACAAGTTAAGTAGATTCTTGGAAATCTGCTCTTCAGGTATTCCTTTCCGAGATGTGTGAGATCAAGGTAGACATGGTTACTTTTTGTTTTAACCATCTCTGAAATAATAGCACGTGATACAATATCTCTCGGCGCAAGTTCTGCCATCGGGTGGTAATCCTCCATAAATCTCTCTTTCTTTGTATTCCTGAGGATTGCTCCTTCTCCTCGCATAGCCTCGCTGAGTAGAAACTGGGGGGCCAGTGGAGAATACAGACTTGTAGGATGAAACTGTATAAATTCCATATCCTCAACTATGGCTCCGGCCCTAAAGGCCACTGCTATACCATCTCCCGTGGCAACGGGGGGATTAGTTGTCCTTGAAAAAATCTGGCCTGCACCTCCTGTCGTAAGAACTGTTGCCTTTGCAAAAAGAGAGATGACTTTTTTATCCTTGAGTATGTATGCTCCATGACATTCCTTATTTCTGATGATCAGGTCAATGGTAAAGGAAAACGGATATGTTTTAATAGAGGGAAAAGAACTTACTTTTCCGAGGAGCACTCTAACGATTTCTCTTCCTGTTGCATCGCCATGGGCATGAAGTATTCTTCTTCTTGAATGAGCTGCCTCTAGGGTAAAGTCGAGTTTTGTACCCTCTCTGTCAAACTCTGCTCCCCATGATATGAGTTCTGTTATCCTTGCCGGGCCTTCCTCGACGAGGATCTTTACTGCCTTCTCTCTGCAGAGGCCGTCTCCAGCCTTTAATGTATCCTCATAATGGATACCTATCTCATCTTCATCGCTCAAGGCTACAGCAATCCCGCCCTGGGCATACTCTGTAGTGCTTTCAGTAGCCCTGTCCTTTGTTACAATAAGGACGTTACCGTAATGTGCAAGTTCTATTGCAGCCCTGAGGCCTGCAACACCGCTACCAATGATAAGAAAATCTACTATTTCTTTTTCCACCATACTCCTTTGTCATTCAGGGCACGCCTGCCTGAGGCGGGCAGGCTGGTGGTATCCAGATTTCAGATAGGAAAAGAGGGAGTTCAGCAGCGCAGATTGGCCCTATTTTAACCTGCCAGCCTGTTAATTTTTCAATGTCTTCTTTAAGAGAGGAGGCGAGTCCTGGGACTATCAGTTCTCTCTTACTTGTTTTCTTCTCAATATCTGTTTCTTTTAACGATTTATATATTCTTTCTGCTGTTAGGGTTTGATAAATCATAGCCATATCAACTGTGTCTCCATTTGTATCCACAAAGAGGACAAAAAAAGAGCTGATTGTTGTCCCCAAAATTGTCATGAAAACCTGTTCGGTATAGTCGTTATTTCCTGAAATAAAAACCGGGGATTCAGAATTCGGGTTATTTATTTCCACAAGATCCGTTAAACTCGGCCTCGGATGAGTAAGAAGTGGAACCTCAGGCCACAAATCTTTGGCCTTCAGAGCTACTTCAAAAGCGTAAGCCTCGCTTTTGCTCAGGAAAGGGCAATTCTCTGGTTTCTTTATCCCTTTCCTGAGGGCATTTATAAACTCTTCACACGAGTTAATGCCACATTGCATACAATCAGTTTGATTAAGGTATTTTAGAAAATTTACTTTTTCTAAATATAGGTCTGCAGAAACCACCTGACCTCCTTATAGATTATACTCGAATTGTTTTTTTCTTAGATTGTTTTTTTCTTAAGAAGATTAATAAAACGAGTACTCAAAAAATTTTCTTTAGCGATTATCATTAGAAAATTATAGTAGGCTCTGATATAAATGTTAACCCGAAAAATGCATTATGTGGGTTAACTATTATAGGAAAAGTTAAGGATATATTTATTGCCCGGTTAGTTATGGCCGTATTGTGAAAGCTTTATCACTTATATCGGCTTTAATTGTCTTTCCTTTCGCGTCTTTCAGTACAACTTTTACCTTACACCTTTTTTTAATTGATTTTACAGAAGGCACTGTCCAGTCGTAGGTTCCTGGGTTGCCCGTAAGGGTATCTATTAACTTCCAAGTTGTTCCACCATTTTTTGTGTAAAGCAACTTTACCTTTGCTACCGGTCTCTCAGGATTATTAGTGATCCAAATTATTGTATAAGTACTACCTGATGTAAGGTTTTCCTTTCCATTTGGTGATGTTAAACTTACCACACTTATCCTGGGCCGCTCCCTTGATGTACTTGCCGTTACACTCATGTTGGTGGCATTATATTTTTTGATACTAGCTGGTAGTGATGTCTGTTCAGCTAAAATGGTCTTACTCACCTCATTTGAATAAGTACTTTCGTTCCCAGATGTGTCATATGCAGTGACAGCGAAATAATAGGTAAGACCGCTGGTTAAGTTGTCAACTGTGTATGATGTTACATCGCCTGTGTAGATGTACTGATTATAACTGCCCGAGGAAGTGCCATAGTAAACTCCAAAACCAGCAAGGTCAGTAAGGAGTGTCCCGTCAGAATTTGTGGTTGGGGGGTCCCACGTCAGTGTAGCAGCACCTAAAGAGGGACCGATAGATTCAAGATTTGGTCCAAGCTTCACGATAAAACCTTCATTGCGGCCAGCAAATATACTGTCAGCAGAACCCAGATTTATGCCAGGAAAGTCTGTTGAATATGTCCAACCCGCAGCATATACATTACCCGTACTATCAAGTGCAAGGCAGTAAGCATTATCATAATCATTTCCCCCGATGAAAGTGGCAGCGAGAATCGAACTAAGGTCTGAACTTAACTTGGCTAAAAAGCCATCATAGTAGGGACCAAAGGTGCTATCAGCGGAGCTTGGACCTATGCCAGAAAAGTCTGGTGACTGAGTATAAC
>CAZXCW010000077.1:0-11996 GCA_964639385.1 uncultured Nitrospiraceae bacterium
GGCCTCCGCCCCCACACCCCACCACTGACAATGTCAGTGGTTTAGTCCCATTAATCAATAATTATTTGGAAGACTTTCGTGGCCTCGGAGCAGGTCTTGCGGGTAGTGAAGCTTAAAGTGGCCCATTGCAGGGAAAAATGTTTCATACGGTTGGCTTTTAGTCCTTTTTAATGTAATCGCCAGGCGTAATAATCTTCAGATCGAAAGGAAAATTAGTAATATCCAGAAGATCTTTGTCACCAGTTATCAAGAAATCGGCAACAGCTGCAAGGCAACACTCAAGCACCATATTGTCCTTTGGATCTCTGCAAACAGAAAGTTTCCTTGCCGGCCGTATGATTCTGGCCTTTGTGACAAACGTAGCTATGCCAGAGATGAGCGCTTTTAGTTGAGCATGATCGATCTTTTCATTAACTTCAAGGGCGAGAGGGACTTCCCGGTATTCTCTCAACAGCTCAGGGGATACAAAGATTTCTGCAGAGCGGAATGCTTTCTTGACAGCCTTTTCTGCTGTGCCGCCGAAAGCAAAGGCAGAGATGAGGATGCCAGTGTCGATAACGACTTTACTTTTTCTTTCCGTAAATCTTTCTCCTTATAGATTGAACAGACTGCTCGACATCCTTCATTGTGAGTCTGGTCTTCTTAAATGCCTCCCGTGCAACCTTAAATGCAGCATCAAGTCTGTCTTCCGGGGAGAGGACAGAAAGAATATAGTCTTCAGGATTTATCTTTTCAGCAGTTGCCTTCATTGTATAAATGCCTCCTTTTTATGTTTTTTCAATTATACCACATATATTTTTGTCTTCAGTTCCCTTACAGGGAGAAAAAATACGTCTCAGGTACGCCTCCCATATTTCCAATTTAAGAACAGTAATGTTCAAATCTGTTTAGCAGGTATGTTTTCAGTACCATGACCTGTTATATAGCTCACCTTTATTCTCTTGAGCCTTTCCACAACTGATGGATAAAGGGTAAGCTCCTCCACCCCAAAACCCTCGAAAGCAGAGGTTAATGTCTTTAGCGTGAATCTCAAAAAATTTCTTCATGGTAAACTTATGGAAGAGACGAACTTGAATAAATTATATATTCAGAAACCCTTTTCCGGAGGCATTTTACTTTCTTATAAATGCACAACAAGATGCAAACATTGCATGTATGCTTGCTCTCCTGAATGGAAGGCGGATTGGATTTCAGAAGGTGATGCAGAAAAGATTTTAACCTCCCTTGCCGATAAGATTAAGGCAAGCCCTCAAGGACCAAATAGAATTAGCATAAACTATGGCCTCCACTTCACCGGGGGAGAACCTTTTTTGAATTTCGATCTTTTACTGAAACTGGTTCATGTGGCGAAAAAGCTTAAAATTCCTTCAACCTTTGTAGAGACTAATTGTTTCTGGTGTAAAGATGATAAATCTACAAAGGAAAACCTCATGCACCTGAAAGATACCGGACTGGAAGGTATATTAATAAGCGTGAATCCTTTTATATTAGAGAAAGTGCCTTTTGAAAGGACAGAACGGGCCATCAAAGTGAGCAAGGAGATCTTCGGCAGGAATGTAATCGTGTACCAGGAATTCTTTTACAACTCATTTAAGAGACTGGGGATTACAGGTATCCTGTCTTTCCAGGAATACCTCCAGAGAGCAAAAGATAGCTTGAACTATATAGAGCTCCTTCCTATGGGCAGGCCAGTCTATGCATTGGGTTACTTATACAGAAAATTTCCAGCAAAGAAATTCTATGGTGAATCCTGCCTGGAAGAACTGACAAGACCCTGGCATGTCCATATTGACAATTACTGCAATTTGATGACGGGCTACTGCGGAGGTATTTCTCTTGGTAATGCGAAGGATCTTGATTTGATATGTCAGGGAATTGAGTTAGGTGGATATCCAATCCTCAATGCGCTTGTAACAGATATGAAAAGACTTTATGAATTTGCACTCAAAGAATTTGGTTATAAAGAACAGGATGAAGGTTATATATCAAAATGCCATCTCTGTGTGGATATAAGGAAACATATCGCACACCAGACAGGTCGATTTAAAGAACTCAATCCAAGGGAGTTCTATTTTTACCTGGCGTAGAGATAAAATTTATCTAATTAAAAGAAAGGAGACGGGAATGGGTAAAGAGCAAAAAGAAGTAAAGATATCTATACCAAATGAGCTCAAAGGTGGCGTGTATGCAAATAGTATGTTTGTTGCGCATACGCAGGAAGAATTTATTTTAGATTTTCATGTGATTGTTCAGCCTGAAGGTGCTTTAACTGCGAGAGTAATTGTCAGTCCAGGACACGTGAAAAGAATTCTTAATGCCCTTGTAGAAAATATTAATAAGTATGAAGAAAAATTTGGAACTATTAAATCAGCTGAGGCTCCGAAGTGGAAAACCTTTGATGTTGCTATGTAGGGTTAAGGAGAGGTTAGATAAATATGCAACTTCAATATCACTTCTCTTTTCTGTACCTAATGTATTCAACAAGGCCTAAAAGGCCACCTGCTGTGTTGCTGAGGAACCACGATAAGGAGATGGCAGTTGCGACTTCTGGTCTTATATTGATGAGACTGAAAAAAAAGACAAAAGCGCCTTCCCTTACACCAATGCCGGATATAGAAATAGGCAGCATCGTAAACACAACAATAGGGGGTATAAAGATAAGGCATGCAAGAAAGGGAAGATGTTCTCCTATACCGAGTGCGAGAATGTATACAGCTACAATACCAGAGAGCTGGACAAAAATAGATATCAGCAAGGACTTCACAATAATATCTTTTTGATTCCAATAGGACTGAAAATAATCATAAGATTCCGAAAGTACTTTTATCCTCTTACCAAGACGTAGACTAAAGACCAAAAGGCTTGTGATAATAAAAGCCAGGACAATAAGAGGTAGCATCCATGCAACAGGTGAATTACGAAAATAGGAATAACCAAAAGGAAAGGCTATAGCACATATTGCTATCAGTATTACAAAACCGAGATATCTGTCCATAAAAATAGAGGCCAGAGTAAGGCTGCCTCTCCCTGATGCCTGATAGAGATAGAAAGCCTTTACAGCATCCCCACCAATAAGACCGGGAAGCATGATATTAAAGAAGGAACCTATCATGTAGAGTGAAAAAAGCTTTCTTATTCCGAGCTTCCCTGGTAGTAGGAGTTTCCACCTCAAGGTTGAGATGAATTGAGCAAACAAGAAAAGGATCACAGCGGAAATGAAAGCAGAAAGACTCATGTCCTTCAATATGGCGAAGACTCGCTCAGGGCCTGTCCTTGATAAAACAATATAAAGGAATGCAGAACTTATAGTGAGCTTCAGGACAAGAAGAAGTATCCTATTTGTTTTAAGGGCCAAGGATCTTTTTAATCACATAGGTGGGTTTTCTCTGGCTTTCATGGTATACCCTTACAAGCATTTCTCCGAGAAGGCCCATCCCGATGAGCTGAATACCAACGATGATCAGGAGAACACCTAACAAAAGGAGCGGTCTTCCTCCAATATTATGCCCAAAGAAAATTTTATCTATACTCAGGTAAAGTGATATGAGAAGGCCAAGAAAAACATTTATGATACCTACAGGTCCAAAAAATTGAATCGGTTTTGTAGAAAAACTCTGGAGGAATTTTACTGTAATTAAATCTAAAACAACCTTTATCGTTCGCGAGATACCATATTTTGATCTACCCTTAAGCCTCGGGTGATGAGCAACCTCTACCTCTGCAACCCGCACTCCATACCAGCTCGCAACAGCAGGGATAAATCTATGCATCTCTCCATATAGCTTCAGGTTCTTTATCACATCCCTCCTATAAGCCTTCAGAGAACAACCATAATCATGGAGCTTTACACCTGTAACATTACTTATAAGCCAGTTTGCTACTACGGAGGGAAGTCTCCTCCTGAAGAAGGGGTCTTTCCTCTTTTTCCTCCATCCACTCACAAGGTCATGGTCTTTTGTCAGCTCCAGAAGCTTAGAGATATCAGCAGGATCATTCTGGAGGTCACCGTCCATTGTTATGACAATGTCTCCGCGTGCAAAATCAAATCCTGCTGCAAATGCTGCGGTCTGGCCAAAGTTTCGTCTCAAGCTCAGTACAACAATTCTGTTATCCTTAGACTGAATCTCTTCGAGGATCGAGAGAGTCCTATCGCTGCTTCCGTCATCTACAAATAGTATTTCGTACTCTTTTACTAAAGGGGTAAGGGACTCCTTGAGTTTCTCATAGAGGATTTGAACATTTTCTTCTTCATTGTAAAGGGGTATGATCACAGAGAGGGTCATTAATATGTTCCTGGTTTTTCTTCTTTTATGCCTTTAAAACCATAGCATAGAAATATAGAATAAACCCTGATTTTCTTATTCTTTTCATAAACCGTGAAAAGCCTTTTATCGGTCCTTGTAAAAGCATCCGCCACCTTCTCGGGTAATCTCGTATCATCTATTCTAACAAAGATTGCATCATAATGAAGAAGATTATTAAATCCTGGCCAGAGATCATACTGGTTCATTCTACGGCCGAGGTTGATACAATAGGTAAGGGGATGTCCTTTTACATAGAAAGCGAGTTCGCTCGAAACCTGATACCTATCAGAAAATATAAATATAGGTCTTTCTTTTGATATTTCTTCGGATATCTTTGTCACTTCGGCCCCGATTTCTTTCCAACCCCTTAACCTACTAGTTGGGTCTTTTTTAACAGAAAGGTTAAGAACCGAGGGATAATAAGCAAAGGCTGTAACAACCACGGATAGCAGAACTGCTGTTGCTACAAGAACCATTTTGCCTCTGCCTCTAAAATAAAACCTTTCAGAAAATATAGAAAACGAAAGGATTCCTGTTATATACCCTGGTAGTGCCCAGTTTGCCTGAACCTTACCTTGCAGGCTTTTTAAGAGAAAAAAGGCAATTACAGGTATAGAAAACCAGAAAAGAAGACTACCCATCTTCTGTTTTCTTTTGTCCCAAAGAGAGACTATCATAAGTATAAAGAGAAGAGGTGTAATTACTCCAAGCTGTGACCCTAAAAACTCAAGGAAGCTCCTTATATTTATCTTGAAACCTTCTGCTATATGTGCCTGACCTGCAGTATGTTTTAGTGTAACCCAATCATGTCCAGCATTCCAGAGTATCACAGGACTGAAGACCAGGAGACTTATGATAAACGAAATGTAAGGGCCTTTCGTGAGTAGACGACTTTTCTCCTTAGAAAGCAAAAAGAAAAAGGCACATATATAAAAGAAAGCCATGGTGTATTTCGTCAGAAGACCAAGGCCTACTGATAAACCAAGAAGTATCCACCATTTGCCCCCCTTTTCTAAAGGAGGGCTGGAGGGATTATTAGACTGCAAAAAAAGATTTGAGTTATTTATTGAAAGGTAGAAAAAAAAGAGGGAAAGGATCCAGAAAAATATCAAAGGTGAATCTATAGTGAATATGATGCCGAACGTTGCAAAGAGGGGGATTATCTGAATTAGAACTGCTGAAAAAAGTCCTACCTGTTCACCATAAATACTCTTACCGAGCAGATATATTATGATACTGCTGAGAGCAGAGAATATTACCGCCATTATTCTAATGCCAAAGACATTATCTCCGAGTACCATTGTGCCAACACGTATGAGATATGCGATCATGGGTCCTTTCGAGTAATAGCTCAAATCAAGTCTTCGAGACCACTCCCAGTAGTGAGCCTCGTCAGGACTTAAATCAAGAGGGCCATTCTGAATATAGTATATGCGGAAGAGGCAAAGTACAATGAGAAAAACAAAAAGTGCTGTCGAATAAGGGTTCTCTTTATATCTTTCGTGTGCCTTGTAATAGAAACCAATAAGAGATAATGCCAACCCTATGCCGAGCGCACTTCCTACAAGAGAATCTGAGGGATAGTGCACCCCAACGTAGATCCTTGAAATAGCTACAAGAGAGGCAATCAGGAAAAGGGCATATCGTATTCTATTCTTGAATAAAATTAAAAACGGTGTTACAAAGGCAAAGTAATTTGCAGCATGATTTGATGGCATTGAATAAGAGTTCGTGCAACCAACAAGAAGATAAACATCTTCGAGTATGTTACAGGGCCTCGGCCTTTCAAAAATATGTTTAATGATATTAGAAACCCAATCAGATAAGGCCAGGGAGGCAAAAGCAAGCACTGTTACGAGGCATGCCTTTTTCCAGTCCTTATAAAAAAACCATAATAAGAAAGGAAGTATCAGGATAAAGGCCTTGCCTGTAATAAAAGGCATGGCAACGTCTAAAAGTCTATTCTGAAGCTCTCTGTTTATGAAAAAAAAGATTAAGGTATCTACTCCAGAAAGACCCACTCACTATTCCCCAAGTCTACTTCACCTATCCTTCTCTCCGCACTGTTGCCCACTTGATGATCTCCTCGACTAACGCCTCTATTGTTGCTTCCCTGGGCATTATATCAACCTTAAGCCCTGCCTTTTCGATAGCCTTTGATGTAACAGGCCCTATCGATGCGATAGCGACTCCTCTCAGAAGATCCTCTGCATTCCCTCCCATAATATCCATGAAGTTGATGAAGGTTGCTGCGCTTGTGAAGGTTGCAATAGAGATCTTTCCCTCTCTCAGAAACCTTCTTAATCTTTTGCCATGTGTTTCTGGTCTGATAAATCTATAGGTAACCGGGATATCAACATGACCTCCCAGTTCCTTTACCTTTTCCGGTAAGATCTCCCTTGCTTTTTCTGCCCTTGGAAGCAAAAATCTCATTCCCTCTAATCCCCTACCTTTTGTCCCTTTAAACCCTTCGACTAACTTAACCAACCCTTCTGAAGAAAATTCATCAGGAACAAGATCGACCTTTATTCCATATTTGTTTATTTCCTGAGACGTCTTTGAGCCTACAGCACAGATTTTTATCCCTTTCAAATCTCTTATATCTCTATCCTTCTCAAAGAACCTTTCAAAAAAATATTTCACACCATTCTTACTTGTGAATATAAGACAATCATAAGTATCTATATTATCAATCGTTCTATCCAATTCACGATGGTCTACCGGGGGCACAATCTTTATCGTCGGGAATTCAATGATCTCGGCGCCAAGCTCTTCTAATAGCTCAAACCCGTCAAGATGCTCCCTTGTTACAAGGATCCTATGACCAAACATTGGTTTTTTTTCATACCACTTCAGAGAATTCCTAAGCCTTACAACATCACCAACAATCATTACAGCAGGTGGTTTTATATCCTTATCTTTGACAAGCCTCACAATATTCTTTAATGTTCCAGTGACTGTCTTCTGGTCAGGTCTTGTCCCCCATCTGATCACAGCAACGGGTGTATCAGGACCTCTACCATTTTCTATTAACTTTTGGGTAACTATATCTATATTTTTTACAGCCATGAGAAAAACGAGTGTCCCGACGCTTGTAGAGAGCTTCGACCAGTCGATTGCACTCTCTTTTTTTGTAGTATCCTCATACCCGGGAATCACAGCAAAAGATGATGAGTAAAGCCTGTGAGTTAGGGGGATTCCTGCATAAGCAGGGGCTGCAACCGAGGAACTCACACCTGGAACTACTTCAAACTCGATTCCATTTTTAGCAAGAGCCTCTGCTTCTTCTCCACCACGACCAAATATGAAAGGATCCCCACCTTTGAGTCTGCATACAATTTTACCTTCCTTGGCCTTACGGATAAGGATTTCGTTAATCTTATCCTGCGTCATGGTATGATGGCCACTCTGCTTACCAGCATAAATGAACTCAGCATCGTGGTTGATATAATTTAATACCTGAGCATTGAGATGGAAATCATAGATAACGACTTCTGCTTTCCGGAGACACTTTACCCCTTTTACCGTAAGAAGTCCAACATCGCCAGGCCCCGCACCGACTATATAGACCTTGCCCTTCATCGCTTTAACTCTGCGAGTTGTCATTCATTGAAACATTCTATCATATCATAAACATATGAGAACCAATTAACCCGAGAGGTGAAATTAATATAATGCAGATATTGTGAAAAAATTTATTTTTCGATACCTTAGTGTACCTTTACCCATATCATTCATACGATCTGCATACAAGGGAAGGAGGCAATCTCTTCGCTCATTCTCGACTGGCATTTGCCAGTCTGTAACCCGTCTTGGCAGAGAGCGTCCCGAGAGGACGAATTTATCCGCCTGAAACATTACGACAGAAGATGCCGATTATATTTTGCTGAAGTGATAAAAGTATTTTTGAACAAGGCTTAAAGTCTATTTGAATTCATAGCCTCTTTGAGAGCCTTACCTGCCTTAAAGTGTAGCACCTTCTTCTCTGGCACATCAATCTTTATTCCGGTCTTCGGGTTTCTTGCTAGCCTTGGTCTTCTATTTTTAAGCCTAAAATTACCAAACCCTCTTATTTCGATTTTCTCGCCTCTGATAAGAGCCTCTTTCATAGTCTCGAAAATGGTCTCAACAACAATCTCGGTCTGTTTACCTGTAAGGCTATCAAACTTTCCTGAAACCTTTTCTATGAGTGCTGATTTAGTCATAGAGACCTCCTTCAGAAAGTTAAAATTATTAGTTGAAAAGTTCAAAATTGTACGAAATCAAGGCTACTTAATTTTGCGTTCATAACTTTCAATCCATTTAAGGTCTAAAGAGATATTCTATTTTTACTGTGGGGAAAATGTCTGTCCATTCTTTCGGAACTTTTCCCCTGATCAAATCGAATAGAGAAAAACGTTCCTTTTTGCTGACTATCACTGGCTCTCCTCTTATTCCAGAAAGTTTAGCAGCAATCTGAATAGTATCCTCGAGACTTCCAAGCTCGTCGACAAGGCCTATTTTGAGGGCCTGCTCACCTGTAAAGATCCTTCCATCAGCAATCTTTTTCACATCAGCAAAGAGCATTTTTCTTCCATCCGCAACAGCTTTAATGAATTGCTCATGCACGTTATCGAGCACTCCCTGAAGAATCTCCTTCTCCTCCTTACCAATCCCCCTGAATATTGATGCTATGTCTTTGTGTTCACCACTTTTAACCACTTCTGTTTTTATGCCAAGCTTGTTCATCAGTCCCTCTATATTGGGAATTTCCATGATCACACCAATTGAGCCTGTAAGCGTTCCCGGGTTTGCAATAATCCTTGATGCAGGTGACGCAATATAGTACCCTCCTGACGCAGCAATAGAGCCCATAGATACCAGGACCTTCTTTTTTGCAGCGGCCTTTCTCACCTCTTCGTAGATCTCCTGGGCGGGAGCTACGGCACCTCCCGGGCTGTCAATACGCAGAACAATAGCTTTAACCGATGGGTCTTTCATATATTCTTCAAGCTCATCAGTAGCCTCTTTGGAATCAACAATAGGACCTTCTATACGAACGAGGGCAATCCGATCACCCATGGGTATGCTCTTTTGAAGCATTAACAGGAGAATACTCGTAATAACAAGGAGTATAAACAGACCTAAAATGAATAGAAAAACCTTTTTCATTCTTCTGCCCTTTTGACGTTTTTCATGCTCAGTCCAATCTTCTTCTCATCAAGGTCTATCTTTATGATCCTCACCCAGATATCATCGCCTTCTCTTATGAAATCTTCGACCTTTTCTGATGATGGTTTTATAATCTCGGAAGAGTAAACAAGACCCTCGACCCCGCCTTCAAGCTCCACGAATATGCCAAAATCGGTAATCCTGAGTACCTTTCCATTTACCTCGGATCCAAGCTTGAACCTTTCGGGTATTTCCTTTAACCAAGGATCAGGATTGAGCTGTTTCAGGCCAAGGGCTATTCTTTCTGCCTCTGGTTCTATGCTCAATATTATTGCCTCAACTTTCTGTCCCTTCCTCAATATTTCTGACGGATGTTTTACATGTTTTGTCCATGAAAGGTCAGATATATGTATGAGGCCGTCAACTCCCTCAGGAAGGCTGATAAAGGCGCCAAAGTCAGTAATGGTTTTGACCCTTCCAGAGATTTTCTGACCAATGTTGTAACGCTGAGAAACAAGCTCCCATGGACTTGGCTTAAGCTGTTTTATACTCAAAGAAAGACGCCTCTCCTCTTTATCTACCTTTAATACAACAGCGTCAACAGTCTCTCCAATGGAGAGGTACTTTGACGGATGTTTTGGCCTCGGCAGCCAGTCTATCTCAGATATATGCACAAGTCCTTCTAAGCCTTCTTCAAGTTCAATAAATGCACCGTAATCAGTAACGCTTACGACCTTTCCTCTAACCTTCTTACTAACAGGATATTTTTCATCTACAGTAAACCAGGGATCTGGTTTTTTCTGTTTATAACCAAGCGTTACCCTCTCATTGTCTTCGTCATATCTCAGGACGATGACTTCAACTTCATCTCCGATAGCAAAAAATTCGGAAGGATGGCTTATCCTTCCCCAGGAGATATCCGAGATATGCAACAAACCATCTATCCCCCCAAGGTCAATAAAGACGCCATAGTCTGTGATGTTTTTGACAGTCCCTTTAATGAGACCACCTTCCTTAATCCTTTCAAGGGTATCGGCCTTCTTTCTTTGCCTTTCCTCTTCGAGGATCGCTCTCCTTGAAACAATAACATTAGAGAGTTTATTATTGAGTTTTAAAACCTTAAAGAGCATCCTTTGTCCTATGAGGTTATCAATTTCCTTTGGGGCTTTTATATCCACCTGGGAACCCGGAAGAAAGGCATTTATTCCCAGTATATTCACAAAGAGTCCACCCTTTGTCTTTCCAACAACAATCCCCTCTATGGGAGTCCCATTCTGAAGAGCCTTCTGAAGAAGTTCCCACGTTTTTATCTTTGTTGCCCTCTCTTTTGAGAGGTTTATACAGCCCTCAGAATCAACTATCTCTTCAACATAAACCTCTATATAATTCCCGATCTTGATTAAGGCAAGTTCTTCTTCTGAAAATTCTTCGATTGGGATAAAACCTTCAGATTTATACCCAATATCAACTATTATTCCGTCCTGTTTTACTGCTAATACTTTTCCTCTAAGTATTGCTCCCTCTACAATGCTGTGAAAAGTTTCAGCATAAAGCCTTCCCATTTCATCGTTTTTAAGTTCCACGAAAAGTTTATCCCCCTATATTTCTAATTCTCTTCTCTACTTCTCTTATGATCCATCCAGGAGTTGATGCTCCGGCTGTTATCCCGACTTTTCTTGCCCCTTTAAACCACTTATCTTTAATCTCGCGGGGAGTCTCTATATGATAGGTAGCTACTGAGAGAGATTTGCAGAGAATTGCAAGTTGCGTTGTGTTTGCGCTATTTCTACCACCTACCACAACCATTACATCGACCTTTCTGGCCATATACTCCGTCTCCTTTAATCGCAGTGCTGTAGAATTGCATATTGTATTATATACTTTTATCTCCTTTGCATACTCAAGAGCGTAAGATAGAAGCCTTTTTAGTGCCGCCAAAGGTTGCGTAGTCTGAACAACAATACCTACTTTACTCTTGAGTCTTGGGAGAGGTCTACTTCCATCAACTACAATTACATCATCACTCGCATAGCTCTTAAGCCCTATTACTTCCGGATGTTCCTTTTCGCCCAGGATAACTACTTGATAACCCTCTTCCTTAAGGAGTTTAGCATAATACTGGGCCTTTTTTACAAATGGGCACGTTGCATCTATTATTTCACATCCCGTGGATAATATTTCCTCTGAAAGGTAGCGAGGTATACCATGGGTTCTGATTATCAGTGCCTTTATACCCTTCTTTTTCTTAATTTCCTCAATAGGAACTATCCCCTTTTCTTTAAGTCTTTCTACCACCTGCGGATTATGGATAATCGGGCCAAGGGTATATACGCCTTTGCGCTTCTTCCTTGATACATTGAAGGCTATATTTACAGCCCTTTTAACACCAAAACAAAATCCAGCTGTCTTAGCTACAAGTATTTCCATAATCCAAAATTAAAATTTTAAAAAAAATTTTAAAATAAAGGAATTCCATAATTTTTAATCCGAAAAATGCATTTACATAATGCAGATGTTGTGAGAAAATTTATTTTTCGATAC
>CAZXCW010000078.1:0-11840 GCA_964639385.1 uncultured Nitrospiraceae bacterium
TAATTATCAATAAGTTATGCCTTGGGATTGGTTATATTGGCGAAAGTCGAGTTTATCTTTCAATTTTCTTAATTCTTTCAGTATATTAATCTTGTGCAAAAAACACACAAAAAGAAAAAACCCAAACCTCGTCTCCCTATCGAGGCCGTACTAAAACTTCGCAGTCAACCTGTTACAACAAAAAGGGGGAAGAAAGGGTATGATAGAAGGAGAATTAAGCAACAGATTAGAGAAATCATAGAAGACGAAAAATAAGTCTTGAGGGAATTATAGATTTGTAATCCCCCAATCCCCCTTTAGAAAAGAGGGGTATAAAATTTTAGAGAAAAAGGGAACAAAAGAGACCGTGGAAATCATTGAAGAAAAAAATTTGTTGCATAGTTGAAAAATTCAGGAGACTTCTTTATCCTATCATTGTAGATAAATTATTTTTAGGGGTGATAAAATGCGTAAACTTTTATTTTTTGTGCTGATTATTTTTTTACTATCAATAATTTCATATTCTTATGCCGCTGGCGAAAAAGATGAAAAATCATCTGTGTGTTGTGACCTTAGTGTAAATGAGGCGTCAACTTTACTAAAGAGCATAGCCCCAAATCTTAAGGTCATAGCCGTTAGGATGAGTCCTGTTGAGGGTTTATGGGAAGTTGACATCGAGGTAGGTAATAGGAAAGGTCTTTTATATATTGATTCTTCAAAGAGGTATCTAATCCAGGGGACGGTCATAGAAATTGAAGGAAAGAAGAATCTTACACAAGATAGGCTCAGTGAACTCAACAAGGTTGATGTATCCCAGATTCCCCTTAAGGACGCTATCGTGATGGGAGATGAAAACGCCAAGCATCGCGTTATTGTCTTTGAGGACCCTGAATGACCATTTTGTGCCAAACTTCATCAGGAGATGAAGAAGGTCATAGAAAAGAGGAAAGACATCGCCTTTTTTATAAAGATGTTTCCCTTGAAGATTCATCCAGGGGCTTATGAAAAGGCAAAGACCATTGTTTGTGAAAAATCCCTCACCCTCCTTGATGATGCTTTTACGAGGAAGCAATTACCGAAACCAAAATGTAAAACTTCTGTTGTTGATGATAATTTAAAGCTCGGTGAGAAGTTAGGTATTAGTGGTGTACCAGCGCTGATCTTGCCTGATGGCAGGGTTATCCCCGGATACAGAGAAGCTGATGCCCTCATAAAGCTTATAGGGAACTAACCCGAAAACTGCATTGTTTGGGTTAATATTCTTATCTACTTACTTTCAGGACCCCCTCCATTTGTGCAATCTTCTGTGTAAGGCCTGAAAGTTGGTTTTTATCTTTTACTTCTAAAATGAATATGAGATGTGCCTTTTTGTCCTCTGTTGAAGTTGCTTCTACATGACTTATATTAATGTTAACGGATGAGATAAGAACGCTCAGGTTTGCTAATATACCAGGTTTATCAACAGTCTCTACAAATAGTTTCGCAGGTGTCGTATCACCTGTTGCTCTCCATTCAACATCAACGAGCCTTGCATTATCAACAGCGAGTCGTTCGAGGTTCGGACAATCCTGACGATGAATTGTAGCACCCCTACCTCTTGTTACAAAACCTATGAGCTTATCTCCAGGCACAGGGAAACAGCATTTAGCCGTATGATATAAAACATTGTCTATTCCTTTTATAGTAACGCCCTTATGCTCTTTAGGTTGCCTTGTAACCTTTTCTGCAGGAAGTGCCTCTTCTACTGGTTTCTCTGGCATCAGCTTGTTGACAACTTGATGGGCTGACAATCTTCCATAGCCAATAGAGACGTAAAGATCCTCGAGTGATTGAATATTTAAAAAATCTAAAACTTTCTGCATATCTCCTGATTTGATGGCAGAGGAGCTAAGATCATGTTTTTTCAGCTCTCCTTCAAGGAGCTTAAGGCCCAGTTGTTCAGCCTGTTTTCTTTCCTCAGCCTTTATCCACTGCTTTACCCTGCTCTTTGCTCGCTGGGTTACAACGAATTTAAGCCAGTCTCTACTCGGCCCATGCGTTGGGGAAGTCATTATCTCTACACTGTCACCACTTCTGAGGACATACCGCAGAGGCACTATTCTGCCATTCACTTTTGCACCAATGCATTTATGGCCTACCTGTGTATGGATGCTGTAAGCGAAATCCACAGGCGTTGAACCAACGGGAAGTTCCTTTAAATCTCCCTTTGGAGTGAATATATATATAACATCAGGGAAGACCTCACCCTTGACAGCCTCAAGGAAGTCCTTTGCATCAGAAAGTTCTTTTTGTGAATGTATAAGTTCCCTAAGCCATGAGATATATTTGTTGCTCCTTTCATCAATCTTGCTTTTTTCTTTATATCTCCAGTGGGCTGCAATGCCATGTTCTGCAATCATATGCATCTCTTGCGTCCTTATCTGGAACTCGACCCTTTCTCCTTTTGGCCCGATAATAGTTGTTTGAAGAGACTGGTACATATTTGATTTAGGTACACCTATGTAATCCCTGAATCTGCCGGGAATAGGTGTCCAAAGGGAATGAATCATGCCGAGGATTGCGTAACAATTAGCCTTTGTATCCGTGATTATTCTCAGACCGAGGACGTCATGAATTTGCTCAAAGGGGACTCTCTGTCTCTGCATCTTTAGATAAGTTCCATAATAATGCTTCACCCTCCCTGATACAGTACCCGGAAGGCCGGTCTCTTTCAATTTATTATTTACTACCTTAATAAGGTCTTTTAAGTAACCCTCTTGTTCCTCCTTTCTCTTTGCAACCTTTTTTACCAGTTCATTGTAAAGTTTTGGCATGAGGAATTTAAAACTCAAGTCTTCAAGTTCTATCTTCAGCCAACCAATGCCAAGCCTATTTGCTATTGGCGCATAGATCTCGAGAGTTTCTGATGCAATCCTTTGCCGTTTAGCCTCTGGAAGGTGTTTGAGTGTCCGCATATTATGGAGCCTATCAGCAAATTTTATGAGCATTACTCTGACATCTTCTGACATAGCCAAAAACATCTTCCTGAAGTTTTCTGCCTGTGCCTCTTCTTTTGTCTTAAAAACCATTTTAGAGAGTTTTGTCACTGATTCAACAAGGAATGCGATTTCCTCACCAAAAAGTTCCTTGATTTCTTTTCTCGTTTTGCTTGCATCTTCAATAGTGTCATGCAAAAGACCTGCCGCAATGGTCGCGGTATCCATCTTCATATCAGCGAGGATTGATGCAACCGCAATGGGATGTTCTATATAAGGTGATCCCTCCATTCTTTTCTGGCTGGAGTGGGCATTACTCGAAAATTGGTAGGCGCGCTTTAGTACTTCCACGTCTATGTCAGGGTTGTATAATAGAACTTTTCCAATAAGGTCATCTATTGTTAGAGATTCTTCTGGCATAATTTATTATACAACTTTAATTAGTGGGGCGTAATTTGCGATGCGTGATGTGAATAGAGAGAAACTCCTACAGAAATGCCTAATTTCAACGATATAATTTGTTCTTTCAGTTCATTAGAGATTACTCATTAATCCGAAAAATGCATCTACATAATGCAGATGTTGTGAAAAAATTTATTTTTCGATACCTTAGTGTACCTTTAACTGATGGTTATTGGAATATTTTTATGGATATAACCAATAAAGATATTCCCAATAATTCATCGAGTTAAATAAATTTTTGAACAATGTCTGCATTATCTGGGTTAAGCGCTTCGTCTTTAAAGGCTTGGCCTGAATGCCTTCAGGTTTAACTGCAGGTATCTTCCCCCCTCCCATTCATTTATGGATGGCGTAAATACAGCATCGATTGTAGTTGAGACTTCGAGACTCTCGAAAAATGCGGCCATATCAAACCCTATAGCATCAATAGACTGGGACCTCTGTTTGAGTTTCATCTTCAGGTGGTTATTCCCTACTACTTTCGGATAAAAAACCTTAAGTCCTTTCGAACCCAGAAGCGGTTCAGGATTCCCAGATCCAAAGGGTTCAAGAATCTTTAATTCTCCTATGAGGTTGAAGTTAATGTGAGATAGGTTCACGTCAGCATCTATTTCGAGGGAGGGTATAAAATCACTTTCCGAAAGGTCTTCTTCAACAATTCTGTTAATCTTTTCCTCGAAGTCAGAAATATCCATTGAGTTCAGCTTAAACCCGGCAGCTTGTTTATGTCCGCCAAAGCCTGTAAGGAACTCTCGGCAACCCATGAGACCCTTGTATATGTCAAAAGAAGGAATACTTCTTGCTGAACCTCTGGCAACGAGTCCATCTATAGAGATGATGAAAGTTGGCCTATAAAAACCCCCTACAATTCTTGATGCTACAATACCAATAATCCCAGGATGCCATCCCTCCCCTGAAAGTACAATAGCTGGGCAGATACCTTTATTGTTAAGCTTAAAGAGTGCTTCCTGATAAATTTCTTCTTCTATCCGTTGCCTTTCCGAATTAAGCTTATCTGACCAAGATGAGATATCAATCGCCTCATCCTCAGAATCAGTAAGCAGAAGCCTTACAACACTGTTGGAGTCCGCAGTCCTGCCAGCAGCATTGACCCTCGGGATTATCGTGAACGGTAGCAGACCTGATTTAATCCCTCTTTCATCAATGCCAGAAATCTTCTTAAGTGCCTTTAGTCCCAGCCTCGCCCCATTTTCTATTAGTTTTAGACCTTCCTTTACAATGATCCTGTTTTCACCTGTAATGGGAATGACATCGGCAATAGTGCCGATGGCAGCAAGGTCAAGCAGAGAGTTACTCGTTATGCATGACTCTTTGAATGTGATGTCCAATGCCTGAGCAAATTTGAATGCTATTCCAGCTCCGGATAGATTAGAAATCAGAGATTGTGGGCTGTCGATTTTAGGGTTAATAACAGCAGAGGCATCAGGAATTCTTATCTCCCCCTTTTCATTTATCAGGGGTTCGTGATGGTCAGTTATTATTACATCGATTTCTTCTTTTTTAGACAGAGCTATTGCCTCAAAAGATGCTATCCCACAGTCTACAGTAATTATAAGTTTGACCCCAAGCTCCTTTGCTTTCTTCACACCGGCAAGATTAAAACCATAACCATGGGTAATCCTGTTAGGTATAAAATAATAGACATCTAATCCAAGCCTTTTTAGGGCATAAACCATTATTGCTGTCGCAGAAAGTCCATCTGCATCATAGTCGCCGTGGACAAGGACCCTCTCGCTCCTTTTCACTGCTTCCTTTATCCTCTCGACAGCGGCGTTTATGCCTATAAGAGTGAAAGGGTCAGAAAGGTTTGATAACCTCGGGTTCAGAAAATCGTATATCTCATGAGGCGTCTTTATGCCTCTGTTTATTAGGACTTGGGCAAAAATAGGAGAAATGGATGCAACTTTTGATAAATATTCTATGTATTCCGTGTTAGTCCTGTTGACAAGCCATTTTCTGTTCACTATGAATGACCCGGGGAATGGGAGACACGGAGACGAGGAAAAATTTCTGATCCTCCGCTTCCCCGTTTCACCGATTCACCATGTCTCTATTTTTTGGCAAATGGTCTTTTACCTCCCCACAGAAGTACTATTGGGCTAGCAACAAATATAGATGAGTAAGTTCCTACAATAACTCCCATTATCATGGCAAGAGAAAAATCATGTATGACTTCACCACCGAAGAAAAACAGTGATAGGGAAGCGAAAAGGACAGTTGTAGAGGTTATTATCGTTCTTGATAAGACCTCATTAATGCTTCTGTTCATAACTTCTTTTATGTCTTCTCTTTGCCTCAATTTAAGATTTTCTCTTATTCTGTCAAACACTACAACTGTATCTGTGAGAGAATAACCAGCAATTGTGAGGAGGGCAGTGACGAGGATTAGATTTATCTCCTTTCCCATGAGATAAAATACTCCAAGAACAGCGAGGACATCGTGAAAGGTCGCAATGGTTGCACCAACACCAAACCTTACCTGGAATCTAAAGGCAACATATATAAGGAGTCCCAGAACTGCAACAGCGATTGCCTTGGCTGCATTTGCCCTCAGCCTTCCCCCGACCTTTGGCCCTATAACAGTCGTTGAATCAACCACATACTTGTTGTCAGGAAATTTCTGGCTTAGTATAGCTGTTATTGTCTCTGCAACACGACCGAGTTCTTCCTCACTTTTTTTCATCCTGATAAGGATCTTGTTCTCCGTCGGCAGGTCCTGGAGGTCAAAATCTTTTATTCCTCCATTTTCGAGGGCAATCCTGATGTTATGGAGGGCAACAGATTTTTCAAACTTTAACTGAATAGCGGTTCCTCCTGCAAAATCTATCCCGAGGTTTGCATGCCCTCTTGCTATCTGCACTATTGCAGTTATGCCAAGAATAACTAAGATACCTGAGAGTACAAAGGCTATATATCTCTTTCCAAGAAAATCTATATTAGGGTTTTTAACTAACTCTATCATTGTTTTATCTTATATGCTCAGTGTCTTTATTTCACGCCTGCTATTAATAACATCAAAGACTGTTTTGGTGCCGACAAGGGCTGTAAAAAGGTTTATAGCAACGCCAAGACTCAAAGTTACTGCGAACCCTTTTATAGGACCTGTGCCGAATTGAAAGAGAACAGCCGCTGTTATTAGAGTTGTAACATGAGAGTCGAAGATCGTCCAGAATGCCTTGTGATATCCTGAATCAACAGCTGCCCTTGGAGTCTTACCCGCCCTCAGCTCGTCTCTCATTCTCTCAAACATAAGGACATTTGAATCAACGGCCATACCTATAGCGAGTATAATTCCTGCAATACCAGGAAGGGTGAGGGTAGCGTTCAGTGATGCCATTGCACCAAGAAGCAGTATTATATTGAAGAGGAGTGCTAAATCAGCTATTAATCCTGAAATTCGGTAGTAAAATATCATAAACGCCACAACCATAATAGTTCCAATGATGCCCGCTAATTTTCCTGCTTGTATAGAGTCTCTGCCAAGGGAAGGTCCTACGGTAACATTCTGGAGCATCTTCAAAGGTGCAGGAAGTGCGCCTGACCTCAATACAATGCTTAGATCTTTTGCCTCGTCAGTTGTAAAGCTCCCTGTTATCTGTGCGTTCCCACCTGAAATCCTCTCTTGTATGACAGGGGCTGAATAAACAGTATTATCAAGGATAATCGCAAGTCTCTTTTTAACATTTGCTCCTGTTACCTCTTCAAAGATTTTTGCACCGGCTGCATTAAATGAGATTGAAACGTAGGGTTCATTGAATCTCGGGTCGATGTTCACCCGTGCTTCACTCAGAAGGTCTCCTGTGAGGACTGCCTGTTTCTTGAGTAGGAGGGGCATCTTCCTGACTGCCCCGGTTTCTCTGTTAAACTTTTTCTCGAAGAGTATCTCGTCACCCTTAGGTATCTTTTCAGCAAATTGCTTTAGAAGATTTTCTTCCCCGCCGGGTGAAACATATTGGGGTAGTTCTGCTGCTACTTTGGCCTCGTCATCCACCAGCTTGAATTCGAGTTGGGCAGTCCTGCCGATAATATCAACAGCACGCTTTGGATCTTTTACGCCTGGGAGTTGCACAACGATCTCGTTTTCACCCTGCCTGACTATGGTTGGCTCTGCAACACCGAACTGATCTATTCTATTACGAATCGTCTCAAGGGCCTGGTCAACTGCATTATCTTTTATCCTTCGTGTCTCTCTATCAGAAAGTTTATATATAAGCCTGCCAGTTGTCTCAACTGGAGTAAGTGTTGGATAGTTATCTTCAATTGCACTTCTTATCTCCGAGGTTGGCGGATTTACTATGATATTAGATCCACTTTTACTAACATCAGCCGTTAGTTTTCTCTTTGTAAGTAAATCTTTTAGCATTGAAGCATATCTCTCAGTAGTTATTTCGACAGCCTTATCTCCTTCGACCTCATAAACAAGGTGTAGCCCACCTCGAAGGTCAAGTCCGAGCACAATACCCTTCGATGGCATGTTCTTTTTCCACCAATCAGGCATATATGTAAAAGAGGGAGTATTAGGAAGGAAAAATATGAAGGCAAGGATAATCGTGATGCCTATTAGAATTAACCTCCAGAGAATCTTTTTTTTCAATCAGCCTCCGCTAATAATTAAAGGACAAAACAATTTTTATAATTTTTCAGTAATCTTCCCCCTCCCTCTTTAGAAAAGAGAGGAAAAATTACCATATTTTAAAAAACCTTGCCAAATCGCCTCCCCCTCTCATAAAAGTCTACGACTCGTAGAGGGGCTATTAGGGATATTACTAATTTTTAAATTAATGATTCATTCTTCATCCGAAGATGCTCTCAGCGCTGCAATGTAAGCTTTACCGAGCTTAACCTTAACATTTTCACCAATCTTGACTGTAACTGTGTTGGTACTAACAGCCTCAATTACACCATAAATACCGCCGGATGTAACAATCTTATCTCCCTTCCTGAGGTTTTCTATCATCTTTTTATGTTCCTTTGCCCTTTTCTGCTGCGGTTTTATGAGTAGGAAATAAAAGATGACGAATATTAAGATAAGGGGAATGAGGCTACCCAACGCTCCCAAGCCTTGACCTCCTCCTTGTGGAGCTGGACCCATTGCGTATGCAATATCAAAAAACATCTGGCACCTCCAAAAATTCCAGATAATATAACTGCTTTATATATTTTTATCAACCCATGGATGAGCGAAATAACTAAATTATAATAATCAACTAATAACCAACTAAAAAACAATGATCGGATGCCGATCCGCCTAAAGGGGGCAAAACCCTATTTAAGTCAATCGGTTGTTGATTGAATTTATTCGGACGTTTGGAATTTAATCTATTAATATAAACGCAACAAATAAGATGACATCACTCCCACCCTTACCCTCCCCCCCCTGAGGGGGAGGGGCAGGAGAGGGGTATCTTGATTTTATACTTTTTTGTTAGAGCTTGGCTTTGATTGACAAAACAACGAATCATTTGATATAAAAGGTTTTTATTCCTGGGTAGCTCAGCTGGCAGAGCGGGTGGCTGTTAACCACTTGGTCGGGGGTTCGAATCCCTTCCCAGGAGCCAATGATAACTCTCAGCAAAACCGTTGCTGATTAAATGTTGAATAAGTATCACCAGTTTATACCTTACCTTAAATTGGCACATGCCTCCTTCAATATTCTGGTCATGTGTCTTTTCATTTACCAGTTGTCCCTTGGATTAAGGATACGGGGAAAAAGAAGCGCAGGGGAACAGCCTGATGCAAAGTTAATTAAAAAACACAGAAGAAATGGCCCGATATTCGTCATCCTTGGATGCGCTGGATATCTTGGCGGAATAAGTATTCTATATATTGACAAAGGAAAGCTTATTCAATATCCCTTACATTTCATTACGGGATCACTCATTGCAATTTCGCTCATTTCTACCTACCTTATCTCAAAAAAAATAAGGGTTACCAAATCTCTCTGGAGAACCTCGCATTTCATACTCGGTATAATCATTGTCTGCCTTTATCTTATCCAGGTTTTTCTCGGTTTGAATATACTGCTTTAACCCAGATAATGCATTATTTGGGTTAACCTGAACTTCAATATTTTTTCTCTTCGGGACTGATTTTTAAACATATGCTTGTTTGATTTTTGAGGTATTTTTCGTTATTATCACCTATGGAAACAAAGAAACTCATTGATGAATCAAGCACCTACATCATGAATACCTATAAGAGATTTCCCGTTGTCCTGAGAAAAGGACGCGGAATGAAGGTGTGGGGCACTGATGGCAAAGAGTACCTTGATTTTGTTGGTGGTGTAGCAGTAAATATTCTCGGACATTGCCATCCAAGAGTGGTAGTCGCAATACAGAAACAAGCGCAGAGGCTTCTGCATGTCTCTAATTTTTACCATATAGGACCTCAGATAAGACTTGCAAAACTTCTTGTAAAGCACACCTTTGCCGACAAGGTATTTTTCTGTAACTCAGGAGCCGAAGCAAATGAGGCAGCAATAAAGCTTGCCCGCAAATACTCAAAGGATAATCTCAGCCCTGATTGTTTTGAGATAATAACAGCAGAGAATTCTTTTCATGGTAGGACACTTGCAACACTTACTGCAACAGGACAGGAAAGATTTCAAAGGGGTTTTGAACCACTTGCACCTGGGTTCAAACATGTTCCTTTCAATGATACTGATACGTTATATAGGGCGGTCACAAAAAATACCTGTGCCATCATGCTTGAACCAATCCAGGGAGAAGGAGGTGTAAGGATACCACATATAGACTATTTTAAAGAGGTAAAAAAAATCTGTGATGAAAATAATCTCCTCCTCATACTGGATGAAGTCCAGACAGGTATGGGCAGAACAGGTAAATTTTTCGCTTATGAGCATTTTGGCATCACTCCTGACATTATGACCATCGCAAAAGGCCTCGGTGGCGGTGTTCCTATTGGTGCAATGCTTGCGACGGATAAGATTGCCTCGGCCTTCCAGCCCACCACGCATGCAACAACCTTTGGCGGAAACCCACTCGTATGTGCTGCTGCAGTAGCAACAATCGAGACACTCCTTGAAGATGGTTTTATTCTTGATCAGTGTAACAGGATGAGTGAATATTTGAAGAAAAGTCTTGGAAATCTCAAGGAGAAATTTCCTGGTTTCATCATCGATATAAGGGGTCTGGGTCTTCTCCTTGGCGTTGAGCTAACAATAGACTGCGATACGATAGTAAAGAACTGCCTCGAAATGGGTGTGCTTATTAACTGTACAGCAGAAAAAGTTCTAAGGTTTATGCCACCTCTCATCGTTCAGAAAAAGGATATAGACCATCTTATTAATGTTCTTGAGAAAGTGTTGAAGAGCTTATCACTATGAAAAGGGATTTTCTGAGATTATGGGACCTGTCTTTAGAAGAGATAGATTCACTTCTTAGCAGGGCAATAGAACTTAAATCAGGTAAGAATGCAAATAAATGCCCCTTGATCGGCAGAAGCATAGGTCTTGTCTTTGAGAAGGCATCGACAAGGACAAGGGTCTCTTTCGAGGTAGGTATCTATCAACTTGGAGCGCAAGTCATTTATATGAATCCTAAAGAGATTCAGCTTGGAAGGGGAGAGACTACTCATGACACAGCAAGGGTCCTTTCAAGGTATTTAGATGCCATCGTCATCAGGACATTCAGCCACAATACCCTGATAGATTTTGCATCCAGTTCATCTGTTCCTATAATTAACGGGTTGAGCGATTTACACCATCCATGCCAGGCACTTGCAGATTTAATGACTATTCTCGAAAAGAAAGGGCGACTTAAAGGTCTCTCTCTTGCTTATATCGGGGATGGGAATAATGTCGCAAATTCTCTAATAGAGGCTGCCTCGAAGATGAGAATACATCTTACTATTGCATGTCCTAAAGGTTATGAGCCCGACCTTCGTATCCTTAAAGAGGCAAAGACCTCTGCAAAAAGCGAGATCATGATAGTTCGAGACCCAAAAGAGGCTGCTGATAAGGCAGATGTTCTTTATACAGATGTCTGGGTAAGCATGGGCCAGGAGAAAAAGTCAAAGGAGAAAAAGAAAAAATTCAAAGGTTATCAGATAAACAGTAAAGTCCTTTCCTATGCAAAAAAGGATGCAATAGTTCTTCACTGCCTTCCTGCACACAGGGGTGAGGAAATTACAGATGATGTAATGGATGGTCCTCAGAGTGCAATCTTCGATCAGGCAGAAAACAGACTTTATACTCAAAAGGCGTTGTTAGAATTTCTACTGACTTCCTCCAGTCATCTGCTTGAGGAAAGATAATCTCGGTCATATATATTTATAATGTAGACTTCTAAGGAAAAATCGTATATGAAGAGACATAGTATTGTTTTTCTGATATCTATACTCCTTGTATTTTTCATAAAGGTGGTGAATATGAGTACGAACCCT